>JBKJJE010000200.1:0-63459 GCA_046598075.1 Stagnimonas sp.
ACAGGGCCGGGGCATGGCCATTGATGCATCAACTCAAGGAGAGTGTTATGGCAGGGGCACAACAGGAAACGTTTGAACTGGTGGACGGCTTGCGTTCCACCGCAGTGATCAGGGTCATCGGCGTCGGCGGCGGCGGTTGCAACACCGTCAACCAGATGGCGCAGTGCGGCATCGGCGGCGTCGAGTTCATCGTCTCGAACACCGATCGCGATCATCTGGAAAAGTGCGTCACCAACAACCAGCTGCAACTGGGCGCCGCGCTCACCCGCGGCCTCGGCGCAGGCAGCAATCCGGAAATCGGCCGGCAGTCTGCGGACGAAGACCGCGAGCGTATCTCGGAAATGCTGGAAGGCACCGATCTGCTGTTCATCACCGCCGGCATGGGCGGTGGTACCGGCACCGGCGCGGCACCGGTGATCGCCGAGGTGGCTAAGGAGATGAAGATCCTCACCGTCGCCGTCGTCACCAAGCCTTTCCCCAGCGAGGGCAAGAAGCGCATGGCGCAGGCGATGCAGGGCATCATCCAGCTGCAGCAGCATGTCGATTCGCTGATCGTCATCCCCAACGAAAAACTGCGCCTGGTGCTCGGTGGTTCGGTGAGCCTGATGAATGCCTTCAAGGCGGCAAACGACGTGCTGCAGAACGCCGTGCTTGGCATCAGCGACCTCATCACCCGTCCTGGCGAGATCAATCTCGACTTCGCCGACGTGCGCACCGTCATGGGTGCGCGCGGCATGGCGATGATGGGCATCGGCAAGGCCAGCGGTGAAGACCGCGCCAAGCGGGCGGTGGAAGCTGCACTGTCCAGTCCGCTGCTCGACGACATCGAGATCCGCGGCGCGCGCGGCATCCTGGTCAACATCACCTGCGACGATACCCTGACCCTGGACGAGCACGACCACATCATGCAGCACGTCGGCGATGTGGCGAGCGAGGAGGCCGACATCAAGTGCGGCACCTCCATCGACCCCAGTCTCAACGGCGAACTGCGGGTGACGGTGGTGGCCACCGGTCTCGCCAGCACCCGGCAGGAAGTGCTGCCCTCGCACATTGCACGCTTCCCGGAACCGGGTGCGCGGCGTTCGACGGTGCCGGGTCTCGGCGGCATGGGCCAGATGGGCCACCCGGCCGCGCAGGTGCAGCCGCGCCAGCCGCAGATGACCCCGCGGGTGCCAGGACTGCGGCCGATGCCGGTTGCCGACGCTGGCTACCCGCGGGCGCAGATGGCTGCCACCGGCACCCACGGCAAGAGCTGGCTGGAGGACTTGTCCGACGACGTGCTGGACGTGCCCGCCTTCCTGCGCGCGCAGGCGGACTGATGCGGATCTGAAGCTGGGCGGCGGCGGCCCCAAGAAGCCCCGCCCCGGCCTCGACACCTTCGCCATCTGAAAGGATGGCTGATGGTGGCTCGTCTCCGCTCGGCTGGCCGTACCCCGACGGCGCGAAAGCCTTTGAAGCTTTCGCGCCGTTTTTTATGGGCGACCGGGTGGTGCCTTCCGGCGTCTATGGTGGCGATAGCGACGGCGGCTCCGGAAACGGCCCCGCGGCAGCGGTAAACTCCGCCTCGAGCCGCTCACCGCAAGCCCCGCCATGATCCCGCAACGCACTCTCAAAGCTCCCATCCGCGCCAGCGGCATCGGCCTGCACGGCGGGCGGCAGGTGCATATCTCCATGCTGCCGGCGGCGATCGGCACCGGCATCGTGTTCCGTCGGGTGGATGTCAGCCCGGTGGTCGAGATTCCCGCCAGCGCCGTGCTGGTTGGAGAGGCCACGATGTGCAGCACGCTGATCAGGGATGGCATCAAGGTGGCGACCGTCGAGCACATCATGTCGGCCCTGTGCGGCATGAGCATCGATAACTGCATCATCGAGCTGTCGTCGTTCGAGATCCCGATTCTCGACGGCTCCGCAGCACCCTTCATCTACCTGTTGCAGAGCACCGGAGTCGTTGCCCAGGACGCCCCCCGGCGGTTCATGCGCATCAAGCGGGCGGTGCAGGTGGGCGAGGGCGACAAGTTCGCCCGCATCGAGCCCTATGAAGGCTTCCGGCTGTCGTTCGGCATCGAATTCAAGCACCCCGCGTTCAAGACCTCGGCGCAGACGGCGGTGCTGGAGTTCACGCCTGCCAATTACGTCAAGGAGGTTTCCCGCGCCCGCACCTTCGGCTTCATGGGCGATTTCGAGGCTTTGCGGGCGAAGAACCTGGCGCTCGGCGCCAGCATGGACAACGCCGTGGCGCTGGACCAGTACCGGGTCGTCAATCCCGATGGCCTGCGCTACGACGACGAGTTCGTGCGCCACAAGATTCTCGACGCCGTCGGCGACCTGTACCTGATCGGCGCACCGTTGCTGGGTGCCTACAGCGCCTACAAGTCTGGCCACGCGCTCAATAATCAACTGGCCTGCGCGGTGCTGAAAGACCAGAGCGCATGGGAATGGGTCACTTTTTCCAAAGATCTGCCGGCGACCCCCGCCGTGGCTTCAATGCACGCGATGGCGGCTTGAATCAGCTCCCATTTCGCCGCTATTTTTCTGCTGATTAGGCTTGATTTTTGCCTATTCTCTGCTAGTTAAGCTTGCGTTTGGCTAAAACCGCTGCCTAAACTCCGGTCTCAGGTTGTCAGGGCCCTAGGCTCGGATGTTGATCTCCAGGCGAGAAAACCGTTCTCCGGTCTGCTCGCCAAGCCAGGCCAGAATCTCATGCTGGCGATAGCGCAACGGTGTCGCAACCGCGGCACTGTGGACGATCAGCGTCGCGCCGGGTGCCTGAAAGTTGGCGAGCGAGACCTGTTTTGCCCAGGCGCCCCAGGGGGTCAGCCAGAGTTGCAGGGCCCGGTTGAGTTCGATGAGTTGCCGCGCGTGTGCCACCAGGCCCCGCGGCAGCAACGCAGAGTGTTCGAGGTGGGTGTCCAAGCGTCCGGCAGTCACTGTTGAAACCAAAGTTAGTTGGAGAGTCAGGCTTTATGGATGTCATTGTAGTCAGCCACACCCGTGGCAAAACCTGGAAGCTGCGTCTGGATGCAGCCCATTTCACTTTCTGGATGCCGGTCGCCCTGATGATCTGCGGCGCGCTGTCGCTGAGTTTTGCCGTTGGCTACTACGCCAACAGCGGTCAGGGTCTGCTGCCGACGCACCTGATGAGCAGCTGGAACGCCGAACTCAAGGCGCAGCGCCTGGAACTGGCGAGTGCCAAATCCTCCGCCGAGGAAAATACCCATGCTCTGGCCCGCCGCATGGCCGAGCTGAATGCCCAGATGATGCGGCTCGATGCCGCTGGCGAACGCATGGTCAAGGTCGCCGACCTCGATCCCAAGGAGTTCAATTTCAATCGTCCGCCTGCGCTCGGCGGCCCGGAAACCGCCGAACTGGAGTTGGCGCTGGTGCAGCCCTCCCAGGATCCGCTGCTGCAGTCCATCGAGAAGTTCCAGGCCAAGCTCTCCGAGCGCGAGCGGCAGATGCGGGTGCTCGAGGACCTCTTGATGGCTAGCCGCATGCAGCAGGAGGTGATGCCCTCTGGCTGGCCGGTGCTGAACGGCTTCATCTCCTCGCTGTTCGGCTACCGCACCGACCCGTTCAGTGGCCGCGGAGCGTTCCACGAAGGCATCGACTTTGCGGGCGCGGAAGGCAGCGGCGTGATCGCGGTGGGTGCCGGCGTGGTCAGCTTTGCCGGCGAGCGCAGCGGCTACGGCGGCCTGGTCGAAATCAATCACGGCAATGGCTACGTCACCCGCTATGGCCACAACTCGGCCGTGCTGGTGAAGACCGGCGATACCATCCACAAGGGCGAGCGGGTGGCCCGGATGGGCTCCACCGGGCGCTCCACCGGGCCGCATGTGCACTTCGAGGTGCTGCTCAACGGCTCGCCGGTGAACCCTTCGCAATACATCGAGGCGACGCGCTAGACGCCGCGCAATCGCTGCGCCGGCCATGACCTGACGTGTCTGGCCGCGCGCTTGGGTGGATGCTGTCGCCCCACTATTGAAAACCGGCCGTCAGGCCGCCATAAGGCATAATGCGGGCTTACCTTGACCGACCCGCGCGTGGCGTTTTTCGCCCACAACTGCGCTTGTGAACTCTCTACATGATCAACAACTTGCTCACCCGAATCTTCGGGAGTCGTAATCAGCGTCTCGTCACCCGGTTCCGCAAGGAGGTCGTCGATCAGGTCGGTTCGCTGGAAAGCAGATACGCGGCACTGAGCGACGCCGATCTGGTCGACCAGACCCGCGTGCTGAAAGAGCGGCTCGCCGGCGGCGAATCGCTGGTGGATATCCGCGCGGATGCCTTCGCCGTCGCCCGCGAGGCCGGCAAGCGCACCATGGGCATGCGCCATTTCGATGTGCAGCTGATCGGCGGCTCGGTGCTCAACGAAGGCAAGATCGCCGAGATGCGCACCGGCGAGGGCAAGACGCTGATGGCAACCCTGCCGGTATATCTCAACGCGCTGGAAGGCCAGGGCGTGCACGTGGTCACCGTCAACGACTACCTCGCCCGCCGCGATGCGGAGTGGATGGGCAAGCTGTACGGCTTCCTGGGCCTCACCGTCGGCGTGGTGGTGTCCGGCCAGTCCAACGAAGAGAAGAAGGCGGCCTACGCCGCCGACATCACCTACGGCACCAACAACGAGTTCGGCTTTGATTACCTGCGCGACAACATGGCGTTCGCGCTCGACCAGAAGGTGCAGCGTGGCCAGCACTACGCCATTGTCGACGAGGTCGATTCGATTCTGATCGACGAGGCACGCACGCCGCTGATCATCTCCGGCCCTGCCGATGACGACCCGGCGCTGTGGCAGAAGATCAACGCCATCATCCCGCGTCTGGTGCCGCAGAAAGACGAGGAAGGCGAAGGCGATTTCTTTGCCGACGAGAAGGGCAAGCAGGTGCACCTCTCGGAGTCCGGCCACGAGAAGACCGAGGAGTTCATGCGCGAAGTGGGTCTGCTCGGCGAGGATGACTCCTTGTACGACGCCAGCCACATCATCCTGGTGCATCACCTCAATGCGCTGCTGCGCGCCCACCACCTCTACAAGCGCGACGTCGAGTACATCGTGCGCGGCGGGCAGGTGATCATCGTCGACGAGTTCACCGGCCGCCTGATGTCGGGCCGCCGCTGGAGCGACGGCCTGCATCAGGCCGTCGAGGCGAAGGAAAGCGTCAACATCCAGCAGGAAAACCAGACGCTGGCCTCGATCACTTTCCAGAACTATTTCCGCCTCTACAAGAAGCTGGCCGGCATGACTGGCACCGCCGACACCGAGGCGTTCGAGTTCCAGAACATCTACAAGCTGGAAGTGGTGGTGATCCCCACCAACCGCGCGATGATCCGTGATGATCGTGGCGATCAGGTGTTCATCACCGCCAAGGAAAAATTCGACGCCGTCATCGCCGAGATCATCGACGCCAACAAGCGCCAGCAACCGGTGCTGGTCGGCACCGCGAGCATCGAGACCAGCGAGCTGCTGGCCCGGCTGCTGACCGAGAAAAACATTCCGCACGAGGTGCTGAATGCCAAACAGCACGAACGCGAGGCCGAGATCATCGCCAATGCCGGCCGGCCGGCGACGGTCACCATCGCCACCAACATGGCCGGTCGCGGCACCGACATCGTGCTGGGCGGCTCGCTGGAAGCCGAACTGCATGCAGTACCTGCCGAAGACACGGCGACCCGCGAGAAAGCCAAGGCCGACTGGCAGCTTCGCCACGATGCGGTGAAGGCCGCTGGCGGCCTCTACGTGATCGGCAGCGAGCGCCACGAATCGCGCCGTATCGACAACCAGCTGCGTGGCCGCTCCGGTCGCCAGGGCGATCCGGGCACCACCCGTTTCTATCTCTCGCTCGACGACACCCTGATGCGCATCTTCACGCCACCGTCGATGCGCTCGATGCTGACCAAGCTCGGCATGCAGCCGGGCGAGGCGATCGAGCACCGCTGGGTGACCCGCGCCATCGAAACCGCGCAGCGCAAGGTGGAAGCGCACAACTTTGATATTCGTAAAAATCTGCTCGAATACGACAACGTCGCCAACGATCAGCGCAAGGCGGTGTACGAATTGCGCGACGAGCTGATGGGTGCGGAGAAGGTGACCGCCCTGGTCGACGACATCCGTCCTGACGTGATGAGCGGCATTGTCGATGTCTACATTCCGCCGCAGACCATTGAATCAATGTGGAAAGTGGAAGAGCTTGAAGCTGCGCTGAAGAAGGACTTCGGGGTCGAGCTGCCAGTCAAGAAAATGCTCGACGAGGAAGACAGCCTCGACGAGAAGGGTGTGCGCGCCCGCGTTACCGAGGCAGTCAAGACCGCCTACGAGGACAAGAAGGCGCGTGTCGGCGCGGCCGTGCTGGAACACTTCGAGAAGGCGATCATGCTGCAGGTGATCGACCAGTTCTGGCGCGAGCACCTGGCGGCGATGGACTACCTGCGTCAGGGCATTCACCTGCGCGGCTATGCGCAGAAAGATCCCAAGCAGGAATACAAGCGCGAGGCTTTCGGCATGTTCAACGACATGCTGGGGCGCTTCAAGCACGAGGTGATCTCGATCCTGGCAAGAGTGCAGATCCAGACCGAGGCAGAGGTGGAGCGCATCGAGCAGCAGCGCCGCGCCGCTGCCGAAGTCGCCGGGGGCAAGATGCTGTTGCAGCATGACCAGGCACCTGATGTGCTGAACGATGCGCCGCAGGCTGCACCGGCACCCCAGCCCTCGCCGCGGATGATGCAGGCGGCGGCCCCTTCCGAACGACCGGAAACCTACCAGCGCAACATGCCCAAGGTGGGCCGCAACGACGCCTGCCCCTGCGGCAGCGGCAAGAAGTACAAGCACTGCCACGGCCAGCTGGCCTGATTCTTCCAAGGATTGCCCCATGCCGGTCAATTACACCGAGCCGACGGCGCTGCTGCCGATCGCTGGCGCGCGGCTGGGGGTGAGCGAGGCGGCGATCAAGAAAGCGGGCAGGAAAGACCTGCTGGTGATCGCGCTCGATGCCGGCACCCGGGTCGGTGGGGTGTTTACCTGCAACGCTTTTGCTGCCGCCCCCGTGCAGCTCTGCCGCGAGCGTCTCGCCGGCACGCAGGTGATCCGTGCGCTGCTGGTGAATAGCGGCAATGCCAATGCTGCGACCGGCGCTGCGGGCCTTGAGGCGGCACGCGCCACCAGCGCCGCGGTCGCCGCCGCGCTGGGCATTCCAGCCGACAGCGTGCTGCCGTTTTCGACCGGGGTGATCGGCCAGCCCCTGCCGGTAGCCCGGATGGTGGCGGCGGCACCGGCAGCGGTGGCTGATCTGAAGCCCGATGGCTGGCTCGCTGCCATGCGCGCGATCATGACCACCGATACCGTCGGCAAGGGTGTCTCGCGCACCGTGCAGACCAGCCAGGGCACTGTCACCGTCACCGGTATCGCCAAGGGCGTGGGCATGATCCACCCCAACATGGCGACCCTGCTGGCCTATATCGGCACCGACGCGCGACTCAGTGCCGCTGCCACCCAGGCGCTGATCGCCGATGTCGCCGGCCGTACTTTCAACTGCGTGACGGTGGACGGCGATACCTCGACCAATGACAGCTGCCTGCTGTTCGCCACCGCCAAAGTCGGGACGCAGGAGGTCGATGCTGGGCACGCCGACTATCCGCTGATCGCGGCTGCCATTGAACAGGTCTGCCGCGAACTGGCGCACGCCATCGTCCGCGATGGCGAGGGTGCGACCAAGTTCATCACCATCGAAGTCGGCGGTGCCCGCGACGATGCCGAGGCGCGTCTGGTGGCGCTGTCGATTGCCCACTCGCCGCTGGTGAAGACGGCGATGTTCGCCAGCGATGCCAACTGGGGCCGGCTGGCGATGGCGATCGGCAAGGCCGGTGTCGAAGGGCTGGACGTGGCGGAAGTCACCATCGCGCTGGATGAGGTGGCGGTGATCGAGGCCGGCCAGCCGCACGCCGATTATCGTGAAGCGCGCGGCGCCGCAGTGGTCGCCAAGCCCGAATTCACCATTGGCATCGGCCTGGGGCGTGGCACGGCCAGCACCACGGTCTGGACCTGCGATTTCAGCTACGACTACGTGAAAATCAATGCCGAATACCGGACCTAGCCAGACCGTGGTCCGGATAGATTCCAAGGCTGCGCACTGAGCGATGAAAGGCGGCTACTCACCTCAGCCAGCGCCGCGATGAGCCAATCCAGCAAGCCAACCATTCATGTCGCCTGCGGCGTGCTGGTCAATACCGACGGCGCAGTGCTGCTTGCACAGCGGCCCGCAGGTAAGATTGCCGCCGGCTGGTGGGAGTTCCCAGGCGGCAAGATCGAAGCCGGCGAGTCGGCCCTGCAGGCGCTTCGCCGCGAGTTGCGGGAAGAGCTGGACATCGATGTCCGCGAGGCCACACCGCTGATCCGCTTCCGCCACGACTACAGCAATCGCAGCATCGTGCTCGACACTTGGCGCGTCACCGCCTTTGACGGCGAGCCGCGCGGCTGCGAGGGACAGTCTTTGCGTTGGCTGGCGGTCGATCAATTCAGCGCAGTGACCCCGCTGCTGCCCACGGTCGTGCCCATCGAACGCGCACTGCGTGCGCCCGCGCACTATGTGTTCACGCCGCCGCAGATCACGCCTAGCGCCCTGCTTGCAGGGCTCGCGCAGTTGCCGCAAGGGGCATGGCTGCGGTTGCGGCAACCCTTGCTCGACGCGGCGCAATACGAGGCGCTGGCATGGCAACTGGTGCCCGCTGCGCGCGCCTTCGGCATCAAGGTATTTCTGGATCGTGACCCCGCGCGAGTTGGCGCACTGCGCGCAGCGGGTTGGCATGCCAGCAGTGCGGCCCTGATGGGGTTGTCGCAGCGGCCTGATGTGCCGCTCGCAGTCGCTTCGGTACACGATTCGGGACAGCTGTCGCACGCAAGCACGCTTGGCTTCGACGCGGCCGTGCTGGGTCCGGTGTTGTCGACAGCAACGCATCCGGGTGCAGCGCCGCTCGGCTGGCCGGGCTTTGCTGCCCTGCGTGGCGATGCGGCGCTGCCGGTGTTCGCCATCGGCGGACTCGATGCCCTGCAATTCGATGCGGCGCGTGCCGCCAATGCCCAGGGCATCGCGGGTATCAGCGCCTATTGGCGCGGTAGTGGCTCGGGTTCGTAGTCGTCTGAATCGGCTGACGGCTCTGCCGGAATCACGAAGCGGCCGTTCATCCAGTCACCCAGATCGATCAGCTTGCAGCGCTCGCTGCAGAACGGCCGCCAGGAATTGGCGGGGGCGATCAGCGACGGCTTGTGACACTGCGGACAACGTCCGATCGGCCCGGCGGAGGCAGGCGTGCTCATCAGGCGAGCAGACAGCACTGCAGCTGGAACGGCACGTTCTGGTGGGTCTGCTGGGCCCGGCTGTCGACATCCGGCTGGCGCATGAAGCGCAGGCTGTAGCGATAGCGCCCGGCACTGATTTCGGGATACAGGCCGCTATCGGACGAAACCTTCACCCGCAACAACTGGTGTGCAGCCTGCGGCGTGTGCAGATGCACTCCGCCTGCGGCCACCAGCGGCTGATCGACACCGCAATGGCGCAGCACGTCGAGACAGGTGGAGACCGCAGTCTCGTAGGGAGCGAAGTGGGCAAACCAGCGTTCGAGATCGGCATGGATGCGGATGCTGGGTTCTGCCAGCCAGCGGTGCAGCGCCGGCATGTCGAACGAGGCCGCGCCGCCGGGAATGGCACTGCGCTTGGCAATGGCATCCAGAAACTCGTGGCTGCGCAGGGCCGACCCGGCAAAGTGCGAGGGTAGCCGTTGCACGCCCTTCAGGGCATCGGTCAAGCGGGCGAAGGCTTGCCGCACGTCCATTCCCTGCAGCAGCGCCGGTGCGCGGGTGAGCACGGTCTGCTGATCCTGGACTTCCTTGATCACCTCGCTCTTGAGATCGGAACGCGACGTCAGCGACAGCACGTCCAGCAGCGATTGCAGCGCGGCGCGGGTACCGGTCGGCGAGGCATCCAGCGCATGGTGATGGCGCTGCTGGAACAGGAATTCCAGACGCATAAAGGTTCGCACCCTTTCGCTGAGCGGTTGTTCAAAGACGATGTGGTCGACAGCTTGGGGCACGCAGGCTGCTGGGTATTGAAGGTGGGGCATTCTGGACGATGCCGCCGCCGCCCGCCAACCTTTGCGCCGGGCGCGTGGAGGGTGTCCGGATCAGCTGCTGTAGAGAGCGTGCAGACGCAGCACCTGCGGCATCAGGTCTTGCAGCGGATCGGGGTTTTCGATGACCTCATGCGCCGCGGCCAGACGCTCGGCGCGGCTCATCTGGTTACCCAGCATCTGCCGTGCCAGGGTCTCGTCGATCTGGTCGCGCCGCATCAGGCGGGCGATCTGGTGGCTTTCCGGCGCATCCACCACCAGCACCCGCTCGACCAGCGTGGACAGCCCGCGCTCGAGCAGGATGGCAGCACTGAGCAGGCAGTAGGGCGAGGTCTGCGCAGCCAGCCAGGCGCTGAGCTGCGCGCGGATATGCGGATGGGTGATCGCTTCCAGTTGCCTGAGTGCCGCCGCGTCGCTGAACACCAGCTTGCGCAGCGCGCGACGGTCAAGGCCTCCGTCGGGCTGCAGCAGATGGTTGCCGAACGCCTGTGCAATCTCGGCGAGCGCAGGCTGACCCGCCGCGACCACGGCACGGCCGACGTCATCGGCCTCGATGGCGGGCACGCCCAGCGACCGGAACAGCTGCAGCACATGGCTCTTGCCGCTGGCGACACCGCCGGTGAGGCCGACCACCCGCGTCATCTAGCCGCCGCGCCCGGTACCACCAGGGAAATCACATCCGCACCCATCAGCGCCAGCCAACCGGCCGCCGCGAGGTATGGGCCGAACGGCATCGCAGCACCGCGCTGCTGGCGCTTGAAGACGATCATCGCGATGCCGCTCAGCGCGCCGACGATGGAGGAGAGCAGGATGATCTGCGGCAAGGCCTGCCAGCCCAGCCAGGCGCCGAGTGCCGCCAGCAGCTTGAAGTCGCCATAGCCCATGCCCTCCTTGCCGGTGGCGAGCTTGAAAGCCCAGTACACCGCCCACAGCGACAGATAGCCCGCCATCGCGCCAATCACCGCACTCTCGAGTGTCACCAAGCCGCCATAGAGCGCGAACAGCAGACCCAGCCAGAGCAGCGGCAGGGTGATGTCGTCTGGCAGCAACTGGGTGTCGAGGTCGATGCAGGCCAGCGCGATCAGTGCCCAGCTCAGCAGCAGCGCGCCGGCAAGCGGCCAGCCGGCTTCGAAATGCCAGGCACAGGCGGCACTGGCCAGGGCGGTGAGCAGTTCCACCAGCGGGTAGCGGGCGCCGATCGACACCCCGCAGCAGGCAGCACGGCCGCGCAGCGCCAGCCAGGACAGCACCGGGATGTTCTGCCAGGGCCTGATGGCGACGCCGCAGGCCGGGCAGCGCGAAGCCGGCCGAAGCAGCGACAGCGGCGGCTGTTGCACCGCCTCGAGCGCCAGGATGTCGCGCGCCTCCTGCTCCCAGCGTTGCGCCATCATCTTCGGCAGCCGATGGATCACCACGTTGAGAAAGCTGCCCACCAGCAGGCCCAGCACACCTGTGCAAGCGATCAGCAGCGGCGGCGAGGCCGCCAGTTGTTCAGCAAGCAACACTAGATGGCCTGACCCAGCTTGAAGATCGGCAGATACATGGCGATGACCAGGCCGCCCACCAGCACGCCGAGTACGGCCATGATCATCGGCTCCATCAGGCTCGCCAGCGAGTCCACCATATTGTCCACTTCTTCCTCGTAGAACTCGGCCACCTTGGCGCACATGGCGTCGAGCGAGCCGGACTCTTCGCCGATGCCGATCATCTGCACGGCCATGGCCGGGAACAGGTTGGATTGCGCCATCGTCAGCTGCAGCTGGGTGCCGGTGGAGACCTGATCCTTCATCTTCATGATGCCTTCGGTGTAGACGATGTTGCCGGCCGCCTTGGCGACCGAATCCATCGCCTCCACCAGCGGCACGCCGGCCGCGAACATGGTCGACAGCGTGCGGGCAAAACGGGCAACGGCGGACTTGTAGAGAATCTCGCCAAACAGCGGTGCCTTGAGCACGACGCGATCCAGAAAGCGCCGGAAATTGGCCGAGCGGTGGTGCGCTTCCTTAAAGGCGAAAAACGCAGCGACAGGAATCAGCAGCAGCATCCACCAGTACGCGGTCACGAACTTCGACAGCGACACCACCATCTTGGTGAAGGCTGGCAAGTCGGCACCAAACCCCTGGAACAGGCTCTCGAACTGGGGAATCACGAAATACAGCAGGATGCCGGTAACCACGAAGGCCACCACCACCACCGCGGCAGGGTAGGTCAGCGCCTTCTTCACCTTCTTCTTGATGGTCTCGGTTTTTTCCTTGTAGGTGGCGATCTTTTCCAGCAGCGATTCCAGTGCGCCGGATTTCTCGCCGGCCTCGACCAGGTTGACATACAGCTCATCGAACTGGCGCGGGTGCTTGGCCAGTGATTCCGCGAACGGTAGACCGGATTCGATGCCGGCCTTGACCGACAGGATCATCTCGGTCATCGACTTGTTCTCGTTGCCGCGTGCGACCAGTTCCAGCGACTGCACCAGCGGCACGCCCGCTTTCATCATGGTCGACATCTGGCGGCTGAAGATGGCGATTTCCTGGCCGGTGATCGGCTTCTTGCCGCTGCCGAATTTCAGCTGTTTCTGCACGCGGGTCGGAGTCACACCCTGCTTGCGCAGTTGCAGCTTGACGAAGGCGTCACCCGGGCCGGTCATCTGGCCCTTGATCTTGGTGCCCTTGCGGTCAGTGCCTTCCCACTTGAAATCGTATTCCTTGATGATCTTGACTGCTTCCGCCATGGCGTGCGTCCCTTATTGAATTGAGCCGCCGTATCGTAAGGCCTACTCGGAGACCGTGGTGCGATTGGCTTCCAGGAGGTCGATATGACCATCCATCACCTTCTTCAGGGCCGACTCCCGCAGGTCCTTGATGCCCTCGCGCTTGGCCTGGTCGGCGATGTCCTGAGACGACCCGCCTTCCATGATGATGCGCCCCATTCTTTCGGTGAGCGGCATCACCTGGTAGATGCCGGTGCGCCCCTTGTAGCCCTTGTCGCACTGATCGCAGCCCATGGCCTGAAAAATCGTGAAGCCGGCGGTGTTGAGCATCTCCTCGGTAAAGCCATTGCGCTTGAGTTCCTCGCGCGGGATGTCGGCGGGCTTCTTGCAGTTCTTGCACAGCTTGCGTGCCAGCCGCTGGGCGATCACCAGCGACAGCGTGGAGGCGATGTTGTAACCCGGCACGCCCATGTTCATCAGGCGGGTGATGGTCTGCGGCGCGTCGTTGGTGTGCAGGGTGCTGAGTACCAGGTGACCGGTCTGCGCCGCCTTGATGGCGATTTCGGCAGTCTCCAGATCACGGATCTCGCCGACCATGATGATGTCGGGGTCCTGCCGCAAAAAGCTTTTCAGTGCCGCCGCAAAAGTCAGCCCGGTCTTGGGATTGACGTTGACCTGATTGATGCCCGGCAGGTTGATTTCCGCCGGGTCTTCGGCCGTGGAGATGTTCACGTCCTCGGTGTTGAGGATGTTCATGCCGGTGTAGAGCGAAACGGTCTTGCCGGAGCCGGTGGGGCCGGTGACCAGGATCATCCCCTGCGGCTGCTCCAGCGCCTTCATGTAGGCGACTTTCTGTTCCAGCTCGTAGCCCAGTGAATCGATGCCAAGCATGGCGGAGGAGGCGTCGAGAATACGCGCCACGATCTTCTCGCCCCACAGCGTCGGGCAGGTGCTGACGCGGAAATCGATGGATTTGGTCTTTGACAGGTTGAGCTTGATGCGGCCGTCCTGCGGCACCCGGCGTTCGGCCAGGTCCATGCGGCTCATCACCTTCATGCGCGCGGCGATGCGGCTGCCCTGCGCCACCGGCGGCTGGTTGATGATCTTCAGCTCGCCGTCGCGGCGATAGCGGATGCGGTAGAACTTTTCGTACGGCTCGAAATGGATGTCCGAGGCGCCCTGCTGGATCGCGTCAACCAGGATTTTGTTGACGTAGCGCACGATCGGCGCGTCGTCGGCGTCCGAGCGGCCCACTTCCGGTCCGGTGTCCTCATCGCCGCCCTCGATGATGTCCAGATTGTCGAGGTCGGCGTCGCCGACGTTGAGCGAGGTGGATTCGGCCGAATTGGCCGCGACCTCCACCATTTTCGCCAGCTTGTCCTGTTCGACGACGATCGCCTCGGTCATCAGCCCAGTGGCGAACTTGAACTCGTCGAGCGCGGTGATGTTGGCCGGGTCGGCGATGCCGATGAACAGTTTCTTGCCGCGCTTGAACAGCGGCAGCGCCGTATGCTTGCGGATCAGCTTGTCGCCGACCTCGCGGATGATCTGCGGGTCGATCTCCAGCACCGAGAGGTCCACCATCGGCGAGCCGAACTCGGCGCTGGCGACTTCGGCCAGCCGCGCGGCGCTGGCGTGATTGCCCTCCACCAGCAGGGCCACCAGGGTCTTGCCCTGCTTGCTGGACTTGAGCTGTAGCTCCCGGATCACCTCGTCGGTGGCAATTTTTTCCGACGCCAGACGGCGCGCAAGGCCACCCAGGTACACCGCGTTGGGGCTGGCAGGGGCAGGGACTGTGGACATCGGCATCCTTGTTGGCAAGGCTGCACTGTAGTCCCAACAACAGGGCTGCTCAATCCCCCTGACGAGGTGATGCAGCCCTGATTCTGTCAAGCAAGGAAGGGCAATGATCCATGCCGCGAGGATGGTAAGTGCACCGTGAACCCGGACTGCATCGGTGCTATCTCAGCAGGTGCAATTCTGCGATTGACGCTCAAAAAAAACGCCACCCGAAGGTGGCGCTTCTCAAAACCTCAGCTTTAGCCGCGGCAGTTAGCCGGGAGATACTTGGCCGGGATGGAGCCAGCACAGGTCCAGACGACCGTGCCTGTGGCTGCCAAGTTAGGCGTCAGGGTCAGAGTCTGGCCGACAACAGCGGCTGGCAGCGCAGTCGACTTGGTGCCACCAGCCGTGACCGTGATGACTCCAGCAGCGACATTAAGACTTTCAACGTAGTCAGTCTTGTTGTTTGAGCAGCCGGAAGTAGCGAGATCAGCCGGCAGCGCGTTCTGGGATTGTGCGTATTCGGAAACAGAAGTCTTGCAAGCCGAACCAGCGGTAACGAGCTCGGTGACTTTCGAGCGGGCGATGTAGTCCTGATAAGCCGGGATGGCGATGGCGGCCAGGATGCCGATGATCGCAACGACGATCATCAATTCGATGAGGGTGAAGCCCTGTTGAACTTTTTTCATGGGTTACTCCGTATGGATGTTGGGGTGAGACGCCAAATAATTGGAGCACCGACCGTGCCGATTGCGTCAGGTGTGCCGATATCCAGCTAGAACAGTGGCTTATGGGATTACCCGCATGCAGCCCCTCTGCCGGATAGACGACAAGTCGGCGGTAACTGACAAAAAATGGCATTTGCTGCCGTTCATCATCCGCGCATACGGCTGGCGCTCGCGCGGCGCAGGGTCGTGCAGTTGCTTTGCCGACACTGGCATTAAACTCCCGCCCCCAAGCAAGTCGCAGCCCCGCCGCAATGAACGAGCAGTACCACCCCGCCGATATCGAGCACGCTGCCCAAGCCTATTGGCAGCAGCAGCAGAGCTTTACCGCCCGGGAGGATGCGCGCGACAAGTTCTATTGTCTGTCGATGTTTCCCTATCCCTCGGGGCGGCTGCACATGGGGCATGTGCGCAACTACACGATCAGCGACGTGATCGCGCGTCATCAGCGGATGCTGGGCAAGAACGTGCTGCACCCGATGGGCTTCGATGCCTTTGGCCTGCCGGCGGAGAACGCGGCGATCAAATCGGGCGTGCCACCCGCAGAGTGGACCTACTCGAACATGGAATACATGAAGCGCCAGCTCAATGCGCTGGGCTTCGCTTTTGACTGGTCGAGGGAGCTGGCGACCTGCCGTCCGGACTATTACCGCTGGGAGCAATGGCTGTTCCTGCGTCTGCTGGAAAAAGGGCTGGTCTATCGCAAGAACTCCATCGTCAACTGGGATCCGGTCGACAACACCGTGCTCGCCAACGAGCAGGTGATCGACGGCCGCGGCTGGCGCAGTGGCGCACTGGTCGAGCAGCGCGAGATTCCGCAGTGGTTCTTGAAGATCACCGACTACGCAGATGCTCTACACGATGACCTGGCCGCCCTGGACGGCTGGCCGGATGCGGTGAAGACCCAGCAGATCAACTGGATCGGCCGCAGCGAGGGGGTGGAGATCGACTTTGCACTGGCGGATGGTTCTGGCGACAAGCTGACGGTTTACACCACGCGACCAGACACGCTTTTTGGCGTGAGCTTCATCAGCGTTGCCGCCCAGCACCCGCTGGCACTGGCCGCTGCGGTGCGTGATGCCAAGGTCGCTGCGTTTGTCGAAGAGGCGAAGCAGTCCGGTGTCGCCGAAGCCATGCTGGCGACGCAGGAGAAAAAAGGCGTTGCATTGGGCGTGGATGTCATCCATCCGCTTACCGGCGCGAAAGTGCCGGTGTGGGCCGCCAACTTCGTGCTGATGGGCTATGGCACCGGTGCGGTGATGGCGGTGCCTGCGCATGACGCACGCGACCACCAGTTTGCGAACATTTTCAATCTGCCAGTCGTTCAGGTCCTTGAGAACACACTGGTCCACACCCCGGAGCTTCGGCAGCGGCACCCTCGCAGTGAATACGAGTATCACTACTTCGACAGCAACGTCTGGAAGGATTGGTATTCATCGAAGGGCGATGACGTTTTGCTCGTCAACTCGCATGAGTTCAATGGGCTTGGCTGCGCCGAGGCCTTTGGTCAGATCGCAACGCGACTTGAATCTACGGGTGCCGGACGCCGCCGCAGGAACTACCGCCTGCGCGACTGGGGCGTGTCGCGCCAGCGCTACTGGGGCTGCCCGATCCCGATCATCTACTGCAAGGACTGCGGCGCGGTGCCGGTGCCGCAAGACCAGCTGCCGGTGGTGCTGCCGGAAAATCTCAAGCCCGATGGTGCGGCCAGCCCGCTGACCAAGACCCCGAGTTTTTACCAATGCACCTGCCCCAGCTGCGGCGAGCCGGCGCGGCGAGAGACGGATACTTTCGACACCTTCTTCGAGTCGAGTTGGTACTACGCCCGCTTCGCCTGCCCGGATCAGACCGGCGCAATGCTCGACGAGCGCGCCAGATACTGGTTGCCGGTCGATCAGTACGTGGGGGGTATCGAGCACGCGGTGCTGCATCTGCTCTACGCGCGGTTCTTCCACAAGCTGATGCGCGATGTCGGCCTGCCGGTGACCGGCGACGAACCGTTCAAGCGCCTGCTCTGCCAGGGCATGGTGGTGGCTGGCACCTTCTATCGGGAGGCTGCCGATGGCAAGAAGGACTGGATCAATCCCGCCGATGTCGAGGTGACTGCCGATGGCGCGGTGCTGCGTGCGGATGGCTGCGCAGTGCAGGTCGGTGGCCGCGAGAAGATGTCGAAGTCGAAGAACAACGGTGTTGATCCCGAAACCATCATCCAGAGCCATGGTGCCGATGCGGTGCGGCTGTTCATGATGTTTACCGCGCCGCCGGAACAATCGCTGGAATGGAACGAGGCTGGCATCGACGGTGCCGCGCGGTTTCTGAAGCGGCTCTGGCGCATGGTGGCGGAAGTGGTCGCTGCCGGGCCAGCACCCGCGCTGGAAACCCCCACGCTCAGCACCGCGCAAAAAGACCTGCGCCGCAAAACCCACCAGACCATTGCCAAGTTTGGCGATGACGTCGGCCGTCGCCTGCAGTTCAACACCGCCATCGCAGCGGCGATGGAGCTGGTCAACGCGCTGCAGAAGTTCGATGGCATTGCGACGCAGGACCACGCCGTGCGGCACGAGGCGCTGACGGCGCTGGTGGCCTGCCTGGCCCCTATCACCCCGCATATCAGTCACGCACTGTGGGGGGCGCTGGGCCATGCCGGCGCGGTGATCGACGCCCGCTGGCCCGAAGCCGACGCCGCAGCCCTGGCCAGCGATGCCCTCAAGCTGGTGGTGCAGGTCAACGGCAAGCTGCGCGGCCAGATCGAAGTGCCGGTGGGCAGCGCCGACGAGGCTATTCTTGCCGCTGCAAAATCTGACGAGAATGTCGCCAGGTTCCTGGCCGGTGCTGCGATCAAGAAAGAGATTGTAGTCGCCGGCAAGCTCGTCAACTTCGTGATCTAGCCATGCGTGTATTGCTTGTGCTTCTGCTGTGTTCCGGCCTCGCTGCCTGCGGCTTCAAGCTGCTCGGTTCCGGCAGCTGGCCGAAAGTGCTCGACATTGTCCATGTCGACATGGCGCTGGGCTATCGGGTGTCGGAGCCGCCGGTGGAAACCGCGTTGCGCAGCAAGCTGGTGCGGCGGGGCGCCAAGGTGGTGGCCAAGGCCGATCGCGCGGTGACCCAGATCCGCCTGTCCAATCTGGAAGAGCGCCGCGAGACGCTCTCCATCGGCGCCGACGGCAAGGCGCTCGAATACCGGCTGGTGATCGGGGTGCGCTACGAGTTGCTGCAGGGCGGCAAGGCGCTGCTGCCGGCGGACACGATTTCGGTGTCCCGCGATTACAGTTTTCAGCTCGACCAGATTCTGCAGAAAGAACTGGAGGAAGAGCAGCTGCGCGAATATATCCAGAACGAGCTGGCCGAACTGGTGCTGCTGCGGATCACCAGCGGCTTGGCCGCCTTGTCGGCGAGTGAGCCGGCTGCCCAGATTGTGCCGACCTCCGGTAATTAATCTCGAAGCGCCTGCGCCAGCAGGCTGACTGGATGCAGCACCGGCACCTGGCGCCCGCGCCCGCGCAGGCCGGCCAGCAAATGCAGGGAACAGCCGATGTTGGCGGAGACGATCAGGTCGACGCCCGCTGCCGCATCCAGCTTCGGCTGCAGCAGCCGCGTGGCCTGTTCAGGCTGGCTGATGAACGCTGTGCCCGCCGCACCACAGCAACCGCTACCGGGTGCCAGATCGATCAGCTCGATCTGGGGAATGCGCGCCAGCAGCCGCCGCACCGCGCTCTTCTCGCCAAACACATTGGCCTGCGTGCAGGCGGTGTGGATGCCGACCCGCAGTGACCGCGGATGAAACGCCGGCGGATGCAGGTCGAGTGCCGCGGCGAGCGTGCTGCACAGGTCGCGTACTTTCGGGGCCAGGGCGGCGCTGCCGTCCGATTTGGCCTGGCCCAGGTCACGCAGGGCTGCACCGCAGCCGCTGGCGAGCGGCAGCACGGTGGCGCAATCCGCAAAAGCCCTGGCGTTGCGGGCCGCGCGCGCTGCCGCCGGCTGCGGCAGGCCGGCGTGCTGGTGCAGCGCGCCGCAGCAGCCCTGTGCGGGCGGGATTGCGACGGTGACCCCCGCAGCCTTGAACAGCTGCACGGCGTCGTGTAATACCGCCCGTTCGGCGATGTCGCCGACGCAGCCGGTGAACAGCGCGAGCCTGGCCTGCGCGGGTGCCGGCACGCGGCGCAGGCGGCGTACCAGCGGACGGTAGTTGAGCAGTCTCAGCTTCGCGGGAAAGCGCGGGGTAATGCGATCAAAACCGACGGTCCACAACCACAGCGCCAGCCTCGCCAGTGCTCGCAGGGTGGGGGATTCCAGCACCAGGCCGAGCCAGCGCGTCAGCCGTGTGCGCGGCGGACTTGCCAGCGCCGCACGGGCACTGTCCAGCACGTTTCCATAGGGCACCTTGGCGGGGCAGACCGCCTCGCAGGCGCGGCAGGACAGACAGCCGTCCAGATGCGCCGTCAGCACCGGGCTGGCGCTGAGCGCGCCGGTAAGCAGGCCCTGCGCCAGCGCGATGCGCCCGCGCGGGCCCTCGGCCTCATGCGCAGTCAGCCGGTAGGTAGGGCAGTGTGGCAGGCACAGGCCGCATTTGACGCAGAGATCGGCGTTGGCGAGGGCGGCAGCAAAGTCGGGTGACATGGGCATAGAGTAATGCCCCTACCGTGCCTGAATGTGGTCGAATACCCGCCTTCTGCATTGGTAGGCCTGTGCGCCGTCCAGCGCGGCCCCTTGATCGGTAAAAGGCCAACTCCTGATGACTGATGTGCCCACCCCGCCCGATGTCGCGCCGCACTTCGCACGCCATGTGTTTTTCTGCTGCAACCAGCGCAGTGATGGCCGCGCCAGCTGCGAGGACAAGGGCGCAACCGAGCTGCGCGACTACTGCAAGAAACGGGTGAAGAACCTGGGGCTGGCAGGCGCCGGCAACACCCGCATCAACATGGCGGGCTGCCTCGACCGCTGCGAGCAGGGGCCGGTCGCGGTGGTGTATCCGGAAGGGGTCTGGTACCGCTATGAGAACCGGATCGACATCGACGAGATCATCGACCGCCATTTGCTCGGCGGCGAGCCGGTGGCGCGGCTGCGGATCTGATTCAGGGGCTGAACTGCACGGCAGTGCTGCCCGGTAGCGCGGTGGCAGTCTCCTTGCTGCCAGACAGCGTGGTGCCAACGGTGTCGGGCTGCGGACGGTCCTGGCCAAAGCCGGCCACCGGCTCCTCGTTGTTCTCGAGACTGTGCAGCTTGTCGTCGGTCAGCAGTTGCGGCTTGGGATCGTCGATGCCTTCTTCAGGCAGGGCCGGCTCCTGGGGCCGGGCCGCCAGGCGCAGTTGCGGATCGAGCCTCAGGGGCGGCGGCGGCAGCGTGCGGACGCCGGAGCTGAGCATGGTGATGAGATCCAGGTAGGCGCGGATGTTGGCGACGAAGTCCACCGCCTCGCGCCCGCGGGCAAAACCGTAGCGGGCATTTTTTGCCCAGCGTGGCCGTGACAGCAGCGGATAGGAGTCGCGCAGGTCCATCCAGTGGGTACTGTCGCCGCCGCGCGCGGTGGTCAGCTGGCGCGCATCCAGCAAATGCCCCAGGCCCTGGTTGTAGCCGGCGAGTGCCATCCAGGTGCGGTCCGGTTCGGGTACCTCCGGAGGAATCGCCTTGAACAGATCGGCCAGCACCCGGGCGCCACCCTCGATGCTCTGCGCCGGATCTTCGCGGTTGCCCACCTTGTAGCGCAGCGCGGTGTCGTTGGTGAGCATCATCAGGCCGCGCACCCCGGTGTAGCTGGCTGCGGCGGGATCCCAGTGCGACTCCTGGTAACCGATCGCCGCCAGCAGCCGCCAGTCGATGCCGTGGCGCGCGCCGGAAGCTTCGAACATCGCCCGGTAGCGCGGCAGCCGCGACCGCATGTGGTTGGCGACCTGCACGGCGCTGAAGTAGTCCAGTTCTTCCATATGACCGTAGTACCGGTCATGCAGCCGCGCCAGTTCCTTGCCGCCGATCTGTCCAAGATAGGCCTGGGTGGCATCGAACAGGCTGCTGTCGGACTCGTCCTTGAAAGCCAGTACCACGTCTTCCGGCTCCCCGACGTCGAAGGCAGTCCGCAGTTGCGGGTAATATCGGGCGTTGATCGTCACCAGCGAGGAGCTGGCGATGGTGTAGTCCAGCTCGCCGCTGGCCACCTGGAACAGCAAGTCCTCGGCATCGTAGGCATTGGTGGATTCGGCTTTCAGCCCCGGGGCGAGCGCACTCAGCATCGCCATGCGCGAGGCGTGCCCTGCACCCTCGCTGACCAGCAGCCGCCCGCTCAGCTCAGCGCCGGTCTTCGGCCGCAGGCTGCCCATGCGGAACACCAGTTGCGGCGCCGAGCGATCCACCGCACGCGAGAACCGCAGCAGATCGCGCTGCATGATGTTGGGCGTGAGTGCAGCAGCAGCCAGGTCTGCGCGGCCATCAATCACCGCCTGCACCGCATCGGCGGGTGTCTGTACGAACATCACCTCGGCGCTGGCGCCGACGCTTTTCGCAATCCCCTGCGCCAGTTCGCACTCATAACCCACCAGCCCGCCCGGCCCGGTGTAGCAGGTGGTGCGGCCGTACACCGAAGCGACTTTCAGCACGCCCGACTGCTGCACGACCTCCAGCCGCGTCCGCGGCGGCTGGTACTGCTGGCAGGCCGAGAGCAGCCATGCCGCCCCGATGATCGGTAGCCATGGCGGGCTGGCAGGGCATACCCGCAGCAGGACGGCGGTGGGTGACCTCGCAATGATGGCGCTGCCCTCCGGTGGTCTGAAAGATGAACGGAACGCTAGCACAACCGCCCTCCGGCTCAACATGGCCCCCCTTGTCGGCGCAGATTGCATTAAAATCCGCAGTAAGGACGGGTGCCAGAGCGGTTGAACGGCGCTGACTCGAAATCAGATGGTGGGGGCAACCCTGCACGGGGGTTCGAATCCCTCCTCGTCCGCCAATAGTTAGTATCAAGATGACTCAAGAGGCCCTGAAACCCCGCAGAAATGTGGGGTTTT
The DNA here is from genome assembly GCA_046598075.1 of Stagnimonas sp. Classification (GTDB taxonomy): domain Bacteria; phylum Pseudomonadota; class Gammaproteobacteria; order Nevskiales; family Nevskiaceae; genus Stagnimonas. The sequence goes on from JBKJJE010000200.1 coordinate 22,320, forward strand.
TTGTTGCTTGTTCCGTAGTGATCCATCATGGCGGAGCGTGACAGTGCGGATAACAAGGGATAAGAAAGCGGGTAACACCCGCCATTTGTAGCGGATAACACCCCACCGCAATGACCACCGCCAAACCCAAAGAGTTGACCGACCCCGCCTGCCGCAACGCCAAGCCGAGGGATAAGCCCTGGAAGCTTCACGACTTGCGCGGGCTGTTTCTGCTGGTAAACCCCACTGGCACCAAGTGGTGGCGGCTGCGATACAAGCTCAATGGCAAGGACGGACTGCTATCGCTAGGTGTCTACCCCGACACGCCGTTAGCAGAGGCCCGCAAGCAGCGCGACAAGGCTCGTGAACTGATCGCGCAGGGGATCAGTCCTGCGGAGGCACGTCGAGAGGAAAGGGCGGCAACAGGTGCGGCTGGCCTGCGGACGTTCAAGGTGCTGGCAGAACAGTGGTTCAAAACCGAATCGGCCAAGTGGCGAGGCGAACACGAATCGCCCAGATCTCACGAAGCTTCAAAGGCGCCTTCTGCCCGACTAGCTTTCCCTTGTTCCATGGTTCGCGATGCGCCGCTGTGGAAACAAGATTTGGCTGCATGACGAACTCCTTTCGGCAAGGGGGCTAAAAGTCTGCGCCCGCGCTGCCGACCAGTGAACTGTTACGGCTGGTTCGATTGACCAGCGTCGCCGATCGGGTTGCTGACTGGGATGGCATGACCAGTGAGAGCGAGTGATATATTATTGATATACATCTTTGCCATCTCTCCGTTGGAGCTCTTCCCGCATGAACGCCATCGCTCAAACTTCCGAGAAGACCTTGCTCCGTTGGCGTGGTAGCGACACCCCACACGGCGTCACCAGGCGGCGCGCTCTGCAAGCCGCAGAGGCCTTAGGCCTGACCGAGACGCAACTGATCCACGAGGCCTTGGCGCAGTACATCGCGCATGCTCTGCCGCAGTATGGCTTGGACTATCAGACGCTGACTGACAGGCATTACGCAGCAATCGCCAAACGCGTCGATCAGTCCATCATCGACGAACCGCTCAGCTCGATCATCTGACGACCCATGCCAGCTCCGAAATCGGATGCGGTTCCATTCCCGCTGCCGATGGCAGCGGATGTGGTGCTGTGCCGCTTCCCGGAGAATCTGGTCCGGCCTGCGCCTGGCCCCAAGCCACGTCCCGCCATCTTTCTGCAAGTGTTCGCGCCGGTACCGAAGAAACCTGGGGTCTACCGCGTCAAGGTCTGCTACGCGACCAGCAATCGCACAAAGCTCTACCCCAGCGAGATCGAGATCACCGTCGACGAACATCCGGTTGAATACCGGAGTGCCGGCCTGTCCTCAAACACGAAGTTCGACCTCGCCAAAGTCATCCTTCTGGACTACACAGACGAATGGTTCGCGGTCCCCTTCGCGCTCATGCATGGGCCGGTGCCAAAACTCGGTACGGTTCACGCGCTGACCATGCCCCGGCTTAGTGCTGCCTTCAAGTTCGCCGCGAGGCAAAAATAGCGGACTTCCAGTAGGGGGCGACATACCCAACCAGTGACGTACGCCAGTGCAGTCGGCGGTCAGCCATCCATCTACCTCCACTCACCATTCGATTTACCGTCTTCAGGCCCAACGAATGCGGAGATGGTTTCTTGAAGAATTGCTTTCTTCGCTTCAGTCAATGCCGCGGAATCTGATTCGAATGTGGCATCCCACACCGTGGAGTTGTTTCGCTCGTCAACCACCTCAAGCGTCCACTCGGGCTCGTCGACGAGGCGGTAGATCTGCACTTCTACCGTGCGGTTGGCGCTGGTGATAGCCCCACACAGAGGGGACTCTTCAAGCTCTGGTTCGTTATCCATGAATACTCCCGAGACAGTGATGATCCTCAGGCCGGTGACGTCCACCTGAAGTTGTCGAGTTTAACCGTCGACTTGGGTTAAGCCGAGCTAAGTTTCACAGACGCGTCGGTGCCAAAAGCGGTCACTTGTATCGAGGGAGTTCGACCGACATCGGTATGGCAAATGATGGCGGCATGCTGTTGTTTGGGCGGCTTCGGCAATAAGACGAAAGCAAAACGGCTTGTTGAGGACTGAGAAAATCAGTGCGCGGCGATCGCCAGCCGGATTTCGATGCAGTTGCGCTGGCCGACGCGCGAATGGCTGGCCTGGGTCGCAAAGCCACTGATCAGGATCACGCCCAGCTGGCCCACGGGGCGCTGACCCAATGGCAGGCCGAGCGCGCTGTGATCGAGGTGCGTGAAGGGGTTGTATTCGTCGGCGCTGTCTTCGTAGCGCAGCACGGCGGCATCGGCCAATCGCTGTAGGTGCAAGCGCACGGGCGCGGTCTGGGCTTGCTTGCCACCGTGGTGCACGGTGTTGAGAAACAGCTCCTCTACCACCAGCAACAGCTTGATGATCACTCGACCGGGCAGCGATAGCAGCTGGCCACTGTCTTCAATGAAGGTCAGCAGGTCCGGCAGTTGTGCGGCCGTCGCAGGGAAACTCCGCTCCACCACATCCATGTCGCTGCCACGCGGGTTACGAGGTCGCTGCAGACTAGCATCCAGCGGCGCCCTAAAGCTCTTAAGATAGGTGCCTAGTCGCCCCGACGGCCACCGTCCGGGCGGCCATCCATACCGGAGACCCGCATGCGCACGTCCTCCCTTTTTCTTGCTGCCGCGATACTCGCTCTCGATGCCCAGGCGGGGGGCGCTGCCGGAGTGTTCAAGGTCGTGACCGGCAGTGTCAGCGTGCAGCGCGGCGAGAAGCAGCTTCCCGCCAGCGTCGGCATGCAGGTGCAGGTCGCCGACGTGATCCGCACCGGCAACGACGGTTCGGCGGGTCTGATCTTTCAGGACAACTCGCTGCTTTCCTTGGGCCCGGCCAGTCGCCTGGTGGTCGATCGATTCAGCTTTGACTCGACCACCCACGACGGGCAGTTCAACACCACGCTGGCGCGCGGCAAGCTGGCGGTGGTCTCCGGCAAGATTGGCAAGCACCAGCTGGACGCGATGAAGGTCTATACCCCCACCAGCATTCTCGGCATCCGTGGCACCGAGTTCGTGGTGGAGGCGGAGGGCAAGGAATGAATCCCTCGGGTCGCGTCGCCTGCCTGCTGGTCGTCGGCCTGCTTGCCGGCTGCGCGACACATGACCGTGTGGTGCTGCTGCCGGGGCACGATGGCAAGGTCGGTAAAGTGATGGTGCAGTCCCGCAGCAGCGACAAGCAGGTGCTGCTGGACACGGCGTATGGCGAAGCGCAGACCAGTTCGCACGGCGGCAACAAGGCGGCGGTCCTCGAGGCCGCCACCGTCAAGCGTGAGTTCGGCGAGGTGCTGGCGGCCATGCCCCAGCGACCGATGATGGTGGTGCTCAATTTCGAGGGGGATTCCACCGAGCTCGACGCCGGGTCCCGCGCCCGCCTGCCGGAGGTGCTGGCGTCCATCGCCAGCCGACCGGCGCCGGAAGTGGTCCTGGTCGGACACACCGATAGCGTCGGTACGTTGCAATACAACGACAAGCTCGGCATGGACCGCGCACTGGTGGTGCGCGATGCACTGGTGGCGATCGGGCTCAAGCCGGCGGATATCTCGGTGACCAGCCGTGGCGAGCGTGAGCCCTTGGTGACGACACCCGACGAAGTCAGCGAGCCGCAGAATCGGCGCGTCGAGGTCATCGTCCGCTGACAGGTTTTCAAATCGCCGCTTCAGCGCGGGCCCGTTCCGTTCCACCGCAGGGCCAGCGCCGTCAGGTCATCGGACTGTTCGGCACCTTCGGCAAACGCCGCCACGTCGGTGACCATGGCGGCGATCACGCCGGACATCCGCGTATCGGGACCTAGCCGCGCCAGGCACCGGCTCAGCCGATCTACCCCGTAGAAGGTTTTCCCGTCACGGCTCTCGGCCTCGGTAATGCCGTCGGTAATCAGCACCAGCACATCGCCCGGCAGCAATTGCAGCGACTCACTCGGGTAGCGGTAGCCATCCAGCACGCAGAGCGGCGGGCCGCTGTCGCCTTTCAGTCGCTGCGGCGCCTGGCCAGCGCGCAGCAGATAGGGCGCATCGTGGCCAGCGCTGCTCCACGCCAGGCGGCCGGTTTCCAGATCCAGCACTGCGGCCACGGCGGTGACGAACAGGAACTCGGGGTTCTCGCGGGCGATGGTCGTGTTGGCGATGGTGAGTGCCCGCCCCGGATCGGCTTCGGCGTGCTGGGCCGCATTGCGGATCAAGGCCTTGGATAGAGCCATGAACAGGCTTGCCGGCAGGCCCTTGCCGGACACATCCCCGATCAGGAAATACACCTGATCAGCGGCGAGTCGCCCAAAGTCGTACAGATCGCCGCCGACCGATCGGGCGGAGTGCATGCAGGCGGCAAGATCAAGGCGCGGCTCGTTACCCAACTCCTCCTGCGGCTCGGGCAGCATGCCCATCTGGATGCGGCGCGCGGCGTCCATCTCGCCTTCCAGGCGTGCCTGCTGTTCGCGGCTGGCAGCTAGGGCCTCGCGCAGCTGATGGCGCTGCGCCTGCGCGGTCATCAGCGTCAGCGCCAGCACATAGGCAAATACGACACTGCCCTCAATGAGCGGATTGGCGACGTCGATCAGCCAGCCACGCCAGGCAAAAAGGCCCAGCCCCGAAGCCAGCAGCACGACGGCCAGCCCGATGAAACCACTGCCAGAGCTGGATGGCCTTAGCTTGGGCACCAGCAGCAGCGCCAACAGCGAGATCAACAGCAGCAGACCATGCTCGGCCCAAAGCACCCAGTGCGGGCGTTGGATCAGGCGACCATCCAGAAGATTGTCGATGGCCTCGGCGTGAGATTCGACGCCCGGCATGCGGCCCAGCGGCGTGCTGATGCTGTCCTGCAAGCCCAGTGCGGTGTAGCCGATCAGCACGATGCGGCCGCGCAGTATGTCCGCCGGTGCGCTGCCATCCAGCAGCGCGGATACCGGGAGATGCGGGCGCTCCTCGAAATGCGAGTAATGCAGCCGCCAGAGGCCGTCTGCATCGGTGGGAATCTGCCAGTCGCCGAGCCGCACCGAGCGCATGCGCGACCCCGCGGCCTGTATCTGCAGCCGGTCGGCGCCGGCAGCGAGCCTGAGGGTCTCGATCGCCAAACCGGGTTGCAGACTGCCGGCGAGGTTCACCAATGTCGGCACGCCCCGGGTGATGCCGTCCACGCTGATGTTGTTGAGCACACCATGACCGCTTGCCGCGGTGTCGATCAGGGGCACGCTGCGCAGCAGCGCGGGGAATGCCGGCAGGCTGAGCTGCACGTCGCCGCCGACCTGCAGGATGGCGGGCCGGTAGCCCACGTTGATGGCCGCGGTGGGTGTGCGTGACACACCGCCGACGCCGAGCACCACAGGGGCGCGGGCCAGAGCGGCAGCAAACAAGGCGTCGTCGTCCGGCAGTTGCGCCAGCGCATCAGCCAAGTCGTCCAGATGCGCCGCCCGAAGAGCCGCTGCCTGCTGCAGCGGAGAATGCCGGTCGAACTCCGGAAAGAGGCCGTCGATGGCGATCACCGCCGGTTGCTGTTGCTGGATGCGATCAATCAGCTGCGCGAGCAGGCGGCGCGGCCAAGGCCATTGGCCGAGGGCCTCGATGCTGGCGTCGTCGATGGCAACCACCACCACGCTGTCATTGATGCGCTCTCGCGGCAGCAGCAGCTGGTAGCCATCGAACAGACTCTCGCGGACGATGCGGGTGACCCGGCCGTCGCTGCCCAGCATGGAGGTCGTCAGCAGCAAAATCAGGAACAAGGTGCCGATCGGACGGGAGCGCACGAACACCGCAGTCTGCATCAGCTGACGGCGCAGACGGTTCCAAATGCCGGGCAGCTCCATTCAGAACGCAATCTCGAGACCATCGTAGGCCGCGATCACCTCCAGCGGAGGGGCACCATCGCGAGTGATCAGTTCCAGACGGCGGGTCTCGGCCTCGATGACGGCGATGCGCTCGTCGCTGAAGATCGGCTCGTGATGAAACATGGCCAGCCGCTTTGCGCCTGCCAGATGGCAGAGCTCCACCCCCACCACGTTGCTGGAGTGCCCCCAGTCCTGCTTGACCGATACCGAGTCGGCCAGCGAGTACATCGTGTCGAATATCACCAGATCGGCGTCGCGAAAGAACCTCGCAAAGTCCTCGGTCTCCTCGGTGTTGTCGAGCTTGTGCTCGGAGTCGGTGCTATAGACCAGTGCTTTGCCCTGGTGTTCGAAGCGATAGCCGTAGGAGTCGCCGCCGTGTAGCTGCCGCTGCGGCGTCACCTTCACGTCACCGATCTCGACGGTCTGCCCCGGCACCAGCGTCACGAACTCGATGCGAGCTGCCAGCGCCGCGAAGTCAACTGGAAAACTCGGCTCCGCCTGCTGCCGGCGCAGTGCCCGCTCGGCATCGGCATGGCAGCTGTGGACGACGATGCGATTGCCCGGGATATAGGCCGGCGTGAAGAACGGAAAACCCATGATGTGATCCCAGTGCAGATGCGAGAGGAATACATGAAAGGTGTTGGCAACTCGCGGGCCCTGTCGCGTTAACACCGAATTGCCAAAGACGCGCAGGCCCGAGCCCATGTCGCAAATCAGGTACTCATGGCTGGCAGCGCCCGGCGGTTGGATTTCGATCTCGACACAGCTGCTGTTGCCGCCGTAGGTCTGTGCCATTGCAAACGGCAGTCTCGCTGCAAACGTGCTCGCCTCGTCCAGGGACTCGAACAGCCTCCCCTCGGCTGCCAGCAAGGCCTGCGCGACCTTGGCTTGGACCTGTCTGGCGGTCAGCGCCACCGGCAGCGAGCCGCGAGTGCCCCAGAAACGGGCAAGCACCTGTCAGCTCCCCACCGTCAGCGCGGCGAGGGCTTCCGCCACCGTGGCATGGATGCGAAAGATCAGGTTGAAGCGGCTGATCTCGAGGATTTCCTGCATCACCGGCTGCGGTGCCGCCATTGCGATACGCCCTCCCGCAGCCGCGATCTTCTTCGAGGCGAGCATGAAGATGCGCAGGCCGGCGCTACTGACGTATTCGAGGCGCGAGAGATCGAACAGCAGCGCGTCGCCCTGCACCGTGCACGCCTCGAGATGTGGCGCCAGCGCGGTCTGGAAAGCCTCGGCATTGGTGTGATTGATGCGGCCTTGCGGCTGCAGCAGCAGGGTTCCATCGCGGCGTGTCGCTTGCAACTCCATAACCAAGCCCCCCGTTTACTTATGCGGAACATCTCGATTCTAGCCGCCACAGGCTGTTAATCCCTGCGCCGACCAAAGCGGCAGTCCTAGTACCTGGGGCAGGCCGCGCATGGCCGCGGACCGCTTCTACCGGCTGTTATGGACACTTTAGACTGGTCGTCGAATGTCGTCTTTGGGCAATTCTGTTGAAAAACCCCCGTCAGTACTGAACCTCGTTTCGCGGCTCGATGTCTTATGACGTCGATGTTTTCAGGGAGTGCGCTGGCATGATGGGACAGCAATCGAGCGGCCAAGCGCGGTTCTTCTATTCCTTCGATCTCGACAGCCACATCCCACAAAACCATCTACTGCGCGGCATTGATCGCTGCCTCGATCTGAGTGACCTGCGTAAGCACCTGGCCGAGCACTACAGCCACACCGGACGGCCGTCGATTGATCCCGAGCTGATGATCCGGATGCTGATCGTCGGCTACAGCTACGGCATTCGATCCGAGCGTCGCCTCTGCGAGGAAGTGCATCTCAATCTGGGCTATCGCTGGTTTTTGCCGTCTGGGCCTGGAAGATGCCGTCCCCGATCACTCGACCTTTTCCAAGAATCGGCATGGACGGTTTCGCACCAGTGGTGTCTTCCGCTGGGTCTTTGATGAGGTCGTCCGGCGCTGCATGGCCGCAGGCCTGGTCAAGGCCGAAGGTTTTGCCGTCGATGCCAGCATCATCTCTGCCGACACCACTAAGCAGCGCAGCATTCCCGGCAGTGATCCCGTCGACTGGACCCGTCCCGAATTGAGCAGCCGTGCCGTGCGCGAGTATTTGGCGGGCTTGGATAGCGAGGCCTTGGCCGACGCCATGCCTAAGCGCCTCTCACTGACCGATCCCCAGGCGAGCTGGACAGCAGCCTTGGGCGGTCCGGCCTTCTTTGCTTACTCGACCAATTATCTGATCGACACCGCGCACGGTGTGATCGTCGATGTCGAGGCCACACCCGCTCATCGCACGGCAGAAGTCGAATCGACCAAGACGATGACGGATCGTGTCGAAGCCCGCTTCGACATCACGCCCACGAAACTCATCGGCGATACCGCATATGGCTCTGCATCGATGCTGGCGTGGATGGTCGATAAGAAAGACATCGAGCCCCATGTGCCGGTGTGGGAAAAGACCCAGCGTCAGGACGACACGCTGTCGAGCAGTGAATTCAAGTGGGATGGAGAAGCCAACGAATACCGCTATCCGGAAGGTCACCCGCTGCGCAGTGAGTGGCGAGCCTTCAAACAAGCCCGCACGCACATCACCCAAGCCAACACGATCATCTATCGGGCGAGTGAATTCGATTGCCGGGGCTGCCCGCTCAAAAGTCGGTGCTGCCCAAACACCCCGATGCGCAAGATCACGCGGAGCGTCCATGAGGAAGCCCGGGATGTCGCACGGCGAATCCGGAAGACCCCGGAGTACGCCCGATCACGCCGGCAGCGGAAGAAGGTCGAGATGCTGTTTGCACATCTCAAGCGGATTCTGAAAGTGACTCGCCTGCGGCTGAGGGGGCTCAGCGGTGCCAGCGACGAATGCACGCTGGCCGCCACCGCTCAAAATCTGCGTCGTCTGGCCATGCTCATACCGCAAGGACCACCGGGTCACAGGAGTGGTGCGCCTGCATGACGGGAAAGCAGCGAGATTAAGAAGAAAATGGGCATCGAAGCCCAAGACAAACTGGGGCCGAGATGCGCATCGGCCTCAAAAAAGCAGATCGCGAAACCAGGCCGCCAATGCCAGGGAGTTTTTCAACAGAATTGGCTGATCTGAGCCTATGCTCAAGGGCGACTCAGTGCCAAACTCGGTTGGAGGACACGACCACCATGAACGCGCAACGACAACTAAAGATTCTTGTGCTTGGTGCAGGCATGTCGGGCGTTCTGGCGGGTATCAAGCTCAAGCAGGCTGGAATCGGGACTTTCGAGATTCTCGAGATGGCCGACGACGTAGGCGGCACTTGGCGTGACAATACGTATCCCGGGTTGGCCTGCGACGTTCCGGCGCATAACTACGACTACAGCTTTGAACACAACTGGAAGTGGTCCGGCCTGTACGCAAAGGGTCCGGAGCTGAAGGCCTACTTCCAACACTGCGCGAGCCATTACGGACTGATTCCGCATCTGCGGCTACGCAGCTGCGTCAGCGAGATCAGGCGCGTCAATCACCGTTGGCAGGTGCTAACGACCGATGGGAAGCAGCGCGAAGCGGACATCGTGATTAACGCGATGGGTATTCTCTGTCATCCGAAGCCGCCCGAGATCGAAGGACTCGACAGCTTCCGGGGAGCCCGCTTCCACAGCGCACGCTGGGATCACAGCGTGGCGCTCGACGGCCAGCGCATTGGCGTCATCGGTACAGGTTCGACCGCATCGCAGATCACCGTGGCCCTGGCTGAGAGAACAAAGCACTACAGCCTGTTCCAGCGCACGCCGCAATGGGTTGCCCCAGCGATGGAGCTGAAGCGTCCCTGGCTGCTACGTCAGCTACATCGTTTTATACCGGGCTACTCGCGCGTCGTCGGTTCATTGCAAGGGCGGCTCATCGAGCAGCTCGGGCGCGGCGTGACTGGCGACAGTGCCCGGACTTACAGTTTTGTCGAGAAACTGTGCCGTCGCCATCTGAACTCGGTGCGTGATCCGGGACTGCGTGCCGCACTGACTCCAGACTACAAGGTTGGTTGCCGACGCCTGGTTTTCTCTGACGGGTTCTACAAGGCCATTCAGGCCCCGCAGGCGGAGCTGGTGACGTCAGCCATCGAACGAATCGAGTTCAATGGAGTGCGAACCGTGGATGGCCGCCTGCATGAGCTTGACGTCTTGGTCCTCGCAACAGGCTTTCATGCACTGAACTACACCTACAACTTCGACGTAGTGAATGATCAAAGCGAAAACCTCAGGGACCGCTGGTCCGAAGGGGCGGAGGCATTGCGCAGCGTGGCGGTGTCCGGATTCCCAAACTATTTCATGTTGATTGGCCCGCGCAGCCCGGTTGGAAATATCGGCCTCACTTCAATTGCCGAGGCCCAGATGGGATATCTGATGGAATTGATCCAGCTCCTACGCAACGGACGCGCGCGCCAGATCGACGTCGATCCAGAGGCACAACGACGCTATAGCGATTATCTGGACGCCGGTATTGGCAACACCGTCTGGGGTACGGGTTGCGTAGGTTGGTATCTGGACCGACGCGGCAAGCCCATGCTCTACCCCTACAACCCCGACGTTTTCCGGCGTTCGATGCGTACGCCAGATCTCTCTGAGTTCGTCCTTGCCTGAGTGCGTGCTGCTTCACGCACTGACGCACATGAAGCGGACGGTCTCGCATCCGCTGTACTCGATCGCGGCTAAAGCTCGGCGCAACGAATGACCGCATAGGGCTGATAGTGCTTGACTAACCTCCACATCAGTCGGCCATCAACTCCATCGGCAGGCTCATCAATTCTTAACAAGCAGCATGACTTTGACAGCACCGGGTAACACCCTCGCGCCCAGCCCACCGAAATTATTTACTGTTTATATCGGCCAGATGCTCAACCCTTTGGCGAGTACTCTCAACCACTTCACGCGGCCGACGGCATTTAACCGCCTGGCCTCGCAAGGCCATAACCTTGGGCCCGTCTCGATTCAATCCCACCAGGACCTCGCATGAACCCCCCGATGTACACCCACTCTGTTCCAGTCTTTAAACAAATGCTGACGGCTCTGAAAGCTATTCTTGTCCAGACAGAAGAGCATGTTGCCGCGAAAGCCATAGAGCCAGATGCGCTGCTCCAAGCGCGTCTCTTCCCAGACATGTTTCCCCTCGTTAAGCAGGTGCAGATTGCGGCTGATTTCTCGCGGGGAATCGCTGCGCGGCTTGCAGGTGTCGATGTGCCATCCCTTGAGAGCAATCAAAAAACCTTTGGTGATCTTGACGCGCTGCTGACGCAAACCATGGCTTTTCTGGACAGCGTGACCTCGGCGCAGTTTGAAGGTAAGGAAGGTATCGAGATTGTGCTTCGGCCCGGCACACCAAAGGAAAGGAAATTGAGCGGCCAAGCGTATCTGGCCAACTACGGGCTACCTCAGTTCTTTTTTCACGTCAGCACGGCCTACGCCATCCTGCGCCACAACGGCATGGCCATCGGCAAACGCGACTACATGGGTGTTTATTAAAGCTAAGTGAATCTCCCCGGCTTTCGTGGAGACTCGCAATTTCGCGTCTGTCCGGGATCACCGGTGCGGACATTTGCTGCTCGCCATGCGAGGTCGAAGGCCTTTCTTCATTGAGGCGCTGAGGCCGCACTTCGGCTTCGGGCTGTTTGCTGTCTCGTGGTGGGCGAGCTAATCGAGGTTCGAATGTGAAATAGGGAGTCGAACCTGCGTGACATTGTTGTTCGAAGATTTTTGCCTGAGCTCGCAGACGAATAGACGCCGTGCTCTTCCCTGTTCCGTTATTTAGGGAATTGTCAGCTAAATGTTTGATTTGTGGTCTGTTTAAAAGGCAATTCTGCGCAGTAGCCTTATGAAAATGGCGGGTTCCCTGTTAAATTCCCTGAACCCAAGGAAACCTAGACAGAGACAGGTTCGGTGCAGACTCCCAGCACCGCCAATTACAAAAGCCCTGCACTGAGCGGGGTTGTACTGGACTAAATCCAATCCCGTACCTGCTGCGCCACCCATGCCGCGTCATCAAGAGGCAGATCGTGACCGGCAGACGGATGTACGCCGATGTCGCAAAGCCAGGCTTCGGCCATGGCTTGCGAGCAGCGGGTATCGACCAGACCATCTTTTGCAGCCGTGAGCAGGAGCAATCGCGATTGCGGCGCGTGTGCAGGTGCGGCAAAACGCATTGCCGCCAGCAGTTGCCGCAGCGCGTTGGCGCGCGAGACCGGGTGTGACTGTCGCCAGGCCGTCCAGTCGTCGAGTACGGCACTGGTACGGTCGAGATGGCGGCTGGTGAGGTGCAGGATGGCCGTTTCCGCCGCGCGCGGTGCTGGGCTTGTCAGTGCCATGCGCAGCAGCAGCGGCCACGCAGCCGGCCGCAGCCGGTGGTAGAACCGGCTGATCGGCTTGAGGCTGGTGTTGACGAGCACGCAGGCGTCGAGTTCCTGCGGATGGGCATAGGCCCAGGCAACGGTCACCATGGCACCAAGCGACATCGCGAACACCCGGTACGGCGGCAGCACCTCTCGCCGCAGCAATTCGGCGCGTACCCAGTTGGCCATCGCCGGCACGCTGGAGGGGCTGGTTTCGCGGTGACGCGAGCCATTGCCGGGCAGGTCGAGCAGGCAGAGTTGCGCGTCGGGCAGTGCAGCGCGCAATAGGGCGGGGAAATCGCCCCAATGCCTTGAGTCGCGCATCAGCCCGCGCAGCAGTACCCAGGTCGGCGCACGACTCATATTGATTTCCGCCGATACCAGCGCGCCATCGCGTCGGCTTGGTGCTGCTCGCGGGCAGCGGCGGTGGGCAGCCAGCGTGCGTGGCTCGACGCGGCGCGGGTGAAGAAGTCCAGCAAGGCCAGGTGGCGGCGCATCACCCGCTGTTGCCGGTGGCCGATCAGCGGATTGAAGATGCCGAAGCGTGAGAACAGCTGCCGCGGATTTTTCTTGATCCACAGCCAGCTGCCCATTTCCAGCGTCAGCGGCAGGAAAGTACGCTTGGCGTTACTCGCCGCACGCAGGTAGAGATGATCCCAAAGGTCGCCATGCGTGAGGTATTGCAGGCTTTGCGGCTCGAACACATATTGGTGATGGACGTTGCTCTGCGCAAAGATGCTTTGCAGTGCGTGCAGCTCTGGCAGATGGGCGATGGGCGTGGCGCTGTGCGCCAACGGAAACCAGAGGCGGTCGAGCGTGCCGAAACCGGAGTGGCAGTCGATCGCTAGGCTGAACTTCCGGCTCAGCAGTTCCTCTTCCACCAGGGCGCAAAGGGCTGCGCTCTCGGCTTCCATCGGCGCGCCTTCGATGCCCCGGAACCACGGCAATCCCGGCGACAGACGTTGCCCGCCGATCAGGAAGGGGACTGGCTCGCGCGCCTCGACGGGCGCATTGCGCATCAGGTCGATGCCGTGCGGATTGGCGCGGGTGCCGAGCAGCAGGCCGCCCGGATTGACTAGCGGCATGAACACCAGCCGCACGCCTTTCAACTGCTGGTGCAGTACCTTGTCCCAGTGCAGGCGCTTGACCAGAGTGCGCAGATAGGCGATCACCACCTCCGCGCCGATGCGTTCCAGTCCATGCACACCGCCGAAGAAACCGACCGCGGGCACCTTGAGGGACGGATTGCCGAGCGTGATGGCATGGACGGGAAGACTCTGATTGCGAGCACGTATTTCACAGGCGACGCGTGCCTGCAGGTACGGACGGCCTTCCTCAATCAGCCTTTCGAGTTCGGCCAGCTCCGGCAGCGCATGGGTCGGCGAGAGAGGCGGCGGAGAGTCAAACATCGCTCAGAGTCTAGCGATGACGGATACGCGGTACGGGCCTTGCGGCGCGTGCGCGAACGATTTCATCAAACTGCCATCTTGGAGTCACAGAGGCGGACTACCTTGCGCACTCGAACCCCGACAAGGAGTGCCGCCATGCGTGACATCGTCAACAGCTTCAAAAGCTATCCGACGCTCAGTATCGCCAGCGCCGTACTCTGGGGAGTTTTCGAGTTCGTTGCGCTACAACGCTCTATGGGCGCCACCCGCGGCAGAAAAGCGCCAGCCTGATTTCGATTCATTTTCAAAAAAGCCCGGCCTTCGAGCAGGGCTTTTGCATTCATGCAGTCGCGCGCCGGGCATGCTGGGTGATCAGCGCGGCAAGCCGCGGCAGCAAGGGGGTGGGCAGATCGTGGCCCATGTGTTTCAACACTTCGATCTGCGCACCCGGGATCAGTTTCTGCTGTTCGTAGCCGGCTGCGACCGGTACCAGAGGATCGTCCTCGCCGTGCAGGATCAGGCTCGGCACCTTGATGCCGGGCAGTCGTCTGTGGCGGCTGCCGGAGGCAAGTATCGCCAGCAATTGATGGATGTAGCCGCGGGGATGGATCGAACGGTCCACCGTCAGGGTAGTGCGCGCACGCCGATCTGCCTCGGACGGGATGGCGTGCGGACTGGCCAGCACTCGCCAGGTTTCCATGCCGTGTTCGATCAGCGATTCGCGATCACGGCCCTTTGGCCGGCGGATCAGCCGCAGCTGCACTTTGCGGCTCGCCTGCGGCAGCCGCGGGTTGTTGCTGCTCGACATGATCGAGGTGAGGCTGAGCACCCGCGTCGAGTGATCGAGCGCCAGCAGCTGCGCGATCATGCCGCCCATCGACAGTCCGACGATGTGCGCGCGGGCGATGCCTAGCGCATCCATCAGCCCGACGGTATCGAGCGCCATGTCATCCAGGGTGTAGGGTGCCCGCACCTTGAGCCCCAGTCGCGAGCGCAGGATGTTCCTGAAGAAGCCAGGGTCTCTGGCGCCCGTGATTTTGTCCGACAGGCCGATGTCGCGGTTGTCGAAGCGCACCACGTAGAAACCAGCGGCAGCCAGCGACGCGCAGAGCGCATCCGGCCATACCACCAGCTGGCAGCCGAGGCCCATGATCAGCAGCATCGCGGGATGTTGGGGATCGCCGAAAGTCTCGGCTTCCAGAGAGATTCCATTGGTTTGGTAGAGCGGCATCAGAGAGCTTCTTGTTCGAGAGCGAGAATGGATTGCCAGTGCTCGGCACGGATCGGCATCACCGACAGCCGGTTGCCGCGGGCGATGGCCGCACAGCCCTGCAGCTCTGCTTCGTGCTGGCGCAGGACATCGAGCGAGATGGGCCGTTTGAAGTGGCGCAGGTAGCGCATCTCGACCAGAAACCAGCGCGGCTCCTCAAGCTTGGCGGTCGGGTCGTAGTGATGGTGTCCGGCATCAAACTGCGTTGGGTCCGGATACGCGGCACAGGCCACTTCCATGACGCCGTAAATGCCCGGCACCGCACAGTTGGAGTGATAGAAAAAGGCCTGGTCGCCGACCTGCATGGCATCGCGCATGAAGTTGCGCGCCTGGTAGTTGCGTACGCCATCCCATGGCTCGATACGTTTCGGGCGCTTCTTGAGATCATCGATCGAGAAGGCTTCGGGTTCGGATTTCATCAGCCAGTAACGCATCGGAGTCATCCAAAAAGCTTGCGTGGAAAAGTGAGCAGGCCGTGCTCGGTCAGCACCGCCTGCAAAGGCTGATCCCAGGGCTCGCGCGGCAGTCTTGCAACTTGTTGCGAGGCATAGGCGAGCCCCAGGCGGTAGGGGCGGAACGGATGGTTTGCCAGCGCGCGGTCGTAATGGCCGCCGCCTTGCCCCAGCCGCGTGCCGTGGGCATCGAAACCAAGCAGCGGCAGCATCACCACATCCATTTCCGAAGCACGGCGCGGGCGGCTGCTGCGAGCTTGAATGGTGCTCCGCCGATGCCCTTGCTGACGTGCCCTGTCGAGCGCGCAGAAGCGCATGCCGCCACGCAGCAGTGCCGGCACGAAGACATCGATATGGCGAGCTCGCAGCGCGGCAATCAGCGGCGAGGTGAGGAGTTCGCTGCCGATTGACAGATACACCGCTACCTTGCTGGCGCGACGCACAGCGGGACAGCGCAGCAGGCGTTGTGCAACGGCTCGCGCGGCGCGGCGACGGTAGCAAGATGGAATTGATTTGCGCCGTTGCCGCAGAGTGGAGCGCAGCGCGCGCTTGTTGGCAGCATCCCCCGAATCCAGCGGCATCGCGCCGCTGGCCAGAATAAGTGTGTCTCCCGCCTGTGCCGTGACGTTCATCGCTGACCTTGAGACGGTTGTCTCAAGTGGGCACCGCGCCGGCCATCGGGCTTCCCACTACGAGGTGGGCCTGCACGCCAGAACCGGGTAAGGCTCCCGGGGATTTGCAAATAGGCTCAAGGGTTTTGGATGAGGCCCTCGAACACCGCAGGAGACACATCGCGATCATACACGCCAGCCCGGCGTACCAATGCTGAATGTTTTTGCGTACATCGTTCAATCAATGCCGCTGAGCGTGGTGTCGATATCGCGCCCGAACTGCTTGACGCGGGCGCTGGACTTGCTGTCCTGCGGCACCACCTTGTCGTCGCCCTTCAGGGTGAGGAACTCGCGTGCCAGATTGAGTGCGGCCATCACCGCGATCTTCTCGGCCGTCAATGCGCGGCCGCGCTTCTTGATTGCACTCATGCGTTCATTCAGGAACTCCGCGGAGGCCACCAGCGCCTCGTGCTCGGCCGGCGGGCAGGTGACCGCATATTCGCGGCCCATGATCTTGACGTTGATGGTGATCGCGTCGCTGGTGGCGGCTGCAGGTTTCATGGCGCGGCTCCATCCTCGAGTTGACGCAGGCGTTCGACCACCCCTTCGATGCGGCGCTTGAGTTCCGCATTCAGCGCCATCAGCCGGTCGCGCTCCTGCAGCGCGCGCTTTTTTTCCAGTCGCTCCTGCCGGTAGGCAGCGGAGAGACGCAGGATCTTGGTGCCGAGTTGGTCGAGGTCGTCTTGCAGCATGGCGGCAGTATAAGGGCCATTCCCCACAAAAAAGCTCCGCCGGGTCTTCACCCGGCGGAGCCAATTAGACAGCTACTGAACCAGCAGGAACAGCGCACCCTCGCCGCGCCGCACATGCAGCAACAAGTTGCCTGCGCCCTTGGTCAGCTTGCTGAACTCCTCGATGTCGGTGACCGGTTTGCGGTTGACGCCGATGATGATGTCGCCTTGCCGCAAGCCGGTGCGCGCGGCAGGTGAGCGCGGGTCGATCTTCGCCACCACGACACCGCGCGCATTGCCTTCGGTATTGCTCTCGTCGGCGGCGGCAAACGTCGCGCCCTGCAGCTTCGGATGCACGGAACTGCCGGCCGCGGCGCTGTCGGAGTCCTTGCCGACGGTGACCGCGATGGTCTTCGGCTTGCCCTCGCGCAGGATCTCCAGCTCCACTTTCTCGCCGACGCGCAGCAGACCGATCACGGTGCGCAATTGTGAAAAGTCGGTCACTTCGCGGCTATTGGCGCGCAGGATGATGTCTTCCACCTTCAGCCCCGCCTTATCCGCCGGGCCCTTGGGCACCACCCGCGAAACCACCACGCCGCGCGCGGTCGGTAGGCCGAACGATTTCGCCAGTTCCGGGGTGATGTCCTGGCCCTGTACGCCGATGCGGCCGCGGGTGACCGAGCCAGTCTCGATCAGCTGTGCCATCACGCTTTTGGCGAGGTTGGCGGGGATGGCGAAGCCGATGCCGATGTTGCCGCCGCTGCGGGACAGGATCTGGCTCGGCACGCCGACCAGTTCGCCGCGCAGATTGATGAGTGCGCCGCCCGAGTTGCCGGGGTTGATCGAGGCGTCGGTCTGGATGAAGTCCTCGATGCTGCCACCGCCGGTGGCGCGACCGAGACCGGACACGATGCCGGTGGTGGCGGTCTGCCGCAGGCCAAACGGCGAGCCGATGGCGACCACGAAGTCGCCCACCTGCAGGCCGTCGGAATTGCCGAGGGTGAGCGCCTTCAAGCGCTCCGCTTTGATCTGGATGACTGCGAGATCGCTGTCCGGATCCTTGCCGATCAGCTTGGCCGCGAACTCGCGGTCGTCCGAAAGCCGCACCTTGATGTCGTCGGCATCGGCAACCACGTGACTGTTGGTGAGGATGTAGCCCCTGGCGGCGTCGACGATCGTGCCGGAGCCCAGCGACTGCGCCTCGCGCTCCTGCGGCTGGTCGGGGATGCCGAAGAACCGGCGGAAATTGGGGTCATCCATCATCGGCCCCAGCGGATTTTGTACATCGACCTTGCTGGTCACGGAAATGTTTACCACTGCAGGCATCGTCTCGCGCAGCATCGGTGCCAGTGAGGGCAGGCCACCTGTCGAGGGGGCCGCGACCATTGCCGGCGGCAGGTCGGCGTGGGCCATCTGCGGCGCGGTGGTCGACAGCGACAGCACGGCGGCAGTGATGCCGAATCCGACGGCAGCGGCAGCGAGGCTGGTTTTGAGCAGGGAGTTGCGAGACATCTTGCAGTGTCCTTTACAGGGGAAAACCGCTGAAGTGCGGCAGGGGCTTATGACCATGCCCGGTGTCGCCGGTTCCGCGACACGGCAACGGCCAGGCTATTTCAGGCGGATGTCCGGATTAGTGGTGTAACGCCCGGTGAGGCTTGCCTGGGCCAGAACGTGTCCTTCCAGCGTCTTGCGCAGGTCGGTCAGGGCAAAGCCGTCGGGCACTGCCAGCGTGGCGGTGTCGAGCGCGTAGACGGTGAACTGGTAGTGATGCGGAATGCTGTCGTTGAAGGGCGGGCAGGGGCCGTCGTAGCCCAGATAGCGGCCCTCCATGTCCTGGTCGCCGGCAAACCAGGCGGTGTAGTCATTCAGGCCCTGGCGACTGCCGTCCGGTCCGGCTGGAATGCGCTTTCCGCCGGGGATCACCGCACGCGAGCAACTGCCTTCGGCAAGCTGGCTCACCTCGGGCGGAATATCCACCATCAGCCAGTGCACGAACTCGCCACGCGGGTATTTGGCGGGAATCAGCGTGCCCGGCGTATTGACGTATTCGGGCTTGCTCGCCGGCGCGTCCGGATCGATGCAGATCAGCGCGAAACTCTGCGTGCCATCAGGTATGCCGCGCCATTCCAGCTGCGGCGAGAGGTTTTGCGACAGCCGCAGGAAGCTCTTGGGATCCTTCACGCAAAAGCCGCAGCGGCCGGGGATTACGCCGCCGTCTTCGAAAGTGTCGCTGGTCAGTTTCATGAGGGGAGATCGGCTGGAAATCGGCTGTTGAATGGCGGACTGCGATCAAGTTATTACAGCATGAAGTGCTGGCGGCGCGGGGCATCTGCAAGCAGAGCGTTCAGGCCAGCGGGCTTGAACAGCTTGAACAGGCTCAGCTGCAAGCGCTCGGAGAGCGGCTTTTTGCGCCGATAGCGCAGCGCATAAAGATCTGCGGTAACAGCGCGTTCCAGCAGATAGTCATCGCTGGTCTTGAGTTCGTCGACCAGCCTGATCGCCAGCGCGCGGGTGCCGAACCAGTGCTCGCCGGTAGCCACCCGCTCGATGGCGACTTGCGGCCGGTGCTCGGTCACGAACTGCTTGAACAGCTTGTGGGTGTCATCTAGTTCCTCGCGGAACTTCTCCCGCGCCGCATCGGTGTTCTCGCCCAGCATGGTCAGCGTGCGCTTGTGCACGCCGGCGGTGTGCAGCTCGACATCGACGTCATGTTTCTTCAGCAGCCGATGCACATTGGGGATCTGTGCCACCACCCCGATGGAGCCGAGAATGGCGAACGGGGCGGAAAGAATGTGATCGGCGACGCAGGCCATCAGGTAACCGCCGCTGGCCGCCACCTTGTCCACCGCCACCGTCAGCTTGAACTGGCGGTCGCGCAGGCGCTTGAGCTGGCTGGCGGCCAGGCCGTAGCTGTGCACCAGTCCGCCCTCGCTTTCGAGCCGGAGCAGCACCTCGTCGCCTTTTTGCAGTACCTGCAGCAGCGCCGTCACCTCTTCCCGCAGCTGGCTGACGGCGGAGGCATGCAAGTCGCCATCGAAATCAAGAACGAACAGCCTGTGGCGGTCAGCGGCCGTTTTCTGCGCGGCTTTTTTGGCCTTGCGGCGGCGCTTGCCCAGCGCCTTGAGCCTGGGGCCGTCGAGCAGCTCCTGTTCCAGCGTATCGCGCATGCGCTCGTAGCGATCGTTGAGCGGCTCGACTTCCAGTCGCTCAGGATCCTGATGGCGCGCTTCCCGCGCGGCGCCGAACAGGGCAGCGAGGCAAACCAGCAGCGCAACGACCACCGTGGTGGCTTTGGCCAGGAACAATCCGTACTGGAGAAGAAGGTCGATCACTGCGTTCCAAGAATGGTTATCAGAATAAATGTGACATTCGCCCCGATCGCTGGCGAACTTTTTGCTAATCGTTTTGCTAACTGCGACGTTAACTGTCTATAATTTTATTGCATTGCGCCCTATTATTGCGCCGCACCATTTCACAGTTGCTGTAGTCACCACCACACGCTTGGAGCTTCTAAAAATGAAAAATGCTACCCGCGCCGCGCTTGCGGCCACGCTAATGGGGCTGGCTCTGCCGCTGCATGCGGAAGAGTTCTTCGACAAGCGCCCGTATGTATCGCCCATGTTTGCCTACACCTTTGACAAGGACAACCGCGGTTCCGATCCTGGCCTCGGCTGGTACTTTGGTGGCGGCAAGGCCCTAAACAAGTACTGGAACGCCGAACTCGGCACGTTCTACTCCCGCTTCAACGACAAGGCCGGCGCTCCCGGTGCGCTCTGGCGCGAATACGGCATCAAGGCCGACGCTCAATTCTTCTACAGCCGTGAAAAATCCTTCTCGCCCTACTTCGGCATTGGTGCTGGCGTTCAGCGCACCGATATTTTCGACGGTGCTGGCACGAAGGACACCCAGCCCATGTTTGATCTTGGTTTTGGGTTCATCTCCTGGTTCGATGTCGGCAACTTCGACGTCGGCCTGCGTGGCGACGCCCGTTACCGTTACGCCTTCCTCGACAAGATCGAGGCGGTGTATCCTGCCATTAACCAGCTCAACGAGCCGATCCTGAAAATCGGCCTCGTGCTGCCGGTCGGCCCGAGGCTGGTAGCCGCATCGACGACTGCCGCCACCACGACGCAGCCCGGCCCAGGCAAGACGCTTGACGCTGACGGTGACGGCGTGCCGGATGCCCTTGACCGCTGCCCGGGCACCGCCCGCGGCGCAGTCACCGACAGCAATGGTTGCCCCCGTGATGTCGGGTCGGTTGCTGCTGGTGGCGAACGTCAGTTCGACGATGTGCTGTTCGACTTCGACCGTTCGGAAATCACGGCTGCCGGTCAGACGATTCTCGACGGTGCTGCTGAAGTCGTGAACTCCGGCGACTACAAGAGCCTGCGCGTGAACATCTCCGGCCACACCGACTGGATCGGTTCCGAGGGTTACAACCAGGCTCTCTCCGAGCGCCGCGCCAACGCGGTTCGCAACTATCTGGTCAAGAAGGGCGTTGATGCCAGCCGCATCCACACCTTCGCTTACGGCGAAACCACGCCGAAGGCAGACAACCAGAGTGCGGAAGGCCGCGCGCTCAACCGCCGTGCCGAAGTCAAGGCTGGCGAGTAAGCTGCAACTGCTGCAAGAAACCCCCGCTCCGGCGGGGGTTTTTTTTGGCGTTTCCGGAGCCACTGAAGCGGATGCGCTGGTGTAAAGTTGATGAATCCGCAGTCAAGCCTGTCCGAAAAGCCAAGCCCGAGATCATCAAGTCCATGACCTTCTTCTCCCGCTGCTTTTCTTTGCTGCTGATTGGCGCCTGGTTCTCGGCAACTGCCGCGGCCGCGGTCCCCTACTTCGTGGACGGTGACGGGGATGGCATCGCCGACGAGGTCGATGATTGTCCGTACACACATCCCGGCGCACAGGTGGCTGCCAGTGGCTGCCCCTTGCGCAGTGACGATGCGGACGTGGATGGCGTGCCGGATGACACTGACAATTGCCCCTATTCCCCGGCCGGGGCTGTAATCGATGCCTACGGCTGTTCGGTGGACAGCGACTTCGACGGCGTCGCCGACGGCATCGATCGCTGCCTGGATACCAGCTTGGCGTTGCCGGTGGATGACCGGGGCTGTGCGCGTGGCGAACATGCGGCCGCAGGCCCAGCCCAGCGGACTGCCGCTGTGCGGAGCCGTGCCGCTCCGGCGTCGATCAGGAATGTATCGCCCGCAGCTGCCAAAACGCCGACGCAGGCCATTGCCACGCCAGCTCAAGGCAGCGTGGCGGCAACAGGCAGTGTTGCGGAGTCGCCCTTGATGCAACTGCGATTTGCGCCCAACAGCAGCCGCCTGGGCACTGACGATCTGGTCGCTATCGACGGCTACGCTCGCATATTTGCGCGCCGCCTCGCCCAAAATCCAGCCAGCAAGCTGCATCTCGAAGCATTCGCCGATCGCCGGGAAGCCGATGTGGCGGTGCTGGCCGTGGCGCGGATGGTGCGGGTGCGCGACGCGCTGGTGGCGAAGGGCATCGCCAAGGACCGTATCCGTGCCGAGAACGCGCTGCTGGACGGCGGCGATGCCAGGCGTAACCGCCGTGTCGAGGCCAGGCTCGAAAACTAACTTTGCCGCAGTCTCGCGGTGTCCCGCGCGATGGCCGTGGCGTCGAGCAAGGCCGTCTGCGGCCTGCCCAGCGCCGAGAGCAAAAGTGTGGTCAGTGCGTCGAGATGCGCGGCTTGGGCATTGAGTGCCGTGATGTAGCGCAGGGTGCCGCCGAGTCGGCCGAAGTCGTCGCGGTATTCGACCGCGATTTCCTCCAGTGTCTCCAGGCAATCGGCGGCAAAGCCTGGTGCGATCACATCCAGCGTCTTGATGTTGCGCCGGGCAAGTGTGACCAGGTGGGTATCGGTGTAGGGCTTGAGCCAGGGCTCCCTGCCAAAGCGCGACTGGAAGCTCAGGCTCCAGTCGGTCTCTGACAGCTGTAGCCGTTCAGCCAGCAGCCTTGCGGTTTTCTGGCAGTGGCAGAAGTAGGGATCGCCGAGATCGAAGTAGCGCTGCGGAATGCCGTGGAACGACATCAGCAGGTGCTCACCTCGGCCATGGTGGCGCCAGTGCGCCTCGACGCTGGCGGCGAGGGCAGCAATGTAACCAGGATCATCGTGGTAGCTATTGAGAGTAGTCAGTTCCGGCAGCCAGCGGCGGCGGGAAAGAGCTGCGAACACCGCATCCAGCACCGCTGCGGTGGTGCTGGCCGAATACTGCGGAAACAGTGGCAGCAGAACGATGCGCCGCACGCCCTCTGCATCGAGCTGCGCCAGCGCGGCCTCGATGGCGGGCACCCCGTAACGCATCGCCAGAGCCACCGGAACCGGCGCACCGGTGCGCTCGGCGAGACGTTCGGCGATGCCGCTTGCCTGCTGGCGACCGATGGCGACCAGCGGGCCCCCTTCGGCAGTCCAGATCGCCTGATATTTAGCCGCCAGCTTTTTGGGTCTGGTGTTGAGGATGATCAGATTCAGGATCGGCCACCACAGCGCAGGTTCGACATCGACCACCCGGGTGTCGCTCAAGAACTCCTTGAGATAGGCACGGATGGCTTTGGGTGTCGGCGCTTCTGGGGTGCCGAGATTGACCAGCAGCACGCCGGTTTTCGGTGGCGTGGCGTGAGCGGGATTGTTCATGTCGGCAGAGTGCCGTCGGCTTGCCCGGGAGTCCACCGGGCGAACATGGAAAAAGCCCCTGCGAACAGGGGCATCCAGGCTGCCGGCAGGCCGGTCAGGCGATCGCGAGCGCGCTGTGCCGGCGCGAGTAGACGAAATACACCGCCATCCCGAGCGACATCCAGATCAGGAAGGCGATCCAGGTCGCCGCCGGCAGGCTCGCCATCAGCCAGGCGCAGAAACCCATGCCGAGAATCGGCACCAGCGGCACCAGCGGTGTCTTGAACGGGCGCTTCATGTCGGGCCGGGTCTTGCGCAGCGCGATGACGCTGGCGCAGACCAGGAAGAACGCGCCCAGCGTGCCCAAGTTCACCAGCTCCGCCACCTTGCCGATGGGGAAAAAGCCTGCAATCAGGGCGATCAGCACGCCGCTGCCGAGGATTAGCTTCACCGGCGTCTGGGTCTTGGGATGGACTGCCGCCATGCCGGACGGCAGCAGGCCGTCACGGCTCATCGCCAGTACCACCCGGGTGAGGCCGTAATAGAGCACCAGCATCACCGTGGTGATGCCAAAGATCGCGCCGGTAGCGATCACCCCCTGTGCCCAGCTGATGCCGAGGCTGCCCATGGCCGCAGCCACCGGTGCCTTGATGTCGATCTGCGCGTAGGGCACCACGCCGGTGAGGATGCCGGAGACGATGATGTAGAGGACGGTGCAGATGGCAAGCGAGGCCAAGATGCCGATCGGCAGGTCGCGCTGCGGATTCACCGCCTCCTCGCCAGCGGTCGATACCGCGTCGAAGCCGATATAGGCGAAGAAGATCAGCGCCGCAGCGGTGGTTACCCCCAGAAATCCGAAGTGGCCCACGCCATCGGCATCGACCGTCCGCTCCGGGATGAACGGCACCCAGTTCTGCGGATCGACGTGCGGGCCTGCGATGGCGATGAAAGTGAGGATGGTGGCGAGCTTGACCATCACCATCACGCCGTTGAAGCGCGCCGATTCCTTCACGCCCCAGCACAGCAGGCTGGCCAGCGTCATCACGATCATCATGGCGGGAATGTTGGCGACCGCGCCCGGCACCTCGCCCGGCGCCGAGGTGTAGGCGACCGGCAGCTGGACATGGAAGAAGCCTTCCAGAATCTTGTTGAGGTAGCCCGACCAGCCGATCGAAACGGTTGCGGTTGCCACGCTGTATTCGAGGATCAGCATCCAGCCGATCACCCAGGCCACCACCTCGCCGATGCCCGCGTAGGCATAGCCATAGGCGCTGCCGCTGCCACCGATGGCACTGGAGAGTTCGGCATAGCACAGGGCGGCAAAACCGCAGGCAAGGCCGGAGATCACGAACGACAGCACGATCGCCGGGCCTGCGTACTGCGCGGCGGCCACGCCGGTCAGCACGAAGATGCCGGTGCCGATGATGCAGCCGATGCCGAGCAGCGTCAGGTCCCAGGCCGTCAGGCAGCGTTTCAGGCCATGGCTGGCATTGGGATCGATGGGTTTGGTTCTGAACAGGCTCATTGACGGCTCATCCCTCATTGGTTGAATGGCTGGGTATGTAAGCAGTATGCCCTTGTGCTGCGACAGAAGGCGAACGCTGATACCGGTGGTTCACGAAAGGCTCAGCAGGGTGGTGAAGGATTGCTGCCGGACGATTGCAACTCGAGCTAATGAGCATTGCGGCCGGGAAGAAATCATCTGTTCCCCCCAATCGGAGTCGATCATGAAAAAGACCTTAATCATCGCGACACTGGCACTCACGTCCAGCATGGCTGCGGCCCAGGTTGGTGGCGTTGCGCCAGCACCGGCCAGCACTGCGGCGACCCCAGCCATTCCAGCCCTGCCGGCCACGCCAGCACCTGCGGACGGCATCAAGAAGCCGGCCACGCCCGCCACTCCGGCCACGCCTGCAACCCCGGCACGGCCAGGGACGCCAGCAACGCCGACCACTCCCGCGGCGCTCGCTACCCCGGCGACGCCTGCGATTCCCGCCACACCGGCCAAGCCGGCGCTGCCGGGCATGGGCAGTGCCGACGCCAAGCCTGCGGTTTCAATGAGCCTCAAAAACCAGTTCGGCAACCTCGATGCCAACGCTGATGGCACGCTGTCGCCTGCCGAGATTGGCGGCAATGCGGGCCTCAAGAGTCGTTTCAATGCCCTCGACGGCAACAACGATGGCGCGCTGAGCATCGCCGAGTATCAGAAGGCCCTGCCGTCTGGTTCGATGACCATGCAGAGCCGGTTTGACCGATTCGACAGCGATGCCGATGGCGCGCTTTCGCGCGACGAGATCAGCGGCAGTGCCAAGCTCAAGAGCCGCTTCGACTCACTCGACAAGAACGGCGACGGCAGTTTGAGCGGTGCCGAGTACCGGGCTTCCTTCAAGGCAAAGCGCAGCAAGTAAGTCCGGCGGCAGCTGCAAACCGAAAAAGCCCCCGTCGACTGACGGGGGCTTTTTTTGCGCCTGTGCCGCCCTCAGCGTTCGACGATGGCCGTCACCCCCAGACCGCCTGCGGCACAGATCGAGATCAGTCCCCGGCCGCCTTTGTTCTGGTCGATGATCTTGGCGAGCGTGGCGAGAATGCGTCCACCGGTTGCGGCAAACGGATGCCCTGCCGCCAGCGAGCCGCCCTTGATGTTGAGCTTGGCCCGATCGATGGCGCCCAGCGCGCTGGCGAGGCCCAGCTTGCGGCGGCAGTATTCGTCGCTCTCCCAGGCCTTGAGCGTGCAGAGCACCTGGCCGGCAAAAGCTTCGTGAATCTCGTAGAAATCGAAGTCCTGCAGGCTGATGCCGGCACGCGCGAGCATCTGCGGCACGGCGTAGGCGGGGGCCATCAGCAGACCCTCCTTGGCATTGCCTGCAAAGTCGACGGCAGCGGTCTGCATGTGGGTGAGATAGGCCTGCGGCTTCACGCCCTTGGCCTTGCACCAGTCATCGCTGGCCAGCAGCACCGCCGAAGCGCCGTCGGTGAGCGGGGTCGAATTGCCGGCGGTGAGCGTGCCGCGGCCGGATTTCTTGTCGAAGGCCGGCCCCAGCGAGGCCAGCTTTTCGAGCGTGAGGTCGGCGCGCAGGTTGTTGTCCCGGCTGAGCTTGCCGAACGGCACGATGAGATCGTCGTAGAAACCGGCGTCGTAGGCGGCGGCAGCCTTTTTATGGCTCTCGTAGGCGAGCAGGTCCTGCGCCTCGCGCGGGATGTTCCACTCCTTGACCATCGCTTCGGTGTGCTCGCCCATGCTCATCCGGGTGCGCGGCTCGCCATTGCTGGGGATGGCGGGGCTGAGCATCGACGGCCGGAACCGGGCCAGCGCCGCCAGCTTGGCGCCGGTAGTCTTGGCGCGATTAGCTTCGAGCAGGATCTTGCGCAGTTTCTCGTTGAGCGCGACCGGTGCATCCGAGGTGGTGTCGGTCCCGCCGGCCATGCCGCAGTCGATCTGGCCGAGGGCGATCTTGTTGGCGATGTTGATCGCCGCCTGCAGGCCGGTGCCGCAGGCCATCTGCAGGTCGTAGGCGGGAGTTGCAGGCGAGAGGCCGGATGACAATACCGATTCGCGGCAGAGGTTGAAGTCACGCGAATGCTTGAGCACCGCACCGGCAGCGACCTCACCGAGGGCCTCGCCATGCAGCTGAAACTTGTCCACCACGCCCCGGAAGGCGGCGGTGAGCATGTCCTGATTGGATTGGGTCGTGTAGGCGGTGTTGCTGCGCGCGAAGGGGATGCGGCTGCCACCGACGATGGCGACTTTACGACCGTGTTTCATGAAGACTCCGTGATCAAGGAAATAGCGTGCCGCGGATTGTAACGGCGGCGGCAGGGTGTTTCGCGTTCGCCACGCGCCATCAAAAGCGGTCGGCACATCCAGTCCCGCCGCTCGGGTGGCGGCGAATAAATCCAAGTGGCTGTGCACCCATTCAGCTCGGCCGCACAGATCGTCATACTGCGCTCATGGCTGAACACCCCGATCCTCTCTGGCTTGCTGCCTGCGGCCCCTTCCTGCAGGGCTTTGCCCAGCGGCAGGGCATCGCACTGGAGACGTTGCTGGAGCTGCCGCGCACGGCGATCAAGCCGGGCGGCGATGCGGGCCGCGAGCTGAGGCTGGCGCGCACTCTGGAATGGGCACGCATCGCGGTACGCGATCTGGCCGGGGTGGCCAGCGTCGATGAAACCCTGGCGGATCTGAGCCGCTTTGCCGATCTCGCCTGCGAGGTGGCTCTGAAGGCGGCAGCCGCGCAGCTGGCGCTGCGCTTCGGCATTCCGCGCGGGCCGGATGGTCTGCCGGCAAGGCCGATCATCATCGGCATGGGCAAGCTGGGCGGGCGCGAGCTGAATTTTTCCAGCGACATCGATCTCATCATCGCCTACACCCAGCCGGGCGAGACCGATGGCCTGTCGCGCATCAGCAATGCCGAGTACTTCGCCCGGCTGGCGCAGGCCTTCGTCAAGCTGCTGGCGGATCGCAGCGAACATGGCTTCGTGTTCCGTGTCGACCTGATGCTCAGGCCGTTTGGCAGCGCCGGGCCGGTGGCAATCAGCGCCGAGGCGATGGTCGAGTACTACCAGAACCATGGCCGCGACTGGGAACGCTACGCCTTGGTGAAGGCCCGGCCGGTGGCGGGCGACCTCGCCGCCGGCGAGGCGCTGCTGGCGCAACTGACCCCGTTCGTCTACCGCCGCTATCTCGATTTCAACGCCATCGCCGAGCTGCGCGAACTCAAGCGCAAGATCGCCGAGGACGCCGTCGCCCGCCGGGTCTCCGCGGACGACCTGAAGGTGGGTGATGGCGGCATCCGCGAGTGCGAGTTCATCGTCCAGAGTTTCCAGCTGGTGCGTGGCGGACAGGAGCCCAAGCTCCGCAACAACAGCTGGGCCGAGACTCTGGCGAGGCTGGTGGAGTACGACCATCTGCCGGCGGAATCCGCCGCTGCGCTCGCCGCCGCCTACCGGCTGCTGCGGCGCACCGAGAACGCGGTGCAGATGTGGGCAGACGAGCAGACCCATGCGCTGCCGATCACTCCGCAGCGACGCGAGGCGCTGGCGCTGGCGCTGGGCTTTGCCGGCTACACCGAATTCGCCGCGGCGCTCAACGCCAATCGCACGCTGGTCGCCGGCCTGTTCCAGAATGTGTTCGCCGAGCCCGAGCCAAGCACCGTGTCGCCGGCCGCGGCGGCGATGGCAGCGCTCTGGCGCAGCGATGAAGCCAGCGCCCCGCCGGAACTGATCGCGGCGCTGGGCGCTGCAGGCTACGGCGAGGCTGCCGCCAGCGTGGTGCAGGCGGTGTTCGGCCTGAAGCACAGCAGCCGCTGCCGCAACGCCTCGCCGACCGCCAGGGCGCGACTTGCCGCCCTGATTCCGGAACTGGGCGATGCGGCGCTGCACATCGACTACGACGCCGCCTACAGCCCGCTGCCCAGCCTGCGCCCGAGCGCCAGCCGCGAGCCGCGCAGCGAGCTTCGCGACGTCGATCTGGCGCTGGCGCTGCCGCGGGCGCTGACGGTGGTGGAGGCAGTGATCGGCCGCTCAACCTACCTGACCCTGCTGCGCGAATCCGCCAATGCGCGCACCCAGTTGCTGCGCCTGTGCGCGGCCAGCCCCTGGCTGAGCGACGAGCTGGCGCGGCACCCGGTGCTGCTCGACCAGTTGCTGGATGCGCGCACGCTCTACCAGCCGCCCGACCGCAGTGCCCTGCGCGACGGCCTGTTGCCGCGCATGGCGGCGCTGGCGACTGGGGATACCGAAGCCGCGATGGATCTGCTGCGCCGCTATGTGCGCGAGACGACGCTGCGCATCGCCGCCGCCGACATCGTCCATGCCCTGCCGTTGCCACGAGTGAGCGATCGCCTCACCTGGCTGGCGGAAGCTGCGGTCGAAGCCGCAGTACGCTTCGCCGAGCGCGATCTGAAGCTCCGCTACGGGGCCTGTCGCCGTAACGATGGCAGCCCGGCCGAGTTTGCGGTGCTCGGCTACGGCAAGCTCGGCGCGCTGGAAATGGGCTATGGCTCGGATGTCGATCTGGTGTTTCTGCACGATGCCGATCCGCCCGATGCCGAAACCCACGGCGGCGAAAAAAGCCTGCCGCAATCGGCCTGGATGAGCCGGCTGGCGCAGCGTGTCATGCATCTGCTGACCACCCAGACGCATCTGGGGCGTGCCTACGAAGTCGACATCGAATTGCGCCCCAACGGCAATTCCGGCCTGCCGGTGGTTTCTGCCGCGGCGTTCGCCGACTACCAGCGCCAGAGCGCCTGGACCTGGGAGCACCAGGCTCTGAGCCGCGCCCGGGTGGTGGTCGGCTCGCCGCTCATGCAGGCCCGTTTCGAAAGCCTGCGCCGGGAGGTGCTGACGGCCGACCGCGAGCCCGAAAAGCTGAGGCGCGAGATTGCCGACATGCGCGAGAAGATGCGCACCCATCTCAACAAGCCCGCCGCCGGGCGCTGGGATCTCAAGCAGGGCGAGGGCGGCCTGGTGGATGTCGAGTTCCTGGTCCAGCATGCCGTGCTCGCCCACGCTGCCGAACATCCGACGGTGATTGCTCACACCGACGTCTGGCGCCAGCTGGAGGCGCTCGAGAAAGCCGGCTGCTGGCCGGCCACCAGTGCCTATGCTCTGCTCGATGTGCAGCGCGAGTACCGCGCCTGGCGGCACCACACCATGCTGCGCGGCGAGCCGATGGATGCGCCTGCCGACGCCTTTGCCGACGCCCGTGCCCTGGTCGGCGCGCTGTGGCAGCAGCACCTCGGTGCCGGCGCGTGAAGCCACCCGCGGCAGCCGTCGAAGAGACGCTGGACGAGCGCAGTCCGCGCCGCCACTCGCTGAGCGTCTGCATGATCTGCCGGGACGAAGCCGACCGCATCGAACCCGCGCTGCAATCGGTGGCGGGCTGGGCGGATGAACTGGTGGTATTCGATTCCGGCTCCACCGACGGCACTGTGGATATCGTCAGGCGCTACACCGACCGCCTGTTCATCACCGACTGGCCCGGCTTCGGCGTGCAGCGCCAGCGTTGCCTTGAGGCCGCGCGCGGCGACTGGGTGCTGGTGCTCGATGCCGACGAACGCATCACCGCGGAGCTGCGCCGCGAGATCGACGATCTGCT
Organism: Stagnimonas sp.; assembly: GCA_046598075.1. Classification (GTDB taxonomy): domain Bacteria; phylum Pseudomonadota; class Gammaproteobacteria; order Nevskiales; family Nevskiaceae; genus Stagnimonas. The sequence continues at coordinate 52,718 of JBKJJE010000200.1, forward strand.
GGCCGGCGAACCCGGCAACGTCGCCTACCAGGCGCGCTGGCGCCTGTGGCTGTTCGGCAAGCCACTGCGTTTCGCCGGCCGCTTCGGGGCGCCGCAGACGCGGCTGTATCCGCGGCGCAGCGTGCGGTTTCCGGCACGCGCCGTGCATGAGACGCCGGAGCTGAGCACCGATTCCATCCGGCCGCTGCGCGGGCGCATCGAGCATCTCAGCTTTCGAGACTATCGGCAGCTGGCAGCCAAGCATCTCGACTACGGCTGCCTGCTCGCCGAAGACAAACACCGCGCCGGCAGGCAGGCCTCGATGCCGCAGGCGCTGCTGCGCGCAGGCTGGGAGTTCTTCAGCCAGTACCTGCTGCGCGGGCTGCTGCTGGAAGGCAGCCGCGGCCTGCTGCTGGCCTGCGTGCTGGCGCAGTACGCCTTCCACAAATATGCGGCGCTGTGGGTGCTGTCAGTGAACAGCAGGGCACCTGAGGGCTAGCCCCCGCTCCGCAGTGCTGCCAGCTCTTGCAGACATTGTCCGAGGCTGGTTTCCCAGTGTGGCAATCGCAGTCCGTAGGCCTGTTCGATGGCCGTGAGACTGAGCGAGGAATTGGCAGGTCTTGCCGCCGGAGTCGGGTAGTCGGCGGTGGTGAGGGGCTCTACCGGCACCGCCTTGCACAGGCCGAGCGGCGCACCGATCTCGACGATGGCGCTGGCGAAGCCGTGCCAGCTGGTGCGGCCTGCACCGGTGAGATGCAGCAGTGGGGCGGACGGGGTCGCCCCCTCGTCGATGCGGGCGAGCAGTTGCGCCGTGGTGTCGGCAATCAGGCGGCTGGAGGTGGGCGCGCCGAACTGATCCGCCACCACCCGCAGGCTCTGGCGTTCGCGGGCGAGCTTGAGCATGGTGAGCAGAAAGTTCTTGCCGCGCGTGCCGTAAACCCAGCTGGTGCGCAGGATCAGATAGCGGCAGCCAGCTGCCGCGATGGCCTGCTCGCCGGCCAGCTTGCTGCGGCCGTAGACCGAGACAGGATTGGCGATGTCATCGACTTCGTAGGCACTGGGCTTGCTGCCATCGAACACGTAGTCGGTGGAGTAGTGCACCAGCAGCGCGTCGATTTCGGCACAGCCGCGCGCCAGCTCGGCAACGCTGTCGGCGTTGACCGCAAGCGCCAGCGCCGGCTCGCTCTCGGCCTTGTCGACGGCGGTGTGGGCGGCGGGATTGACGACCAAGCGCGGGCGCTGCTGCCGGAGGAACGGCGCGACGGTTTCCGGCCTGGAGAGGTCCAGTGCCAGCCGGCCCGGCGTCAGCACCTCACCCAGCGGCAGCAGGCTGCGCGCCAGCTCCCCGCCGACCTGGCCGCTGCTGCCGGTGAGCAGGATCGGCCTCACGCGAACAGTTCAGCCTCGGCAAACCGTCTTGCGGCCTGATCCTTGGCGGAGAGAGAAGGCGCGGCAAGCCCTGGGATGGCGGGCCACTCGATGGCCAGCGTCGGGTCGTTCCAGAGGATGGCGCGCTCGCTGGCGGGATCGTAGTAGTCGGTGGTCTTGTAGAGAAACTCGGCGGTGTCGCTGAGCACCAGAAAGCCATGCGCGAAACCTTTCGGCACCCACAGCTGGCGAAAGTTTTCGGCGGAGAGATGCACGCCGACCCACTGGCCGCAGCTGGGGCTGGAACGGCGCATGTCCACTGCCACATCGAACACCTCGCCCTGCACCACCCGCACCAGCTTGTCCTGCGCCTGCGCCAGCTGGTAGTGCAGGCCGCGCAGCACGCCGCGCGCGGATTTGCTGTGATTGTCCTGCACGAACGTCGGCCTGAGGCCGGTGGCCGCTGCGAAACTGCGGGCGTTGAAACTCTCGGTGAAAAAGCCGCGGGCGTCGCCGAAGACTTTCGGTTCGAGAATCAGCACATCGGCGATGCGGGTGGGAATGCAGTTCATGGCGGTGGGGTTCAGAACACTGGCTGGTCGAGCAGATCCAGCAGGTATTTGCCGTAGCCGCTCTTGGCCAGCGGCCGGGCCAGAGCCTCGAGTTCGGCATTGCTGATCCAGCCCTGACGCCAGCAGAGTTCCTCCGGGCAGCACAGTTTCAGGCCCTGCCGCTTTTCCAGCGTCTGCACGAACTGCCCGGCTTCGATCAGCGAGTCGTGGGTGCCGGTATCGAGCCAGGCGTCACCCCGGCCGAAGCGTTCGACCTTGAGCTGCCCCCGCCGGAGGTAGGCAAGATTCACATCGGTGATTTCCAGCTCGCCGCGGGCGCTGGGCTTGACTGCCCTGGCGATCTCGACCACCTGCGCGTCATAGAAATACAGGCCGGTCACGGCGTAGCGGCTTTTGGGTTTGAGCGGTTTTTCCTCGATGCTGATGGCCCGGCCTTCGGCATCGAAAGCCACCACCCCGTAGCGTTCCGGGTCCTGCACGGGGTAGGCGAATATGGTGGCGCCGGTGGTCAGCGCCGCTGCGGCGCTGAGGCGCGGCTTGAGGTCGTGGCCAAAAAAAAGATTGTCGCCCAGCACCAGCGCACAGGCTCCGCCGTTGATGAACCGCTCGCCGATGAGGAAGGCCTGCGCGAGGCCATCTGGCGAGGGCTGCACCGCGTACTCGAAGCGACAGCCCCAGCGTGAGCCATCGCCGAGCAGGTTGCGGAAACGCGGAGTCTCCTCCGGCGTCGAAATGATCAGGATGTCGTTGATGCCTGCCATCAACAGCGCCGACAGCGGATAGAAAATCATCGGCTTGTCATAGATCGGCAACAGCTGCTTGCTCACCACATGGGTGAGTGGATACAGCCGGGTGCCGGAGCCGCCGGCCAGGATGATGCCTTTCATGCCGCACCCCGGCTGGCGTAATTGAGATCGAGCCACTGGCGGTAGCTGCCGCTGCTCACGCCTTCGACCCAGGCGGGGTTGTCGAGATACCACTGGACGGTCTTGGCCAGGCCGGTCTCGAAGCTCTCCTGCTGCCGCCAGCCCAGCTCGGTTTCCAGCTTGGCGCAGTCGATGGCGTAGCGGCGGTCGTGGCCGGGGCGATCGCTGACGTAGCGGATCAGCCCGGCGTGCGGCGCACCGGCCGGATGCAAGTCGTCGAGCAGGGCGCAGAGTGTTTTCACCACCTCGATGTTGCTGCGTTCGGCGCGGCCGCCGACGCAATAGGTTTCGCCTACCCGGCCGTGTTCCAGCACGGCGCGCAGGGCTCGGGCATGGTCTTCCACAAACAGCCAGTCACGCACGTTCAGGCCATCGCCGTAGACCGGCAGCGGCTTGCCGGCGAGGCCATTCAGAATCATCAGCGGGATCAGTTTTTCGGGAAAGTGATACGGCCCGTAGTTGTTGGAACAGTTGGTGGTCACTACCGGCAGGCCGTAGGTGTGATGCCAGGCGCGCACCAGATGATCGGAAGCCGCCTTGCTGGCGGAATAGGGCGAGTTGGGGGCGTAAGCGGTGTGCTCATCAAACGCGCCATCCTCGCCGAGCGAGCCATACACCTCATCGGTGGAAACATGGTGGAAACGGAAGGCGGCTTTGGCGGATGCATCGAGACCCAGCCAGTAGGCGCGTACGGCTTCGAGCAGCACATAGCTGCCGACCACATTGGTCTGGATGAACTCGGCCGGGCCGCTGATGGAGCGATCGACATGGCTCTCTGCCGCCAGATGCACCACTGCGGCAGGCCGCACTTCGGTGATCAGCACCGACATGGCGGCGGCATCGGCAATGTCGGCGCGCACGAAACGGAAGCGGGGATTGTCCTGCACCGGAGCCAGCGAGGCCAGGTTGCCGGCATAGGTGAGCTTGTCGACGCAGACGATCTGCCAGTCGGTCTCCGCCAGCCACTGGCGGATGACTGCCGAGCCGATGAAGCCGGCACCGCCGGTGACGAGAATGGTTTTGGGCATTGCTGCGGAACAGTTCGTCAACGAGACCTCGCCTGCTGCGGTGACCGGCCTTGCCTTGTTGGAATTCATGCGACGGCGGCCGGGCGGATGCCGATAGACTACTGGCAGGGCAGCAGACCTACAAAGAGCATACCGTGCGGAACAGACATCGGGCGCGACATGACTGACAAGCAAACGCCGGAGCGCATCCTGGTCATCGAGACGCTCTACCTCGGCGATCTCATCCACACCCTACCGCTGATCCAGGCGTTGCGCGCCCGTTACCCGGTGGCCAAGCTGGATGTGCTGGTGCGCGCTGCGCATGTGCCGCTGATGGCCCATGTGCCCGGCGTAGACCGGGTGCTGGCGATGGACCCCGCACTGCACCACGGACTGGGCGGCTTTTTCGAACTTTGCGGGCAGTTGCGTGCCGCGCGCTACGACCTGGTGCTCAACCCCGGCGCCAGCGACCGCGCCACCCTGCTGACCTCCTGCAGCCGCGGCAGGCAGCGGCTGGGCCGGCTCAATCGCAAGCAGTCGCGACGCCTCTGGTCGCTGCTGCACGATCAGGTGATCGATCACCCCTGGGGTGCGGAGCCGATGTTCTGGCAGAAGCTGGTCGCTTTCCAGCTGCCCTTGCAGCTCGCCGCGACCGTGCGCTTCGGGCTCGATCTGGCCGGCGTCGACCTGACCGCGCTGGCGCTGCCGGCGCGTTATCTCCACATCAGCCCGTTCGCTTCCGAAGACCTGCGCAGCCTGCCGCCTGCCACCCTGGTCGAGCTGGTCACGGCGCTGCGCCGCAGGCTGCCGGAACAGGCCATCGTGGTCAGCTGCGGGCCCTCGTCGCGCGAGCTGCAGCGCCTCGCCCCCGCGCGCCCGGCGCTCGAGGCACTCGGGGTGTACTGCCTGGCAGGCAGCCTGACGCTGCCGGAGCTGGCGGCAGTGGTCGGACGGGCGGCGCTGCATATCGGCCCCGACTCCGGCCCCCTGCATCTGGCAGTGGCGCAGGCGACACCCAGCATTGCCTGCTTCCTGTTCAAGGATGCCTCCGCCGAGTGGCTGCCGGTCGGCAGCCAGCACCACACCGTTGGCGTCAGCCGGAAGTACGAAGGAGGACTCTACGATCTGCCGGTGGCAGAGATCGTGGCGGTGGCGGTGCAGCGGCTGGCGCCTGAAGGAGCGGCTGATGTCTAGGGAGTGTCATCGATGACACGCCCTACTCTCGATCAGGTGACCGTCTGCATCGTCGCCTACAACAGCCGGGCGGCGCTGCAGGCGCTGCTGCCGCAACTGGCGGCGCTGCCGCAGCTCACCATCATCGACAACGCCAGCAGCGATGACACCGCCGCCTGGGTGGCGGCAGAGCTGCCGACGGCGAGGCTGCACCGCCAGCCAGCCAACATCGGCTTCGGCCGCGCGCACAACCTGGCGGTGCAGCTCTGCACGACGCCGTTTGCACTGTTGCTGAATCCCGACTGCCGCATCGAGCCGGCTGCAATCCAGCAACTGGGTGACTGCCTCGGCCGCCATCCCGATGCCCTGATCGCGGTACCGAGCCTGGTCTATCCCGATGGCCGCGTGCAGGAAAACCATCGCGCCTTCTTCCACACCCGCGGCTCTTCCCGTCCGGCGTATCAGCTGCCCGAGGGCGAACTCTGCTGCGAGATGGTGAGCGGCGCGGTGCTGCTGGTGCGGGTCGCCCTGTTCCGCCGGATCGGCGGCTTCGACCCCTGGTTTTTTCTGTATTGGGAAGACGAGGATCTCTGTATCCGCGCCCGGCAACGGCAACTGGCCGTGGTGCTGGTGCCGCAGGCAGTGGCCTGCCATCTCGCACAGACCTCCTCGGCGCCCAGCCTGAGGACGACTTTCATCCGCCACTACAGCTACACCAGCTCCAAGCTCTATCTGCGTCGCAAGCTTGGCGAACCGACAGGCATGCTGCTGCTGCGCGGGCTGGGCACCCTGCTGCCCAGCGTGGCGGCGCTGCTGCTGAACAGCCTGATCGGCCAGCGCCATAAAGCCGTGCGCAGTGCTGCGCGCATCGCGGCGGTAGTCACCGCCCCCTGGCAGCTGCGGCGTGAGCAGGCGGTGCCGATGCCGCGTCAGCTTTGGTCATGAATAGCGCGCTGCCGCTGGTCTCGATTGCGCTCACCACCTACAACGGCGTGCGGTATCTGTCGGCGCAGATGGACTCGCTGCTGGCGCAGGACTATCCGCATTTCGAGATCGTTGTCTCCGACGACGGTTCCAGCGACGGCACCCTCGCCCTGCTGCAGCACTATGCCCAGCGGGATTCCCGGGTGCGGCTGTTGCCGGCGCAGGGCAACCTCGGCTTCAACGACAATTTCGCCCGCTGTTTCGCCGCCTGCCGGGGCGGGCTGATTTCGCCCTGCGATCAGGATGACCTCTGGCATCCGGACAAGACCCGCCGGCTGGTCGCCGAGCTCGGCGATGCCATCGCCATCTACTGCAACAGCCGCTTCGTCGACGGCGAAGGTCAGCCGCTCGGCCGCTGCATGTCGGACCAGGTGCGCATGGTGCAGGGCAGCGATTGCCGCGCCTTCCTGTTCGGCAACTCGGTGTCCGGCCACGCCATGCTGTTCCGCAGCAGCCTGCTGTCCGCTGCAGGCGCTTTTCCTGGCGCCATCTATTACGACTGGTGGCTGGCTTTCGTCGCCACCAACCTCGGCCGACTAGCTTATGTCGACGCTTGCCTGGTCGATTACCGGCGACATGACCGGGCCATTACCTGCGCACCCTCGAAGCAGGACGCTGCCCAGCGCCGCCTTGCCACCCTGCGCATTTATGCCGAGCGTTTCGCGGCGATGGCCGCCTATCCAGGGCCTTGTCAGGGCTTCATCCGCGAGCTTCAGCAGCACTGGTGGGGCTGGTATCGCAGCTGGTTCTGCTGGGCGATGTTCCGTTTCATGCTCAGAAATGCGGCGGCCCTGTTCCAGGCTTCGCCAGCCCGCAGGTCGGCCTGGCAGCGTGCCAGCAAGTACCTGCTGGGGCACCGGCTCAAGCGGGTGCTGTGGCCGCGGGCCTATCTGCCGCTGGATGCTGCGACGTTGCGCTGAGTACGCCGCACCGGCTGATCAGGCTGATCGCGGCTGCTTGTAGGGCGGCACGAAGTTGCGGTCCAGCCATTTCGCCTGCGGCAGCCGCCAGCCCAGATCGGCGCTGCGGTGTTGCAGCTGCAGCAGCAGCGAAGGGCGCACCCAGCCCTGGCGGACATCGGCCTCGACTTCGGCGGGGCTGATGAAACCATCGGCGATGGCATCCAGCAGGGCCGCCACCCACAGTCCGCCGTTGGCGTTGCCGGTGGTGACCCAGGGTTGCCGCGTCATGTCGGTGTAATGCAGCAGCGCGGTTTCGCCCCGCCGAAAAGTCTCCAGCGCGTTCCAGCACGGCGGCAGGTCGCTACGCACCTCGCGCGCCACCGCCATCTCGAACATCAGGCTTTGGTAACTCAGTTCGCCGGAGTCCAGGCGGTCGACGATGCCCTGCGGCGTCCAGTCGGCAAGCCGGGCGCAGTCCAGCAGCATGACGCTGAACTGCGGCTTGCGACCGCTGCTGCCGGGCTCGGCGACGGCCTGCACCTGGGCGCCGGCCATCGGGAACGACCACAGCTCGCGGATGTCGCGAAACACCAGCATGTCGGAGTCGAGATAGATGCCGCGACCCTGGTAGCCGCAGAGCATGGGGATCGCGAAGCGCTGGAACGAGAACGGCGTACGCGGGGCGTTCTTCGCATCACGTGGCAGCGGAAACTCGATGCCGCAGCGGTGCAGCGGCCGCACCCTGACGGTGACACTCGAGCGTCGCCGGATCGAATATTCGAGCACCTTCACCGCCAGCCGCTGGGGTTCTTCGCTGCCGACCAGCACCTCGATCGGTGACGGCATGTCCAGCGGTGCGAAGTAGACACCGGTCTTGAAGATCGTGCTGGCCATGCCGGCAAACTGCAGGTCGAAGCTGGCGTGGCCGTTGTTGAGGCGGGTCACCTCGTTCAGATCCTTGAAGCTAGGGCTGTACTGGGCGCCACCGTCGATGCCCAGCGAGCGCACCTGGGGCACGCCGGCCAGGGCGAGCAGGCTGAGTGCCGCCTCGGCGCTGAAGAACGTCGCTTTCACCACCGGCCCCGGGCCGTGCCGCAGCGGCGAGGTGTTGAGGTCGTACCAGCACAGCCGCCCCTGTGCCGCCAGCGTCGATAGCGTCGGAATCCGCCGGGCCCATTCCAGCAGCGAGATATTGCCGACCTGATTCTGCTGGTGCGGAAACCAGGGCATGACGACGACGCCGGCATGGGCGATGAGCGCCTCGCCGCAGGCGGAGACGACATCGATATCGATGATGTGGGCCGCGTCCACCGCCAGCTCGCGCACCACGTGGTTGAGGCTGATCAGCCGGTAGCCGCTGAGATCGAACGCACCGCGCTGGCTGAAGCTTGGACCCTTGCCGAGGATCAGCCAGGGCCGCGCCGGTTGCGGCTGCTGCTGCAACCATTCGAAGAACGAAGGCAGCGTGCTCAGCATGTGACGATGCGCTGGCCAGGGCTGCGTGCTGCCAGCCAGTGCCGCAGGCGGCGCAGCAGCGACCAGCGTCGGCGGTGATATCGGCCAGCGCGCTGGTTGATGCCGATCAGCGCGTCCCAGCCTTCTGCTGCGAAAGCTGGCGGCTCGCCGGGGACGCCAGCAGCGGGCTTCAGCAGGGTGCGGATCGACGCCGGATGCATGACCGGCGCATGGGCTTCTAGCGCCTGCAGCTGGTAGCCGGCGCGGCGCGCCACCGCGGCCAGCGTGCGTTCGCTGAAGTGATAGAGATGGGCGATATGCAGGCTTTCGAGCCCGCGGTAGTGGGCTAGGTCGGGGACGTCGATGTAAATGCATCCGTCCGCCGTCAGCAGTCGGCTCAGCTCCACCAGATAGTCGACGGGCTGGGCGAGATGCTCGAAGACATGATTGAGGATGATCAGGTCAAAACGATTGCCCGCCGCCTGCAGTGGCGCCAGGCTTTGGTGCACCGTACAGCCGGCATGCTGGGCGGCGAAGGCGCCGAAGCTGGGATTGGGTTCGACGGCGAACAGCGCCAGTGTCGGTTGCAGATCGCGCAGCGCCTTCAGGATGCAGCCTTCGGAAGCGCCGATGTCCAGCACACTACCGCCTGCCGGCAGCATCCGCCGGGCCATCAGGTAGCTGGCGGTTTCCGCGGCGCGCTCGTCCTTGCGGTACTCGCGGATATAGGCCTCGCTGGGCTGGTCGACCTTCTGGTAGTAGTGCCGGTAGTGCTGGCTATAGAACTCGTCCAGCGCCTCGGGCGTGGCCTGGGGATTGCTCAGCACCAGCCCGCAGCCCAGGCAGCCGACGGTCTGCAGGTCCATGTCGTAACGGTCGCTGTCGGCCAGCACCTGGAAGCGGCGGCCGTCGCAGAGCGGGCAGGGCACCAGGCGGGTCTTGTCGACCAGTGACCAGACGGGCGTTGCAGTAGACATGGGGTGCACCGGATGGTCGCAGGGGTTTGAACAGCGTCGGGCTTGGGCGCCGGCAGCACGGTTTGTGCATGGCCGCGGCTGCCTCAGCGAGTGATGATGCCAGCAGCGTGCGGGGTTTTCACCCGCAGCTGCCTGCTGCGGCTGGCGCGCATCGGTTCAGGGCGCGGACGTTATCGGCTGCGGCTGGTCGAGCAGCCGCTGCAACACCTCAGCCACCCGCTGCGGCGTCAGCTGCACCATGCAGTCCCAACGCCCCTGGCAGCTCGGGTGGCGACCGCAGGGCGCACAGGGCAGGTCGACGAACAGCACCGCAGAGTGCGGGCTGCGCGCTGCGGCGTAGGGGCGGGTGGAGCCGAACAGCGCCAGCGTCGGCCGCTGCAGGGCAAAGCCCAGATGGGTGAGGCCAGTATCGACGCCGATCACCGCCGCCGCGCCGGCGATGAGTTGGCCGGCGGCCAGCAGGCTGGTCTTGCCCGCCCGGGTCTCCACCCGCGTGCTGCCGACGGCTTCAACCAGCCGCCGGGAGGCCTCGGCATCGGCAGCACCACCGAGAATCAGCAGCTGCTCGCCGGCCGCTGCAAGGCTTTTCAGCAGCGTGATCCAGTGCGCCTCGGGCCAGTGTTTCTGCGGGCGGGTGGTGTACGGGGCGACCACCAGATAGCGACCGCCCGGCGGAGCTGCAGCCAGATCGAGTTGCGGGATGGCCTCGCCCGCGCCGGTGAGCGCCTGCAGCATCGGGGCATGCTCATCGCCGATAAAACGACGTTGTGCATGGGCTTCGGGGTGGCGCTGCACGCGCTGGTGCAGCCAGTGCCTGCCGGGTTCTTTCGAGTGGTAACCGATGCGGAACCGGCCGCCAGCCAGGCGCGCCAGCGCGCGGCTCTTGAACAGGCCCTGAGCGTCGATCACCCAGTCATAGTCGCGTGCTTTCAGCGCCGCTGAGAAGTCTCGGATCGTCCGCCAGAGCGACAGCCAGCGAAAGCCGCGTAACAGCGCCCGCCAATCCCTGCGGGGCCAGACCATGACCCTGGCGATGGCGGCCTGGCTGCGCAGCAGCTCGGCGAACTCCGGCTGCACCAGCCAGTCGATCTCGGCATCGGGATGCGCACGTTTCAGGCCGTGCAGCAGGCCGCTGGCAATCACTACGTCGCCGAACGCCGACAGGCGGATCAGCAAGATGCGTTTTGGTGCGGGCGGCAGAAGGGCAGGCATGTTCCTTACAATAGCGACCTTCTTTTTCGCCCGCGCAGTTGCGCACACCTGTAGGAGCACACTTGATGAGCAGCATGGCCGACCGCGATGGTTTTATCTGGATGGATGGCGACCTGAAGCCGTGGCGGGATGCGACGGTGCATGTCCTCACTCACACCCTGCATTACGGCGTCGGCTGCTTCGAGGG
>JBKJJE010000046.1:0-10112 GCA_046598075.1 Stagnimonas sp.
GCAGCGTTGCAGGTCAAAACCGCGCAGTGCGAGGAACGGGGCGCAGCGAATGGTTGTTCCATTCGCAAGCCGCGTGACGCTGCAATGCGCGGTTTTGGCCGCAACCCTTCGGGGCCGGACTGTTTTGGGGCATTGCTGCGTTGGCAAGCGAGGACAATAGAACCACTATTGCCCGCGCTCGCCGCCTTGTACTGCCCCAAAACAGCCTTCGGCCGCTGCGACCATTTGTATGCCAACAGACCCTAGTTCGAGGAACGCCCCTTGCTGTCGCGACTACTGCCCAGACCGATGATCGGGGTGATGACCTTCATCATCATGGTGCCGTCGCTGCTGCTCTGGACGCTGGGCACGATGATCCCCGCCATCGTGCTCAAGCTGCTGCCGATCTTCACCCTGCAACGCTGGTGCTCGCGCTATTGCGTCTGGAGTGCGCGCCGCTGGGTGGCTACCAACCAGCTGATCTTCCGCGCGCTGCACGACCTGCCGCGCGCCGATGCCTACGGCCAGCTGGCCATCGACGGCGAGCTGCAAGCCGGCAAAAGCTATCTGCTGATCTGCAACCATCAGTCCTGGGCCGACATCCTGATCCTGTTCAGCAGCTTCCATGGCCGGGTGCCGTTCCTGCGCTTCTTCCTGAAGCGCGACCTGATCTACGTGCCGATTATCGGCGTGGTCTGCTGGGCGATGGATTTCCCGTTCATGACCCGCAAGTCCGGCGCGGCGGACATCGCCACCACCCGGCGCGCCTGCGAGGTCTACAAGCTGGACCCGGTGACGGTGGTGAACTTTCTCGAAGGCACCCGCTTCACGGCAGCCAAGCAGGCGGCGCGCAGAAGCAGCTTCAGGCATCTGCTGCGCCCGAAGTCTGCCGGGCTGAGCTATACCCTGAACGCCATGGGCGAGCAGTTTGCCGGGCTGATCGATGTCACCGTGACCTACCAGCCCACCCGGCGGCCGCTGGTCTGGAGCTGGCTTTGCGGCGAGCAGAACCAGGTGCAGCTGCAGGCCACGGTGCGGCCGCTGCCGGTCGAAGTGCTGCATGGGGACTACGCCAACGATCCTTCGTTCCGCGAGCAGTTCCAGGGCTGGGTAAACCAGTTGTGGATGCGCAAGGACGAGGCGCTGGGGCGGTTAAGGTCCTGACCGGTCCGCAGCCCTTAAAATGGAGTCCCGAACAGGGAAATACCGCTTGAGCCTCACCAAAAAACTGCTTCTGTCGCTGCTGGCCCTGCTGCTGCTAATCGTTCTGATTGCTGCGGGCTGGGCCTGGTACAAAGTGTCGAGCATCGAGGCCCAGCTGCCTTCGGTGCAGAGCCTGCGTGAGCCCAATCTCGGTGCGCCGCTGCGCATCTACAGTGCCGACGGCAAGCTGATCGGCGAGTTCGGCGCCGAGCGCCGCTCGCCGCTCGCCTACGAGCAGTTTCCCGAGCGGGTGATCCGCGCCTTCCTGGCCGCCGAGGACGACCAGTTCTTCGAGCACGGCGGCGTCGATTACCTGGGCCTGGTGCGCGCCGCCTTCAAGCTCGCGGCGACCGGCGAGAAGCGGCAGGGCGGCTCGACCATCACCATGCAGCTGGCGCGCAACGTATTCCTCACCCCGCAGCGCAGCTACGAACGCAAGATCAAGGAGATTCTGCTGGCGCAGAAAATCGAGCGCGAGCTGGACAAGAAACGCATCCTCGAGATCTATCTCAACCGGATTTTTCTCGGCACCCGTGCCTATGGCGTGGCCGCTGCAGCCTATGTCTATTTCGGCAAGACCCTGGCCGAGCTGACGCTGTCCGAAACTGCGGTGTTGGCGGCGCTGCCCAAGGCGCCGTCGGCGCTGAACCCGCTGACCAGCCCGAAACGTTCGCTGGAGCGTCGCGACTACGTGCTGCGGCGGATGCGCGAACTGAACTACATCGACGCCGCCGAGTACGCGGTGGCCAAGGCCGAGCCGATCGTCGCCGTCGAACACGCGCCGCCGGTGGATCTGGACGCCGCCTACGTCGCCGAGATGGTGCGTGCCGACCTGTTCGCCAAGCATGGCGAGGAGGCGTACACGGCGGGCTTCAAGGTGGTGACCACCATCGACAGCGGACGCCAGGCGCTGGCCAATCAGGCGCTGCGCAGCAAGCTGCTCGACTACGAGGAGCGCCACGGCTATCCCGGTGCGGAGGCCCGCCTGTCGGACGCGCTGATCGCCACGCTGGAAGGCAGCCAGCCGATGCGGAACGAGGCGGTGGTGGCGGCGCTGCGCGCCCGCCCGGTCTACGCCGGCCTGCCGGCGGCGCTGGTGACCGCAGTGAGTGCCACCCAGGTCAAGCTGGTCTGCCGCGAATGGGGTGATGGCGTCATCGAGGCCAAGGGGTTTGCCTGGGCCGGCAAGCAGTTCAAGGCCACTGCTGGCGACATCATCCGGATCCGCAAGAGCACCGCCGCCGACGGGGCCGTGACGCTGCGGCTGGCACAGGTGCCGGGAGTGCAGGGCGCATTCGTGGCACTCGACCCGCGCGATGGCGCGATCGAGGCGCTGGTCGGCGGCTACGACTTCACCGCCGGCAAGTTCAACCGCGTCACCCAGGCCAAGCGCCAGCCGGGCTCCGGCTACAAGCCGTTCCTGTATGCCGCCGCGCTGGCCAAGGGCTACACACCGGCGTCGATCTTTGTCGATGCGCCGATCGTGGTCGAGGAAACCCGCAGCACCGACGAATGGCGGCCCTCCAACTACGACAACGATTTCAAGGGGCCTATGCGCCTGCGCGAGGCGCTGGTGCAGTCGCGCAACCTGGTGTCGATCCGGGTGCTGCAGGCGGTGGGCATGGGGTATGCGTTGCGCTATGCGGAGAACTTCGGCCTCAACAAGAGCGAGCTGCCGCGCGATCTCACCCTGTCGCTGGGCACCGCCTCGCTGTCGCCGCTGGAAGTCGCGCGCGGCTATGCGGTGATCGCCAACGGCGGCTTCCTGATCGAGCCCTACGTGATCAAGCAGATCAGCGACCCGCTGGGCCAGATCATCTATGAGTCCCGGCCGGTCAAGGCCTGCCCGGAATGCCCGCCGGAGATTGCCGCCGGCGACCCGACCGCGCAGCTGGCACGGCGGACCATGGATCCGAAGACCGTCTACATGATCACCAGCATGCTGCACGACGTGGTGGTGCGCGGCACCGGCGCTGCCGTCAACACCCTCGGCCGCCACGACCTGGCCGGCAAGACCGGCACCAGCAACGACGAGACCGATGCCTGGTTCAACGGCTTTCACCCGACGCTGGCGGCGACGGTATGGGTCGGCTACGACCAGCCCAAGCCGCTCGGCAAGGGCGAGGTCGGCGGCCGCGCGGCGCTGCCGGTATGGATGGACTTCATGCGCAGCGCGCTCAAGGGCGTGGTCGACATGACGCCGATCGCGCCGGAAGGCATGACCACGGTGCGCATCAATCCCCGCAACGGCAAGCTGGCCTGGGAAGGCAGCGATCGCTTCATCAACGAGACGCTGCCGCTCGACCGCCTGCCCGAGCAGGATGACGGCCTGGTCCCCGGCCAGGAAAGCGAGGCCGGAGCTGCCGCCCAGGACCTGTTCTGATGGCGCGCGCCGGCGCAGGCGGCGCCGAGGCGCTGGTGCAGGAGGCGGCCCGCATTTTCGTCGAGGAGTCGCTCACCGACTACGGCGTCGCCAAGCGCAAGGCGGCCGAACGGCTGGGGCTGGGCAGCCGCGCCGCCCTGCCCGACAACGCCCGCCTGCAGGCCGAAGTGATTGCCTATCAGAGGCTGTTCGGCGGCCTCGCGTATGTGCAGCGACTGCGGAAACTGCGCACTACCGCCGTGCAGGCGATGAAGCTGTTGGCCGAGTTCGACCCGCGGCTCACCGGCGGCGTGGTCAGCGGTGCCGTCGGCGATGCCCACCGCGTGCAGCTGCACGCTTTTCCCGACAAGGCCGAGATGGTGGACGTGTTTTTGGCGGGGCGCGGGTTCGAGTGGAAACAGGACGAGCGTGACTATCGCTACAGCGATGGTCACCGCCAGAGCGTGCCGCTGGCCTGCTTCAGGGCCGGCGACATCGGTGTCGATGTCGCCCTGTTCGAGCCCGGGCAGCAGCGCCGCGCGCCGCTCTCGGCCGCGGATGGCAAACCGGCCAGGCGGCTGACGCTGGCCCAGGCCGAGGATCTGGCCGCAGCGGCCATCGAGGGCGTTTTCGGCGATCCGGAGTCGAAACGTGACTGATCCGGCGGCAGCTGTCAGAGTGGCCGGATAACAAAGGGAAGGATCTTGCCGGTGGCCTTGATGCTGAAACAGCGCCAGGTCGCCGGTGTTCAGGAGGGTTCGTGTCCGATTTAACCGATCTCAACCGCTATCAGCGGGCGCTGGAAGCGGCCGAGCGCCGTGGCAGCGGCAGCCGGGGGGGCAGCCATCCGCTGCTCACTTTCGAATCCGGCACCGAGATCGACTATCTCGAATACCGCCGCACCGAGAGCCTGCCGCTGTTGCGCTTCGGCGTATTGCTGGCGGTGGTGTTCTACACCGGCTTCTTCGCCATCGACGCGATGTTCTGGGGGCGTTACCAGCAGGGCTGGGCGCTGGTACCTATTCTCGTCATCGGCAGCGCCTCCAACCTCGCCATGTTCGGCCTCAGCTATGTCCCTCTCATGCGGCCGCTGTTGAGCGAGCTGTCGGCGGCGACGGTGCTGATCAACGGCTTCGTGTTTTCGTTTGCCAGTGCCTATGGCTACAAGGTGGGGGTGCCGATTCCCCCGGAAGCGCCGGTGATCCAGCAGCTCTACACGCTGTTTCTGCTCAACCTCTCGTTCCGCTTCGCGGCTCCGATCAGCGTGGTCACCCTGGGGGTGTTCGTGCTGCTGCACTCGATGGTCGGGATGGCCGCCGACGACTACTTCTATCGCTGTTTCATGATGGCGGCGGCAGGCATGGTCGGTGCGCTCGCCTGCTACCTCACCGAGCGCACCCAGCGGCTGGCCTGGTTGCGCGCCCAGCTGCTGCGCGAACTCTCGGAGCACGACTCGCTCACCGGTCTCTACAACCACCGGGTGTTCTACCAGCGCAGCGGGCTGCTGTTGCGGCAGGCGCGCCGCGACGGCTGCAGCGTGGCGGTGCTGCTCGGCGATGTCGATCACTTCAAGCAGTTCAACGACAGCCATGGCCATCTTGCGGGTGACGATGCGCTGCGTCAGGTTGCCGAGGCCCTGTCGAAAAGCGCACGCCGTCCCCTGGACCTGGCCGCCCGGGTCGGCGGCGAGGAGTTTGCGCTGCTGCTCTACAACATCAGTGCGGAGGACGCCCTCGCGCGCGCCGAGGCAATCCGCAACAGCATTCGCGGCCTGTCACTGGCCGACAATCGCCGGGTCACCATCAGTATCGGCGTCGCCTGCGCCGATGGCAGCCAGAGCACCGCCATCGAGGCCCTGGTGGGTGCTGCGGATGCCGCGCTGTACCGCGCCAAGGATGGCGGCCGCGACCGGATCGCGAACTGAGATTTGGCTGCGGTTCAGTAAGCCGCAGCAGCATCCAGCGACCACTACCCGACAACAGGAACTCCCATGCTCAATCTGCTGCTGGTCTGGCTCATCAATGCCCTGTGCCTGCTGGGCGTCGCCCATTTCGTACCCGGCGTGCAGGTGGTCAACTTCACCACCGCGCTGCTGGCGGCGGCGGTGCTGGGGCTCATCAATGTCTTTATCAAGCCGGTGCTCAAGCTGCTGACCCTGCCGATCACGCTGCTGACGCTGGGGCTTTTCAGCTTCGTGCTCAACGCCCTGATGTTCGGGCTGGCGGCCTATTTCCTGAGCGGCTTCAATGTCGACGGGTTCTGGCCGGCCCTGATCGGTGCCTTGGTGTTCGGCGTGATGACCTGGATCGCCAATTCGCTGCTGCTGCGCGACGACGGCTAGGGTCGATAGCCGCTTGCGGTCAACAGCTGGGTCAGCGGTGCCAGCTCGGCCGCGTAATGGCGGAAACGCTGCACCGCACTCTGGTACAGCGGTTGTCGCACCTGCACGGCGCTGGCGGTGGAGACGGCCGCCTGGTTGCGCTCGAAATGCAGGCAGCGGTCGTCCCAGTCCAGCTCGCAATGCGCCAGCAATCGGCGGATTTGCGCCTCCGGCGCTGCCACCAGCTGTTCGTATTCCAGTTCCAGAATTGCGCCCGGCATGAGGGTCTGCCAGTGCGCCATCAGGCGGTCGAACAGCATGAAATAGCGGCCGGTGTCGAGCAGGTCGTAGGAGTAGTTGTAATACGAGAAGTTGAGCGCGAACAGCTGCCGGAAATTGGACAGACAGGTATCCCAGGCATTGCGGCGCAGGCAGATGATCTTTGCGTGCGGCAAGGCCTGCCGGATGAAGGCGGCATAGAGAAAATTGAGCGGCATCTTGTCGACGAAGCGCGGCCGGTGGCCGGTGTCGGGGCGGGTGCTGTCCACGTAGGCCTGCCCGACCGCGGCGAAGTCGACTGCGCCGAGCGATTCCAGCGTCTCGGCGTCCAGCAGCTGTGGCGTGCGGCTGCCGCTGGCACGCTTGAGCATCAGGCCAAAGTTCTGCAGCTCGCCCGCCGAATGCACGTCCGCGTGGCTGCTGAGAATGCGCTCGACCAGGGTGGTACCGGTGCGCGGCATGCCGATCACGAAAATCGGTTCGCGCGAATCGCAGCCGGCTTGCACCGGCAGCGGCGCCGCACACCGGGCGGTCAAGGCCGCGAACAGCTGCTCGTCGGCGGCGACGCTGTAGTCCAGACTTTTACGCCGCGCCGCCTTGCCTGCACTCAGGTGCGCGAAAGCCGCTGGGTAGTCGCCGAGGTCCTCGCACTCCTTGAACAGTGCCATGCAGAGGTGCAGCTGGCCTTCCACCGTCGTCGCCCCGGGCAGCAGCGCCTGGTAGCGGGACAGGTGATTGCGCTCGGGGGTCTGCTGGCGTAGCTGCGACAGCGTTGGATACGCCTTCCAGTACTGTGGATCGGCCGCGAGGCAGGCCTCGTAGGCGGCTTCGGCGGCCTCGAAGTCACCGAGAAACTTCAGCGAGGTGGCCAGGTTGAACTGGTAGCCGGCGTTGCCGGGTTGCAGCCGGACGGCGGCCGCGAACAGACCGGCAGCCCTACCATGGGCGTTGGCCCGGCTGAACACCACGCCCAGGGTATCGAGCGTCAGTGCGCTGTCGGGCTCGAGGGTGAGCGCCGCTTCGGCTGCGGCGAAGGCGGCGGCTTTCTGCTGCCCCAAGGACAGTGCGCGGGCCAGCTGCGCGGCGATGTCGGCGCGCCGCGGTGCCAGCGCGCGGGCGCGGCGCAGGCTGGCGAGGGCGGCTGCCAGCTGCCGCTGCTGCAGCTGCGCCATGCCCAGCAGCCAGTGCGCGTCGGCATCTTCGGCGGCTGCCGACAGCCAGCGGCGGCAGCAGTCGGCCGCCTCGGCCGGACGCTGCTGCTCCAGCAGCAGCGCGGCCTGCGCTTGCCAATGCGCGCGCTGCTGCGGCGTCACGGCAGCGCCGACGCGAGCTAGAGCTTGAAGTCGTATCGCAGGCTGGCACCGATGCGCAGTGGTTCCAGCACGTCCTTGTAGTAGCGCCTCAGTTTGAAGCCGTCGCCGTTGTCGGCATCGCCGTCGCTGTCCACGGCGCGGATGAAGCTGCGGTCGTCGCGCACGCCGGTCTCGACATAGCGGTCGAACAGGTTCTCGGCATACAGCCGGGCCGTCCAGCCGTGGCCTGCGAACGAGGCTGCGGCCTTGTGCACCACATAGCCCGGCAGCGACTCGCCGTTATCGCGGCTGCCGGTGTGGCTCAGCACATTGCTGACCGCACGGAAGCCGTAATCGACACTGGCGGTGTAGCCATCCAGCACTTTCTGGCTGTAGGTGAGAAACACCGCGCCCTGGTGCTTGGGCGAGCCCGGCAGGCGGTCGCCCTTGAAGGCATCCTCACCGCCGACGATGCCCGGCGCGTCCCTGTCGAGCTCCGAGTCGGTGTAGGTATAGCTGGCATTGATGCGCCAGCGGCGGCTGAGCAGGCCCTGCACCGCCAGCTCCAGACCCTGGCTTCTCGCCTTGGCGCCGTTGACGGTGATCGGCACATTGCCCACTACTGTCGTGCCCGCCACCTGCACGTCCTTCCAGTCGATGTAATAGACCGAACCGTTGATGACCAGCCGCCCGCCCAGCCAGCTGCTGCGCAGACCCAGCTCGTAGTTGGTGGTGCGGTCGGGCTTGATCAGCGCCTCGTCGGGTTGCACGCAGGCGAACTGGTTCGCGGGCAGCGGATCGGGGCAGTTGGGCAGCGGGTTGACGCCGCCGCTGCGATAGCCCTCGCTCACCGTCAGGTAGCTGAGCAGGTCCGGGCTGAACCGGTAGGAGCTGTTGATCTTGAACAGGCTGTCGCTGTCGCTGATCTGGTTCTGCTGAAACACCGGCACGACCGCGCTGGGCTCCGAGCCATCGACCAGCGGAAAGGCGATGCCCTGGGTGAGGTCGTCCTTGAACTCGAAGAAGCGCGCGCCCAGCGTCACCTGCCAGGCCTCGGTGAACGCATAGCCCAGCTCGCCGAACACCGCCTTTTCGGTAAAGGTGTCGTCGCTGGTCTGGAAATACTCGAGATTGTCCGGCCGCTCGATGCCGAAGAACGCCGGGATGCCGGGGGTGATTTCGCTACTGGTGAACTTGGATTTGGCCTGGTTCTAGAAGCCGCCGACGATCCAGCTGAAAGGCCCGGTGTTATTCGATACAAGGCGGAGTTCCTGGCTGATGCGGTCCTGCTTGCCGGTCTCCTGGGTGAAGGCAGCGAAGGCAGGGAAGTCCTCGTATCCATATTCAAAATCGAGCAGCAGGTCGGTCTGGTCGCGCTGGCCAAGCTCCTCGTAGCGCGACAGCCCGGTCGCCGAGGTCAGCTTGGCAAAGCCCAGATCCCAGCCGAGTTCGAGCGACAGCAGCTGGTTCTCGCGGTCGTTGGGCTCGGCGAAGCGGCTGGCGGATTCGTAGTTTCCGGTGCCGATGGCGTCGCGGTGATTGATGCTGCGACCGCCGATGCGCTGATCCTGGTAGAAATAGGTCAGGTTGGCGTCGAGCTGGTCGGTGAATCGGTACAGAAAGCCCAGACGCGCGGCCAGCGTGCGTTCGTTGTCCACGTCCCGTTCGGTGCGCAGATTGGCCGCCACCGCAGCCGGGTTGCTGAAATCAGGCTCGGGGTCGGACACACCGGGCCTGCGGACGATGAACTTGTTGTCGATGAAACCCGGCCCGAAGTAATAGCCCGCCGAGGCGCGCACGGCCGCCTTGCTGCCCAGCGGCAGGTTGCCGACTACGGTGGTTTCGCTGCCCAGGCCGGCGCTCTCGCTCAGGCCGTAATACTCCTGGCCGAGGCTGATGCTGGCGCGGCTGGTGCTGGGGCGGTTGGGCAGATAGCGGATCGCCCCGCCCAGCGTGCCGGCGCCATACAAGGTGCCCTGTGGCCCCAGCAGCGCCTCGACCCGCTCGATGTCGATCAGCTTGAGATCGAGATACAGCGGGATGTCGCCGACATAGGTCGCCACGCCGCCGCCGTTACTGTTGCCGGTGCCCTCGCCCGCCGCCAGGCCGCTGACGTTGAGGCCGCGCACGACGATGCGGTTGCCGTCGCGGCCACCCTGATCGACCAGGAACAGGCCCGGCACGGTGGCGGCCAGGTCTGCCAGATCGGTCAGGCCCTGGCGGGCGATTTCGGCGCCGGTGACGGCAGTGATGTTGAGGGGAATGTCCTGCACACCGGCATCGCGGCGGGTGGCGGTGACCTGCACGTTTTCGAGCAGCACGCCGTCTTCGCTGACCGCCGCCGCCGGGGATGGCTGTGCCCACGCCGGCAAGGACGCTGCACCGGCGCCAAAGAAGGCGGCAGCCAGTGCCAGGGGACGCAGCGGGAATCGCTCGGGGCTGGGCATCTTTCTCATGGTGTCGGTCTCTCGGTCGAGAAAATCAGGAGCTTCTTGGCGTCGGCTTGGTTTCGCAACATCCATGCCCCGCTGCGGGCTTGCGAGCCTGCGGCAGTGCGGGCATGGTTACGCCCCCGTCACGATGCAAATACCTTCCCGGTGTCATTAGAAATGAGTCGTCTGCAAAACGTTGCCGAACAGGGTCAGTCGCTGTGGCTAGATTACATCCGCCGCGACTT
>JBKJJE010000111.1:0-3400 GCA_046598075.1 Stagnimonas sp.
CATCGTCACCCGGTCGGGATCAGCGGCGGTGAATTCTTCCTTGCGGCCGGCAAGGGTGTTGAAAAGCTGCATGGCGGGCGGTGGATAAAACGGGGGTGCGAAGCATACCCGCGTGCAACGCCTGCGCTACAGCAGCAGTTCGGTGACCGTCACCCCGAGCGCAATGCCGGTGATCAGGCCCCATAGCGCCCAGACATAACGCCGCTTGAAACGCTTCTCGCCGGTGATGGTGTCGTGATACGTCAACATAGCCTCGTCCTTGGTGCTCTTTGCCACATCATCCCTGGGTTTCTGAGGCGGTCTGGATGCCTCTGGCGACCCTGAAACATGTGAGCTTCGTCACACTATAGGCAAGAAAGACTCCAAAACGGTGATGGCCGGTAAAAAGTTTGCCTGCCCGATCCTGGTCGCCGGAACAGGCTGTCAATCAGCGGACCGCAGCCAGCCTTCAGCCCTGGGCAGCAGCAAGCCAGCTGCTGATCTCAGCCTGCTCGCCACGGGATGGCCGGTGGGTGAGGTCCAGGGCATGAAACCCCCGCACCCCCTGGCTGCGATCGGCAAAAAAATACTTGAGGCTCTGGTAGATCGTCGGAAAGGCAATCTCCGACCAGGGGATGTCTGCCTCCGCCATCAGCAGCACCTCGCTGCTCTCGCTGGTCGGGCCGAAAGTCGCACCATCCGGCAGGCGGCCCCGATGGATCATGTAGACCTGACTGACGTAGGTCACCGAAATCACCGCGAGCAGGTCCAGCACCTCGATCACTGCTTGGGATTCTTCCATGCCCTCGCGCGCCGCACCCTGGGCGCTGGTCTCGCCGAGTTCCATGAAGCCGGCTGGAAAAGTCCATTTGCCCTTGCGTGGCTCGATGTTGCGACGGCACATCAGCACCCGCCCATCGCCGGCTTCGGGTATCACTCCGACGATGATCTTGGGATTGAGGTAGTGGATGCTGCCGCAGGCCGTGCAAACGTGGCGGGGCAGGTGATCGCCATCATCGGGGATGCGGAATGCGAGGGCGCTGCCACAGGCGCTGCAAAACTTCATGCTGATCTCCGGAAGTGGCCGACATCATAAAAGACCGATGGGTCGTTACGCCCTGCTGACCTTGTCCACCACGCTCAGGCGCCGCACCCGCTTCAGCACCTGGGCCAGATGCACGCGGTCACGGACGGTGACCAGAAAGCGGATTTCCACCGCCGACTCGGCCGATGCGCCTTCTGGCATCTGCACGTTTTCGATGGAGCTGTTGGATTCGGTGATCGCCGCCGCAACACCCGCCAGCAGGCCCCTACGATTGATGGCCTGCAGCTTCAGCTCGGCGATGAAATCGCCCTGCACGGTCGGCGACCAGACCAGCGCGATGCGCTCGCCGGGGCCGCCTTTGCGCACCTGCACATGCTCGCAGTCGAGCCGGTGGATGATGATGCCGCGCGAGGCCGAGACGTAACCGATGATGTCGTCGCCGGGAATCGGCCGGCAGCAGCGGGCATAGTCCACCAACAGGCCTTCGGTGCCTTCCACGGCGAGCGCCACGGTGTCGCTGCTGCGGGTCGCCGCCTTGCTGCCCGGCAGCTGCTCCGGCAGAAAATGTCGCGCCACCAGCAGTGCCAGCCGCTCGCCGGTGCCGATGGAGGCGTAGAGGTCCTCCACCTCGTCGAGCTGATAGCTTTTCAGCACCGGCGCGACATTGGTGGCATTGAGGGTGTTGGCAGGCAGCGACAGCTCGCGCAGGGCGATCTCCAGCAGGCGGCGGCCGAGCCGCACGGCCTCGTCCTCGCGCTGGTCCTTGAGAAAGGCGCGGATCCGCATGCGCGCCTTGGCAGTCTTGACGTAATTGAGCCAGGCGGCGTTGGGGCGGGCGTGCTTGCTGGTGATGATCTCGACGGTCTGGCCGTTCTTGAGCGGGGTATTGAGCGGCTCCAGATGCCCCTCGATGCGGGCGGCCACGCAGTGATCGCCCAGCTCGCTGTGCACGGTGTAGGCAAAGTCCACCGGGGTGGCCCCTTTCGGCAGACGGCGGATTTCGCCGCGCGGGGTGAATACGTAGACCTCGTCGGGGAACAGGTCGACCTTGACGTTCTCGACCAGTTCGTTGGCACCGGTGCCGCTCGATTCCAGCAGCATCTGCAACCACTCGCGCGCCCGCGCCTGGGGCGCGGCGTTGGTGGCGTCCTTGCGGCCCAGCTTGTACTGCCAGTGCGCGGCAATGCCGGACTCGGCGACGTGGTGCATCTCGCGGGTGCGGATCTGCACCTCGATCTTCTTGCCCTCGGGGCCGACGCAGGTGGTGTGCAGGCTTTGATAGCCATTGCCGCGCGAGTTGGCGATGTAGTCGTCGAACAGCCCCGGCACCGGCTTCATGACGTGGTGGACGATGCCGAGCGCGCGGTAGCACTCGTCGAGCTTGCCGACCACCACCCGAAAACCCAGCAGATCCATCACGTCGAGAAACTTCAGGCGCTTGGTCTGCATCTTCTTGTAGATGCTGTAGTAGCTCTTCTGCCGCCCGACGACCGTGGCACCGATGGCCTCCTCGGCCAGCGCGCGGCTCAGCTTCTGCTCGATCTCGCGGATCAGCGACTTGGCGTCGCCCAGCCGCTCGGCGACGGCCTTCACGAACACCTCGTAGCGGTGCGGGTGCAGATTGGCAAACGCCAGGTCTTCCAGCTCGCGACGCAGGCTGTTGATGCCCAGGCGCTGCGCGATCGGCGCGTAGATTTCGAGGGTTTCGGCGGCGATGCGCCGTTTCTTTTCACCCGCCATGCCACCCAGCGTGCGCATGTTGTGCAGCCGGTCGGCGAGCTTGACCAGGATGACACGCAGGTCATCGGTCATTGCCATCAACAGTTTGCGGAAGGACTCGGCCTGGCGATCCTGCCGGCTCATACCCTCGATCTTTTCGATCTTCGACACGCCATCCACCAACAGCGCGACTTCCTGCCCGAACTGCTTGGCGATCTCTTCCTTCGAGACGTCGGTGTCCTCGATCACGTCATGCAGGATCGCCGCGATCAGGGTGACGTGATCGAGCCGCATCTCGCCCAGGATGCGGGCCACCGCAAGCGGGTGGTAGATGTACGGCTCGCCGCTGCTGCGTGATTGCCCGGCATGCATCTCGGCACCGAAAACGTAAGCGCGGCGCACCTCGCTGATCTGGTCGTCCGGCAGGTATTCGCTGAGCAGGCGCACCAGCGTCTCGATGCCGAACTCCCTCGCCACCCGCTGCGTGCGCAGCGCCGTGCCAATCTTCTGGATCATCGGGCGGGGGGAGAAGTCCATGCCGGCAGTATAGGCAGGGCTGCATCCAGGAGACGCAGAGGCTCAGTAACATCAGGCACAGCCAACAGGAGGAGAACCTCAATGAGCGCAGGCCACGCTGCCACCAGCACCGAGTATTTC
>JBKJJE010000167.1:0-7440 GCA_046598075.1 Stagnimonas sp.
CAGGGCGTTCCGGCCATTTCAGCTGGCAGTGGGCAACTTGTGCTCCTTGAATTGCTGCCTGAGCTGCAACTTGCTGATCTTGCCGGTCGCGGTGTGCGGAATTTCCGGCACGAACACCACGTCGTCGGGGGTCCACCACTTGGCGATCTTGCCGTTGAAGTGGGCCAGTATTTCCGCTGGCGTCGGCTGCTGCCCGGGCTTGCTGACGATGATCAGCAGTGGCCGCTCGTCCCACTTGGGGTGCGGCACGCCGATGACCGCTGCCTCCTGCACTGCCGGGTGCGCCATCGCTACGTTTTCCAGATCGATGGAACTGATCCACTCGCCGCCGGACTTGATGACATCCTTGCTGCGGTCAGTGATCTGCAGGAAGCCGTCCGGGTCGAGCGTGCCGACATCGCCGGTGGGGAACCAGCCATCGATGGTGGGATCGGTGCTCAGCTTGTAATAGCCGCTGACCACCCAGGGGCCCTTGACGTGGATGTCGCCGAACGCCTTGCCATCGCGCGGCAGTTCCTGGCCGGCGTCATCGACGATCTTGATGTCGACCCCAAAGATCGGCCGGCCCTGCTTGATCTCCACCGTGAACTGCTCGTCCGGCGTCAGCGCGAGATGGTGGTTCTTGAGCGTGCCGAAGGTGCCGAGCGGGCTCATCTCGCTCATGCCCCAGGCGTGGTGGATCTTCACGCCGTAATCGTCCCGGAAAGTCTTCATCAGGGCGGGCGGACAGGCCGAGCCGCCGACCACCGAGCGCCATGGGGTGGTGAACTTGAGGTCGTGCTTTTGCAGGTGTTGCAGCAGGCCCAGCCAGACCGTCGGCACGCCGGCGGAAAAGGTGACGCGCTCGCTCTCGAACAGCTCATAGAGACTCGCACCGTCCAGCCCGGCGCCCGGCAGCACCAGCTTGGCACCCATCATCGCGCTGGAATACGGCGTGCCCCAGGCGTTGACGTGGAACATCGGCACCACCGGCAGCACCACGTCGCGGGCGGACAGGCACATCACGTCCGGCATGCAGGCCGCCATCGCATGCAGGATGGTGGAGCGATGCGAATACAGCACCCCCTTGGGATTGCCGGTGGTGCCGCTGGTGTAGCAGAGCGAGGCGGCTTCGCGCTCGTCGAAGCTCGGCCAGTCGTACTGATCGGCGGCGGCGGCGAGCAGGGTTTCGTAGGCGAGCGGCTGGACGTTGTGCATGGCCGGCAGCTTGTCGGCCGAGGTCAGCGCCACCCAGGTTTTTACCTGCGGGCACTGCGGTGCGATGCCGTCGATGAGGGCCGCGAAGGTGACATCGAAAAAGATCGCCTGATCTTCCGCGTGGTTGATGATCCACACGATCTGCTCGGGAAACAGCCGCGGATTGACGGTGTGCAGCACCCGTCTGGCACTGGAAACCCCGTAATAGAGTTCCAGATGCCGATGCGTGTTCCAGGCCAGTGTGCCGACGGTGCGCTGCTCGGCAACGCCAAGCGCATCCAGCACATTGGCCACCCGCCGCGCCCGCGCAGCCACTTCGGCATAGCTGCTGCGATGGATCGCGCCACCGGCATCCGGCAGCCGCGAAACCACGGCGGTATCGCCGTGGAAACGCTCGACGTGACGGACGATGTCGGCCACCAGCAGCGGGTGATCCATGATGAGTCCATGCATTGCGGGTCTCCTCCGCGATTAGATATCTGAAATGTGCCGTCGCCAGCTTAGCGGCAGGCCCGGCAAATCGGGAGCCTGCCAGTGCAGCGCCGGCGCATCGGTGCTGTGCCAATGGCCGGCGACCGAAACCAGCTCGCCATTGACCAGCAGCAGTGGCAGCCGCGGCCGCAGCCAGGGCGGCATGCCCGCCTGCTGCGCCAGCTGTCTCAGGCTGCGGCTGTGCGCGTGGCCCGCGGGTCTGAGCCGCTCGCCACCCAGCGCAAAGCGCACCGTCGCGGCGCCCGGCAGACCTTGCGGCGCATGCAGCAGGCCGTATCCGGCTGGCAGCTGCAAGGGCTCGCTGCCGTCCCAGGCCGCTGCGAAGCCGTCAGCCAGCGCAGGCAGTGCGGCACTGCAGTAGAGCGTGTCGCGGTAGCGCCGGCACTCGGCACCCGGCCAGCACAGCAGGGGGGTGGCGTCGCGGCGCGCGTGCAGCACGTCGGTATCGATCTGCTGCAGGGTGCTGGCGAACGGCGCCGGCAGTTTCCGCATGGCGAGCCAATGCCGCAGCAGCAGGCGGCGCTCGGCACCACTCAGCGCCAACAGGCCCGGCACCGACAGGCCGCCGTCGTCGCGGGCGACCGCGGGCAACAGCTTGCCGGCCAGCCCGGCGAGCAGCAGGCTGGCGTCGGCAGCGTGGCGGGCTGCGCGGCCGAGCTGGGCATCGGCATCCGGCCAGCGCGCGCGCAGCAGTGGCATCACCTCGGCGCGCAGCCAGCTGCGGGCGTAGCGCGGATCGCGGTTGTGCGGGTCTTCCAGCCAGTGCAGGCCATGCTGCCGGGCGTAGGCCAGCAATTCACCACGGGATACCGGCAACAGCGGTCGCCACAGCCGCGGCTTGTCGTTGCCGACTGCTGGCGGGCTCAGCTCCGGCATCGCCGCCAGTCCTTCAATCCCGCTGCCGCGCAGCAGCCGCAGTAGCACGGTCTCGGCCTGATCGTCGGCGTGGTGCGCCGTCATCAGCAGCGCACCCGGTGGCAGATGGCTGTTGAGCGCGGCATAGCGGGCTGCACGCGCGGCCGCCTCGGGGCCTTTCGGGTGCCGGTCGGCAACCCTCACCCGCAGCACCTGCAGCGGCAGACTCCATGCCCGGCACTGCGCCTCACAGTGCCGGGCCCAGTCATCGGCGGCCGCCTGCAGGCCGTGGTGGATGTGCACTGCGCTGAGTGCCGGCAGGCCTGCCTGCAGCGCGAGATGCAGCAGCACGGTGGAGTCCAGCCCGCCGCTGAAAGCCAGGCAGTAGCGGTCAGCCGGCGGCGCGGCGCGCAATCGCTCCAGCAGTTGCATCCCGCTGCGGTCGACTGGTCAGCCAGCCTGCCGGATCGGCATCACCACCTGCGGTTCTTCGCAGACGCCGTGACGCATGAACTTGTCGTAGCGATCCGCCAGCAGCCGTGTCATCGGCTTGTGTGCGAGCAGGTCGAGATGCTCGACCAGACGGCCCTTGACCCGCGCGATCATCTCGGCGGCATCCCGGTGGGCGCCGCCCAGCGGCTCCGGAATCACCTCGTCGATGAGCTTCAGATTGAGGATGTCGTTGGCCCCAACCCGCATCGCGGCGGCCGCTTCGGGCGCTCGCGCCGCGGACTTGAACAGGATCGAGGCACAACCCTCGGGCGAGATCACCGAGTAGATGCTGTACTGCAACATCATCACCACGTCGGCCACCCCGATCGCCAGCGCGCCGCCACTGCCACCCTCGCCGGTCACGGTGGCGATGATCGGGGTACGCAGTCGGGACAGCTCGAACAGGTTGCGGGCGATGGCCTCGCTCTGGTTGCGCTCCTCGGCGCCGATGCCGGGGTAGGCGCCGGGGGTGTCGATGAAAGTGACCAGCGGCAGGTTGAATTTCTCTGCCAGCTTCATGATCCGCAGCGCCTTGCGATAGCCCTCGGGGCGCGGCATGCCGAAATTGCGATACACCCGCTCCTTGGCGTCGCGGCCTTTCTGCTGTCCGATCACCACGCAGGCGCGGCCGTCGAGTCGAGCAACACCGCAGAGCATCGCCGGGTCGTCGGCAAAATGGCGGTCGCCGTGCAGCTCTTCCCACTCGGTGAAGATGCCGTGGATGTAATCGAGCGCATACGGCCGCTGCGGATGGCGTGCCAGCTGGGCAATCTGCCAGGGCGTGAGCTGGTCGAAAATCTGCTTGGTCAGCGTCCTGATCTTGCCTTCCAGGCTCTCGATCTCGCTGGTGAGATTGACGCCGCTGCCCTGGGTGGAAAACCGCAACTCGTCGATCTTGCTCTGCAAATCGGCAATGGGTTGCTCGAAGTCGAGGTAGTTGAGGTTCATGGCATCACCTGGTGGATCCTATTCATCGTCGCCGCCGTTGGAGAATCCGCCACCGGAACTGCGCTCGAAACGGCGTTCCTGCACGGGCGGCGTGTAGCGACGGTATTGCACTTTAACGCAGTCGGCAGTCAAGAAATGTTGCAGCGCGGCCATGCCGGACTCGCTCAGCTTGAGCTTCCAGTCCGCGGGCCAGTCCAGCAATGCCCGCGCGGTGTGGTTGCCGATCTCCACCATCACCGGCATCCCCTCGGCCTGGCGGAAGGGACTGAGCAACGAACGCAGCGCAGGCACTTCACTGGCCGGCTTGTCCCATACCAGCCACAGCCGTTGCGCGTAGTCGGCGGCGATGGCAGCTCTGGTGAAGAACTCGGCCCTGTACAGCCGGGGCTCGCTGGCCCTGCCCTCGCGTGGCGTGCTCATCGCCAGCTCGCCCTGCACGAACACCACGTCGTCGAGCTTCACCGTGTTCCTGGCCAGGGTCCACTTGTCGGCGTCGATGAAGGTGGTGAGTGTCGACCCACCTTCCTGCAGAGTGATTTTGTAGCTGTCCTGCGCCGCCTTGCCCATCGCCCCGTCGCGGGCCTTGAAAAAACGGATGTCGGTGACCCAGGCCGCGAACAGATGCTTAGAACGCGGCTGCCAGGGCGTCTTGCCCTTGGCATCCGGTTTCGGCGGTGCTGACAGCTTGCCGAGAATCTCCGGCAGCCGGCCGCTGCAGGTCTGGTCGATGAGCGCCTTGTGCGACTCGATGGGATGGCCGGACAGATAAAAACCCAGCGTCTCCATCTCGTGCTGGAGCTTCTCCTCCAGCGACCACTCTGGGCATCGCTCCGGCTCGTGCTTCGGCTGTGCTTCCGCCAGCCTGCTGCCGCCACCGCTGCCGAACAGATCGTTCTGGCCGCTGCTGGCATTGCTGGCCGCACGCTCGGCAAACTGCAGGGCTCTCGGCAAGGTCTTCAGCAACGAGGCACGGTTCAGGCCCCACTCGTCGAATGAGCCGGAGAAGATCATCGCTTCCAGCAGTTTCTTGTTGGCTTTCTTCAGATCGATACGGCGACAGAAGTCGAACAGATCGGCGAAGGGGCCATTGCGATCGCGCTCGGCGATGATGCCCTCGACAGCCCCCTCGCCGACGCCCTTGACCGCCCCCAGGCCATAGCGCAGCTGATGGTTGGCGGGCACCGTGAAACGGTAGTTCGACTGGTTGACTGATGGCGGCAGAACCTTGAGGCCCATGCGCACCGCCTCGTCGCGCATGACCACCACGGACTCCGGATGCGCCATTTCGCAGGACAGCACCGCCGCCATGAACTCGGCCGGATAGTGCGCCTTCAACCAGGCGGTGTGATAGCTCACCAGCGCATAGGCGGCCGCGTGCGACTTGTTGAAGCCGTAGTTGGCAAACTTTTCCATCAGGTCGAAGACCTTGCCGGCGACGTCTTCGGTCACGCCGCGCTCGATCGCGCCCCGGTTGAAGATAGCGCGCTGCTCGGCCATCTCGTCGGCTTTCTTCTTGCCCATCGCGCGGCGCAGCAGGTCGGCACCGCCGAGTGAATAGCCGGCCAGGCGCTGGCTCATCTGCATCACCTGTTCCTGGTAGACGAAGATGCCGTAGGTCGCCTTCAGCACCGGCTCCATTTCCGGATGCAGATAGGTCACCTTGCTGGGGTCGCGCTTGTTCTCGCAGAACATCGGGATGTTGTCCATCGGCCCGGGCCGGTAGAGCGATACCAGCGCGATGATGTCCTCGAAACAGTCCGGCTTGAGATCACGTGAGGCCTTCTGCATGCCTGGCGATTCCATCTGGAACACCGCCGAGCTCTCGCCGCTCTGGAAGATTTTCTGGTAGGTGCGGGCGTCGTCCAGTGGCAGCGCCAGCAGGTCCAGAGTCTTGCCGCTGCGGGCCTTGATGGTGTGCAGCGCCTCCTCGATCACTGTCAGCGTCTTCAGCCCCAGAAAATCGAACTTCACCAGGCCCAGGTTTTCCAGATCCTTCATGTCGAACTGCGTGCGCACGCCGGAGCCATCCGGATCGCAGTACAGCGGCGTGTAGCTCATCAGCGGATCGGGGGCAATCACCACGCCGCCGGCATGGACACCGACACCACGGGTGATGCCCTCGAGTTCCAGTGCCAGATCGAGTGCGGCCTTGGTGTCTTCCTCCTCGGCGTAGGCTTTTTTCAGTTCCGGCACCGACTCCACGGCGTCGGCGAGCGTCGCGCCGGGTGTAGCCGGGATCAGCTTGGCGATGCGATCACCAAAGCCGTAACCGTGGCCCATGATGCGGCTGACATCGCGCACCACGCCCTTCGCCGCCATGGTGTTGTAGGTGACGATCTGGCTCACGTACTGGCGACCGTATTTCTCGGTGACGTAATCGATCACCCGGTCGCGGTTGTCCATGCAGAAATCGACGTCGAAGTCCGGCATCGAGACGCGATCGGGGTTGAGAAAACGCTCGAACAGCAGATCGTACGGCAGCGGGTCGAGATCGGTGATGCGCAGCGCATAAGCCACCAGCGAACCAGCACCGGAGCCGCGTCCAGGCCCTACCGGACAGCCGTTTTCCTTGGCCCAGCGGATGAAGTCGGCAACGGTGAGAAAATAGCCGGGAAAGCCCATCTTCTGGATCACCCCGATCTCGAACTGCAGGCGATCCCAGTACTCGCTCTCGGGTCTGGCGAGCTGGATTTCAGTGAAGCGCCGCTTAAGCCCCTGGCGCGATTCGGTGTCCAGGAAGCTGTCGGCAGTGAACCCCTCGGGCACCGGAAACTTGGGCAGATGGTAGCTGCCGAAATGCAGCGCGAGCGTGCAGCGCCGGGCGATGTGCAGGGTGTTCTCGATGGCCTCCGGCAAGTCCGCGAACAGTGCCTGCATTTCCTCCGCGGACTTGAGGTACTGCTGCTCGCTGTAGTGTCTGGGCCGCTTGTCGTCGGCCAGCACGCGCCCGCTGGCAATGCACACGCGTGCCTCGTGTGCATCGAACTCGCTGCGTTTCAGAAACCGCACATCGTTGCTGGCGACCAGCGGCAGCTGTGCGTGGCGGCCAAACGCCGCGGCGAGCTGCACCCAGGCCTCGTCATCGGGCCGATCACAGCGGCAGACTTCGAGATAGAAACGATCCGGGAACAGTGCGCGCCATTCCTCAGCAATGGTTTCGGCCGGCTCGAGCTGATCGGCAAGCAGCGCGCGTGCCAGGCTACCGTCCTTGCCGCTCATGGCGAGCAGTCCGGCACTGGCGGCGGCCAGCCATTCGCGCTTCACCAGCGCGCCGTGGCGGGTCTGGTTCTCGAGCTGCGCACGCGATAAAAGTTCCGACAGATTCCTGAAGCCGGCCTCGTGCTGCACGAACAGCGTCAGCCGCTCGGGGCCTTCGTCCTTGCTGCGTTCTTCCAGCCAGACATCGCAACCGGCAATCGGCTTGATGCCGGCATTCTCGGCAGCCTTGTAGAACTT
>JBKJJE010000182.1:0-3046 GCA_046598075.1 Stagnimonas sp.
GAAGTCCTGACCGAGGCGCGGGTTGGCCTCCAGCTCGGCCTTGATCGCCTCCAGCATCATCTCGCCCTGTTCCTTGGCATCCATCACCAGGGCGATGTAGCGGCTGTAGCGATAGCAGAGCCGCCACAGGGCATGTAGCTGCACCAGCAGCGTGGACTTGCCCTCGCCACGCGGCGCCACCTGCGGCACGCGGCTGCCGGGTTTGAGCATTAGTGCCACCACCAGCCGGTAGGCGTGGCGCTGGAACTGGCTGGGCGGTACCGCCGCGTTCACAAAGTGCGGGAAGTAGGTCTCGCAAAAGAACTTGAAGTCCCACCGCCCGCGCGCCAGGCGCGCCGCGCTGGCGGCGGGGTTCACCTCGAAGCCATCCACCTGCGCCTCGATGAGCGCGCGTTGCTCCAAGCCAAACGCAGACAGTTCCTTGAGGAACTGCTTGCGGGTGGTTTTGGTGATGGCGGGCTTGATCTTCATGGCCCTATCAATCAATCAGCGGGTTTTCATCACCACCCATTACCCACTCCAGCGCAGCGGCAACGCCCTGCTCATAGGTGAGTTCGGGGTAGCGGGTGTGATCACGCGCACGCACGCTGGCTTCTTCCAGCATCTCCACGATGTCGTTGCGCTCTTGCAGCAGACGCTCGTCTTCGAGGTCGCGTTTGATGCGACGCAGCTCGTCGTCGCTGCACACCAGCGTGGCGGCGATTCGGGGGCTGTCAGAGCGGCACTTGCGGCTAGCCATAGGTCTCCGCCACCCGTTCGCCGAACGGTTCCAGTACTTCAAGGATCGCCGCCTGATGCTGCGGCATTTCGCTGGCTACAAACTGCGCCAGCAGCTTCATCACATCCATTGCCCAGGCGAGCTTGGCCAGCGCGGGGTCAACGGCGCCGGATGCCTTCACGGTCTTGGTATAAGCATCGGCCAGGCGCGAGATGGCCTCAGCCTTGTCCACACCCTTCATCTCGCCGTTCTTGATGTCGGCGATGGTGGAGCGGAACAGCGGCACGAACTCATCCAGCACCACGCGGGTGAGTGCGCGCACGCCGCCTTCGCCGATCTCCTCGGCAGCACGGGCATGCTCCCAGTCGTCGCCGCGTTGCAGGGCGGCCTCCTTCCAGGTGCGGGCGGTGCTGTAGCTGATCTCCACGGCGTCAGCGGCCTGCGCAAGCGACTGCCGATCCACCACATAGCGGCGGCGGAGCTGGGCGCGGAGTTCGTGTTTGTGGGCCACGGCTAGGGCTTGAGCAGCGCCTTGATAAGCTCGCCCAAGCCCTGCACCAGCAAGCTGACACTACCGCCGCTGATGGCCCCTGCACGTTTGGCGGTGGTCATTGCCACCAGTGCATTGTCGTGAGCGACGCCCACCTTGGTCTCTATCGAATCCAGCCGCGTGTCTTGCCGGCTGAGGTGGCTTTTCAGTTCACCAAACTTGTCTTCGAGCCGTTGGTTGAGGGCCGCCATGCCGCGCTCATGCTCGCGAGCACTGGCGTCTGCACGGGCCTCAAGCCGCACGATGGCGCCGTAGATTTGCTCGTTGCTGATGCCGCCGTGGCGATCTTCTTCGCGGCGGCCTGATGCATGTGGCGTGTCGTTTGCCATAGCGGGTGGTGTCCGGTTTAAAGGCGTGTTGAAGGGGCTTTGAAATGCTTCAGCCGCTGCTCTTGCCGGCGTGCATGCTCGATACAGCGCAGCGCGTTGGGGTGCGCGAGCAGGCGCTTGGCCGGGATTCGCTCACCGCAGTCGACGCAGACGCGTCCCTGCGCGTTGGGCACCGGCTGATCTCGGTGGCGATTGATGTGGCGCTGGATGGCCGCAGAGCGCTGCTGCTCTTCCAGATCACTCGCCTGGTCGGTGGGGTCACTCACGGCTCACCCGCCGGGCGTAGTCCGCCAGTGCCTGGTGCCGGTCGTGGCAGTTGCGATAGCGGGCCGTCACTGCTGCGATGTTTTGCAGCAGGGTGATCTCGCGGCCATCCTCCGGCTGCGGGAGTGGCGGGCACTCCACCAGCATCCAGGCCGCTGGCCTCGGTGCTGGGGTGAGCAAGGGCGATGGCTTTGCGCCAAAGGCGCAGGCCGTCAGCATCGAGACAAGCGCGGGCAGCGCCAGTGCGTTGCGCATAGCGGGCAATCTCCTGTTGCAGGGTTTGGGCAGCGGCTTCAGCACTGGCGATGGCAGCAGTGGCCTTGGAATCGAGCGCATCCAGGTCGCGCGTGAGGCTGGCGAGCTGATTGGCATGCAGGCGCTCGGTCGTCAGCTGCTGGGTGACTGCGGCGAGCTTCATTTTGTTGACCCCGTGATCGACACCGGCACCCCAGATGATCCAGGGCAAGACCACCAGCAGCAGAAACAACGCGAAGACCCGCAGGGCGGGTTCGCCGTAGCGCGCGAGCTGCTTTTGGATGGCGGGCACGGCCAGCAGCGGGATCATCTCCAGTGCTCCGCATCCCGCTTGCCCAGCGGCGCTTTGGTGACTGCGCGCAGCAGCATGTTGAGCACCGGCAACGCGATAGCGATGAGCGCGTAGAGGTTGACCGGCAGCACCTCGCGCAACATGCCCAGCTGCAACTCGAGCGTGGCGAGCAGCAACACCAGGGCGTTGAGCCAGAGTGTCTTGCTCTTCCACCAGGCCTTGGCGTAGCGGCTCATGGCAGCACGGCCTCGGGCACTGGATTCATACCGGCGGCGAGCCATGCGGCCACATCAAAGCCGGGGCAGGTTTTCAGCCACTCGAACTTCTCCACCACGCCATTCTTGTTCTGGTCGGGTGACAGGTCGCGGTGACCGCAAACCTTGGCAGCGGGATAGCGCCCTTTGAGGGCGGTCACCAGGCCCTTGAGGCTGGACCACTGAGCCGCATTGAAGGCATCGGTGCCGACCATGCAGATGCCGATGGAAAACTTGTTGAAGCCCTGCACATGCGCGCCGGCCTCGCGCTCGCCGCGCCCGACCGTCACCGGGCCGGCCGCCTCGATGATGAAGTGATAGCCGATGCTCAGAAGCTTGGGCGAGTTGTAGCCGATCAGCCCTTGATCGCGCTTGAAGCCGCGC
>JBKJJE010000090.1:0-40446 GCA_046598075.1 Stagnimonas sp.
TTGGTGGAGGTGGCGGGAATTGAACCCGCGTCCAACGATTCTCCGCCTTCCGATCTACATGCTTATCCCAACTTTGGTTTTCGATGCAGGTTGCCGGTTGAGCACGGAACGCCTGCACTTATCTCCTTGGGTTTTGATCTTTGCGTTAAGAGCGAACGCGAAGACGGTCTGGTGAGAGTCGACGGATGCACCCCCCATCACCAGCACTAGAGGGGCATCCGCTCGCCGGGATTAAGCGGCGAGGGCGTAGTTAGCGTCGTTCGCAACTAGCTTGTTTGCCAACAAGTTTTAAGAGGAAGCTGGCATCTCTGCATGCACGTCGGGTTTCAATACCGCTGTCGAAACCATGTCACCCCCGTGTCCTCACAGTATAGGCGTTCGCTGGCTGTGCAACGGCTTAATGCCGCAGATATTTGCGTTCAGCCTTTACCGATGCTGCGCATCACGCGCCCCTGCTCGCGCTGCCAGTCGCGTTCCTTGATGGTGTCGCGCTTGTCGTGGGTCTTCTTGCCCTTGGCGAGACCGACCTGCAGCTTGGCGCGGCCATCGGTCCAGTGCAGGTCGAGCGGGATCAGCGTGTAGCCTGCGCGCTCGACCTTGCCGACTAGTACCGAGAGCTCCTTGCGGTTCATCAGCAGCTTGCGGGTGCGGGTGGCGTCGGCAAATACATGGGTGCAGGTCTGTTTGAGCGGAATGAAGTGCGCGCCGATCAGCCAGGCTTCTTCCTTCTTGATGATGACGTAGGCTTCGGTGATCTGGGCGCGGCCATCGCGCAGGCTTTTCACCTCCCAACCTTCGAGCATGAGGCCAGCTTCATAGCTGTCTTCAATGAAGTATTCGTAGCGTGCGCGCTTGTTGGCGGCGATCAGCCGGTCTGGATTTTTGTCTTTTTGTTTTGGGCTGCTCATCGCAAAATTATAGGCTTGATGAAGGGATGGACTACTGAATGGTGAGGGTCGAGCGGTCGGCTTTGATGGGTTACCCGCCTGCGCAGCTGCTGGCGCTGGTGCAGGACGTTGCCCGCTACCCAGAGTTCATGCCGGGCTGCGTGGGCGCTACGGTGGAGCTGGTCGAGGGCGCGCGGATGCAGGCTGGATTGCGCTTCAAGTTCGCCGGTCTGACCGAGAGTTTCCTCACCGAGAATATCGTCGCAGCTTCGGCTGAAGGCCACCTGGCGCTGCAAATGCGGTTGCTGCGCGGGCCGTTCAAGAGTCTGTTGGGAGAGTGGCGATTCCAGCCCCTGGGGGATGCCGCCTGCAAGGTCAGCCTCAGCGTCGATCTAGATTGGGGTGCCTCGCTGGGCCGCCTGCTGGCGCCGCAACTCGACCGCGCCGTCGGTGGCGTGATGCAGGCATTCAAGCAGAGGGCACAGCAACTCCATGGCAGAGATAGCACAGCGGTTTGAGGTGGAGGTGGTGTTTGCGCAATCCGAGCAGCAGCAGTTGCAGCGCGTGATGGTTGCCGAAGGCTGCACGGCGGCCGAGGCCATCGACGCCGCTGGGCTGAGCACCGACTGGCAGGGCGAGACGGATCAGCCGCTGCCGCTGGCGCGATTCGGTCGCCTGATTGCGGCCGACACGCCACTCGCGGCTGGCGACCGGGTGGAAATCCTGCGGCCTCTGAGCATAGACCCCAAGGATCAGCGCCGCCAGCGCGCCAGGGCTGCCAGCCGGGCGCGGCGACGGACGATTTAGGGTGTGTTCGAGGGCTGGGTGAGAATCACGTCGGCCTCTTTCGGCGCGTTGGCGCGCTCGTCTTCGTTCTGCTCGGCTTTCTGCTTCTTGTAAATGGCGGAGCTGCTGAGGCCTTTCGGCACGGCGTCACTGGCCACCAGTGGGGCGACACCCTCCATGCGGGCGAGGGTGTCTTTCTCGAAGAACAGCGTGACCATGCGGTTGTTCTCGACGCCACGCGGTGACTTGTAATAGCCCAGGTAATCCCAGCGATCGGAACGGAACGGACTGGCGGCGATCGGCGTGCCCATCAGGTAGGTGACCTGCTCGCGAGTCATGCCGACCTTGAGCTGATCCAGCTGCTTCTGCTCGATGACATTGCCCTGCCGTGTCGGCAACTTGAACACCAGACTGCAGGCGGAAAGCGACAACCCCAGAGCGGCGGCAACCGCCGCATTCAACAAAACACGCATGTCATTGGCCGGATCAAAAACGAAGGACGATAATAACGGAAAGCAGCTTTGCTCAAGCTCTACGCCCACCACCAGGCCCGAAGATCGCCATGGAATCACAAGACCTCCGCAACGTCGGGCTGAAAGTCACCCTGCCGCGCCTGAAGATTCTCGAAATCCTCGAGAACAACTCGATGCGCCACATGTCGGCTGAGGATGTCTACAAGCTGCTGATCAAGGAGGACGCCGACATCGGACTCGCCACCATCTACCGGGTGCTGACCCAGTTCGAACAGGCGGGTCTGGTCAAGCGGCTCAATTTCGAAGGCGGCCATGCCGTGTTCGAGCTGGAGCGCGGCGAGCATCACGACCACATGGTGGATGTCGAGAGCGGCAAGGTCATCGAGTTCGTCAGCGCCGAAATCGAGGCCCTGCAACACGACATCGCCGAACAGCATGGCTTCGAGATCGTCGGCCACAGCCTGGTCATCTATGTGAAGTCGCTGAACGCGGTGAAGCGCGGCAAGGCGCGCTGAGCTAGGCCGGCTTGAACGAATGGCCGCCGGCGCAGGTCTGCTGCCTTCGTGCCGCCGCAATGTGAGTCCACCCCATGTGCCTGATTGCCTTCGCTTGGAATCCGACGCCGAGCCTGCGTCTGCTGGTCGCCGCCAACCGCGACGAGTTCCACGCCCGGCCCAGCGCGCCATTGGCATTCTGGGCTGATCAGCCGCAGATCCTCGCCGGCCGCGACATCGAGGGCGGCGGTACCTGGCTCGGCGTGAGCACCCGCGGCAGGCTGGCGGCAGTCACCAATGTCCGGTTGCCTGGGGTGCCGGCGGCGGGTCTGCGCTCGCGCGGCGCGCTGGCGCTGGACTATCTGACCGGCAGCGGCTCGCCGCAGGCCTGGCTTGCCGGGCAGGGTGGCCTTGGCCAGTACGGACCCTGCAACCTGCTGCTGGTCGACGCCGGACAGGCGGTCTATGCCAGCAATCAGTCTGGTGTCGCGGTGCAGCCCCTGGCGGCGGGCCTGTATGGCCTCTCCAACGCCACGCTCGATACCCCCTGGCCGAAAACGCGACAGCTGAAAGCGGCGGTCGCCGACTGGCTGGCGCAGGGCGCAACGGCTGACACGGCCGAGCTGTTCACCGCCCTCGCCAACCCCGCTACACCGCCGGATGCGCTGCTGCCCGACACCGGGGTTGGGCTTTCGCGCGAGCGATTTGTTGCGCCGGCCTTCATCCTGGGGCGCGAATACGGCACCCGCTGCAGCACGCTGATCCTGGTCGAAGCCGATGGCGCCGGCACGATGATCGAAAGACGTTTCGGACCGGACGGTCTTGCACTGGGCGAGAGTCGCGTCGAGTTTCGCTGGCCGCATCCCTAGTCCGTCTCGCGATTCATCGGCTCAGCGAATAGGCGCTATGCCCTGAGCGGGCAGGCAGGCATGCAACCACTTCCAGCAACATGCAGTCGATAGCTGAGTGCTCAATCTGTTAGACCCTTAATGCCATGAACCGCCGCCAACTACTGCTAAGACTCTCCGGCCTCGCCGCCATTTCTGCGCTACCGGTCTATCTGCTGGCCGCTGCTGACAAGGACAAAGATAAAAAGCAGGCCCCAGCGCTGCTGAAATCCAAGCGGGACTGGCAGCAACGGCTGCCGGAAGCCAGTTACCTGGTGCTGTTCGAGGAAGACACCGAGCGGCCGTTCAGCAGCCCCCTGAATCACGAGAAGCGCGAAGGCACTTATGTGTGCGCTGCCTGCAACCTGCCGCTGTTCATCAGCGGGCACAAGTTTGACAGCGGCACTGGCTGGCCGAGTTTCTGGAAGCCGAACGAGGGTGCCGTCGCTACCAAGGAAGATCGCCAGCTGTTCAGCGTGCGCACCGAGTATCACTGCATGCGCTGCTCCGGCCATCAGGGCCACGTGTTCGACGACGGCCCGGCGCCGACTGGCCTGCGTTACTGCAACAACGGGCTGGCGCTGCGCTTCGTGCCCATCTCAGAACCCCTACCGACGCTGGTGAGCTGATCCCATGAACAAGACTGTTTCGACACTCGCCGCTTTTGTCCTTGCCATCACCGCCACGGTCTCCTGCGCGCGTGCAACCCCGCCGCCGCCTGCCGCCGCACCGGCAGCTGCAACGGCCGCCGCCAGCAGCGCCCCGACGGCAACAACTGCCGGTGGCGAGCAGACCGCGATCTTCGCCGGTGGCTGTTTCTGGTGCGTGGAGTCCGACTTCGAGAAATTGCCCGGGGTGACCGCGGCGATTTCCGGTTACATCGGCGGCAGCGTGCCTGATCCGGGCTACGAGCGGGTATCGGCCGGCGGCACCGGTCATGCCGAGGCGGTCGAAGTGCATTTCGACGCCAGTAAGGTGAGCTATGCGCAGCTGGTCGAATACTTCTGGCGGCATATCGACCCGACCGTGAAAGACCAGCAGTTCTGCGACCATGGCTCGCAGTACCGCAGCGCGATCTTCACTCAGGGCGCAGAGCAGGCGCGCATCGCCAGCCAGAGCAAGGAGCAGCTGCTGGCGTCCAAGGTCTTGCCAGGCACGGTCTACACCGAAATCGTCGCCGCCGGCACTTTCTACGCCGCCGAGGACTATCACCAGGACTACTACAAGAAGAACCCGGTGCGCTATGCCTATTACCGCAATGGTTGCGGGCGCGATGCCCGGGTTGCGGCAGTCTGGGCCAGGGCCCCGGCAAGCCATTAACGACGGAGTCGCAAGGCTGGATCGGCGACGCGCAGCCGCCTGACCGCCCGCACATTTGAGGCCAGTGAAACCCATGCACCATCCGATGACTGTCAAATCCCTTGTCGCAGGCATCAGCCTGCTGCTCGCCGCCTGCGGCAGTGCCGGGCCTGCACAGGCGCAGGGGCAGGCGGCGCCGGAGTTCCCCATCCGCAGTGCCGCCGAGTGGATCAATTCGCCGCCGATCACCCTGGCCAGCCTGCGCGGCAAGGTGGTGCTGATCGATTTCTGGACTTTCGAGTGCTGGAACTGCTACCGCTCCTTTCCCTGGCTCAACAAGGTCGAGGCCAAATACCGCGATCAGGGACTGACGGTGGTGGGCGTGCACACCCCGGAGTTCGAGCGCGAGAAAGTGATCAGCAGCATTCGCGACAAGGTGCGCGAGTTCAAGATCAGCTATCCGGTGATGGTCGACAGCGACCACGCCACCTGGAATGCCTTCAACAACAGCTACTGGCCGGCGTTCTACCTGATCGACCGGCAGGGCAAGGTACAGGCGCTGTATGCCGGCGAGACCCATGCCGGCGACCGCCAGGCTAGGGATATCGAGGCGCGTATCGAAACCCTGCTGGCGCAACCCTGACAAACTAGCCTTTCCCTTGGCAGGGTGGACAGGCGCAGCGCATCCACCGTGGTGGGAATGCCCGGGATGACCGGCGCGCATCGTTTATCCGCCCCACACCAGTAAGGACGTAGCCGATGACCGTTCAAGCCAAACCGACACTCAGCCTGCCGCGCCGTCGCGGCTGGGGCTGGGCGGCGGCGGCAGTCGAACACGCCACCGGCCTGAGCGCGCTGGAGCGGCTCTATGCCGAGCGCCCGCAGGCCCTCTCGCCGGCGGACTTCGTGCGCTTCGCGCTGCAAAAGCTGGGCCTGCGCTACCAGCTCGCCAGCGGCCGGCTGGAGAGCGTCCCGGCGACTGGCGCGCTGATCATCATCTGCAATCATCCCTTCGGTGCTGCCGACGGCTTCGTGCTCACCGACCTGC
Organism: Stagnimonas sp.; assembly: GCA_046598075.1. GTDB lineage: Bacteria > Pseudomonadota > Gammaproteobacteria > Nevskiales > Nevskiaceae > Stagnimonas. The sequence goes on from JBKJJE010000090.1 coordinate 5,875, forward strand.
TGATGGCGCGGCGTCCCGACCTGCTGCTGTTCGCCAACACCCTGCTGCAGCGGGTTCCGGAGATCGCTCCGATCATCGCACCGGTGGATGTGTTCAAACCCGGTGCCAGCCTGGGCGGTGTACGGGCGGCGCTGCGGCACCTGGGCCAGGGCGGGGCGCTGGTACTGTTTCCAGCCGGCGAAGTGAGCCGGCTGGACTGGCGCGGCCGCCGCATCGCCGACCCGCCCTGGGCCGACAGCGTCGCCCTGCTCGCCCGCCGCAGCGGCGCAGAGATCCTGCCCATGCACATCGAGGGCCACGCGCGCTGGCCCTCGCTGCTGGCCGGTGCAGTGCATCCGCTGTTGCGCACCGCCTGCCTGCCGCGCGACCTGCTGCAACAACGCAACAGCCTGGTCCGGCTGCATCTGGGCGAGCCGGTATCCGCCGCCGAACTGCGGCGCCTCGAACCGCGGGCACAAACCGCCTATCTGCGCCTGCTCAGCGACAACCTCGGGCGTCGCACCGCAGCGGCGTTGCCGGCCAGTGCGCCGCCCCCGCAGCAGCCGCTGGCGGCGGCACTGCCAGCGGCAGTGCTGGCGGCGGAACTGGCCACGCTGCCTGCCGGCTGCGTGCTCTGCCAGCAGGGCAGTTTCACCGTCTATCTGGCCGGCGCCGCGCAGATCCCGCAGGTGCTGCAGGAAATTGGCCGCCTGCGCGAGCTAAGTTTCCGGCAGGTGCAGGAAGGCACCGGCCAGCCGCTCGACCTGGACCGTTTCGATGCCGACTACCAGCATCTGTTCGTCTGGCATCAGGAGCAGCGCGAGCTGATCGGCGCCTATCGACTGGGCTTCACTGAGGCGCTGGCGGCTGCTGGCGGGGTTGCCGCGCTCTACACCCATACCCTGTTCGATTATGACCAGCGCCTGCTTGCACACCTGGGGCCGGCGATCGAACTCGGCCGCTCCTTCGTGCGGCCGGAATGGCAGCGCAACTTCCGCGCGCTGCGGCTGCTCTGGTCGGGTATCGCCTCGGTGCTCGATGCCAGGCCCGACATCCGCTGCCTGTTCGGCCCGGTCAGCATCAGCGCCAGCTACAGCCCCATGGCGCGGGCACTGATGGAAACCGCGCTCTCCACCCACCACAGCGACCCCGCGCTGCAAGCTCTGGTGCAGCCCCGCACGCCCTCGGCGAGCGGCCGCAGCACGCCAGAATCCCGCCAGGTGGTCGCCGCACTCTCGGATCCCGCCCTGCTGTCGCGGGTGGTCGCCAGGGTGGAGCAGGGCAGCGGGCTGCCGGTACTGCTGCGGCACTATCTTGATCTGAAGGGCAGGTTCGCCGGCTTCAACGTCGACGCCGACTTCGGCAACACCCTCGATGGCCTGGTGTTCATCCAGGTCGACGACATCCCGCCTGCGGTGCGCGCCAAGTTCGGCAACCAGCCGCGCAGGCCGGCGATCACCGGCATCGAACCAGCCGGCTAGGGCGGGGCATTGCAGCGCAGGCTGTCGATGGCGGCGATCACCGTCTGCGGCTGATTCCACAACACGAAATGGCCCTGGCCGGGTACCCGGCGAACCTGCGCCCAGCGGCGAGGCAGGCGCTGCTCGGCGTAGTCGGCGGTGCGAGGATCGACCAGTTCGTCGTTTTCACCCTGCAGCACGATCAGCGGCCGGTGCAAGCGTGGCCATTCGGGGTCGAGTTTTTCCAGTTCGCCCTGCAGGGCCAGGATTTCGGTGTTCGACCAGAGCATCTCCTGTGGTGCCAGCCAGTGCGCGAGCCAGGTCTGGGCGAGCCGGTTGTACCAGCGCGGTGCTTCCAGCGCCGGTGCGATGGAGCCTGCAACCATCACGCCGCCACAGAACTTTTCCGGATGGTCGAGCAGCAGCCAGGCCACCAGCGGCCCGCCGAGCGAATGGCCGACCACGACGGCTGGCGCACCGGCCGGAATCAGCTCGGCGAGCAGATTGGCCTGGGCACGCAGGTCGGTCAGCACCTGGCCGGCACCGGAGCCGCCAAAGCCGGGGCGGTCGACGGCGATGCGCGGGTTGTAGGCGGCCAGCGCCGGCGCATCGAGGTATCGGGCCCAGGCTTGCCAGTCACCTGGCGAGCCGTGAATGAACATCAGCGGCGTCTGGCCGCTGCCGTCCATGCGGGCGATGTGGAGGCTGCGGCCCGCCACGCTGACCGCGCTCAACACCGGGCGCGGGCCCAGCGGGTACAGGCTTTCGAGGCTGCCGCGCGGGTACGGCGGGTTGGAATGCGAGCAGGCGGCGAGCAGCAGCGACAACAGCAGCGTGCCGCGTCGGATCAGATTCATCGGAGTCATAGCGCGGCGGATTTCAATATCTTGATGCAGGGTTCCAGGCCCAGCGCGACCACGGCCTCGCCGTTCAGGCAGGGATCCCGCTGGAAGGCGTCGACCACGAAGTCGATGAAGGCCCTCGCCCGTGTCGGCAGGAAACGCTTGGCCGGGTAGATCAGATGCACCGGCAGGGCGGCGATCGGCCAGGCCTCGAGCAGGCATTCGAGGCGGCCGTCGTGCAACTCGTCCGGGAACAGCCAGGTGGGAGCGACCACCACGCCCAGGCCGGAGAGCGCGGCACTGCGCAGGCCCTCGTGGCTGTCCACCCGCAAATTGCCCTGCGGCCGCAAGCTCTCGCCGGCGAAAGTCCACAGCGGCCCGGCGCGGTTGGTGGCCAGCACCACGCAGTTGTGCTCGAGCAGGTCCAGCGGCTTTTGCGGCCTGCCGCGCTGTTGCAGGTAGGCCGGCGAGGCTGCGCAGCACAGCGCGTAGTTGGCCACCAGGCGGGCACGGTAGGTGGAATCCTTCAGCTCGCCGACGCGGAAGGCGACGTCGATGCCCTCCTCGATCAGGTCGGTATCGCGATTGCTGAATTGCAGGTCGATGCAAACGCCGGGATGTTGCTCCACGAAGGGGGCGATCAGTGGCATCACCCGGTGCCGCGCCAGGGCCGGCGGACAGCACACCCGCAGCAGGCCGGAAGCCGCCTTCTGCCCGCGGGCATTCGACTCGGCCTCGGCGACCGAGTCGAGAATGCGCCGGCATTCGGCGTAGAAGCTCTCGCCCTCCGAGGTGAGGGACATCTTGCGCGTCGAGCGGTGCAGCAGACGCACGCCCAGATGGTCCTCGAGCGTGGCGATGTTCTTGCTGACGGTGGGCTGGCTGGTGCCGAGTTCGCGCGCCACAGCAGAAAAGCTGCCGGTTTCGACGGCGCGCACGTAACATTGCATCAGAACAAAACGATCCATGGCGGCACTCTAAGGGCTGGTTATGTCTGGCATTCATGCCCCACCCGAATAGAACATATCGTGGCTGCCGGTCTGGTGCCATAGACAGGGGGTCAGCACAATGCACACCTTCAACAAATCCGCAGTGCCATCTGCGGTTTGCCATTGAGACAGGAGTCGGGCATGAATCTGCAGCACCATCTCGAACGCGAACGCATCCACTGGCTGCAGGAGCAACCGGCTCCCGCCAGCGCCGTCGAGGTGATGGCGATGGACGGCCTGCGCCGCGCCGGCATCGAGGGCAAGGCGCTGCGGGTGGGTGAGCGCGCACCGGCGTTCAGGCTGCCCGACCAGAACGGCGCGCTGGTGGCACTCGACAGCCTGCTCGCCGAGGGGCCGACCACCTTGCTGTTCTACCGCGGTCACTGGTGCCCGTTCTGCACCCTGACGCTGCGCAGCTATCAGCAACAGGCTTCCCGTTTCGCGGCGCTGCGTGCGCCGCTGGTCGCCATCTCCCCGCAGGGCGGACTCGCCACCAGCTTTACCTCACAGGCGGTGGGACCGGGCCTGCCGCTGCTGTCCGACGTGGGCAGCCATGTCGCCCGCGCCTATGGCTTGTCGTACGACTTGCCGGCAGCTCTGAAGTTGCTGTTCGAAAACGAATACGCCACTGCGCTGCCGGAGATCAACGCCGATGGCGGCTGGACTTTGCCGGTGGCAGCCAGTTACGTGATCGGCGAGAACGGCATCGTGCTGCGCGCCCACGTCGATGTCGACTATCGCCACCGCGAGGACCCGGAAGACCTGCTGCACTGGCTCACCGCCCGCCACGCTGACGCGGTGGAACGCTCATGACCCTGCCGCAATTCGAACAACGCGCGCGACAGCTGATCGACAGCTTCTGGGCCGCGGTGTTCGGCGCCGGCGTCTACGGCGCCTGGGCGACGTTCGCCAACTGGGATGCCGGGCCACGCCTCGCCTTCACTGCCGGCCTTGCCCACTGGCTGATGAGCACGCTGCTCACCTACACCGGCACCGGCGTGATGCGCCAGTGTTTCCAGCTCGGCAACAGCAAGCCCGAGGGGGCGCTGCTGGCTTTCAGCTGCGGGCTGGGCTTCACCTATACCTTGCTGATCGGCGTGCATCACGCCATCGGCACGCCGCATGTCGCGTTGACCCTGGCAGCCGGGGTGATCCCGAACCTGCTGTTCTGCGGCAGCTATGCGCTGTTGCTGGCCCGCACCGTCGCTGCCCAGCCAGCCGAACCCGCTGCAGACCTGCTCGGTCTGACCGCCTCTGAAAGGACTCTGCCATGAACAACCGCCCCGATCTGCAAAAGCTGCTCGACTACAACATCGCCGTGCTCGACCAGGCGTTGAAAGTGCTCGATGCCCATGCTCGGGTGCCGGGCAGCGATTTCGCCAGCCACAGCGGCCCGCATCTGCGCCACGTGATCGAGCACTACGAGGCCTTCACACAGCACATCGCCAGCCATTCGGTGGACTACGACACCCGCGCCCGTGACCGTGCGCTGGAACAGGACCCGGAACTGGCCCGCAGCCGCATCACCGCCATCCAGCAGCAGCTCGCCAGGCTCGATGCCGGCCTGCTCGGCGAACCGGTGGCGGTGCATCTGCGCGGCGGTCTGGCGGGCGAGGACAACTTCGTCAGCTTTTCGTCGCTGGCGCGCGAGCTGCTGTTTCTGGCCAGCCACGCGGTGCATCACTACGCGCTGATCCAGCTGCACTGCAAGCTGCAGGGCATCAGCCTGGGCGATGACTTCGGCAAGGCTCCGGCGACGCTGCGGCATGCGCGCCAGTGCTGAATTGACCATGGATGCCGCCTCCCGCAGCAGCACGCGGCCCTGGGACCTGGCGCCGGCAGGGGCGCTGTCGCTGCGGGATCAGCTGTCGATCCGCTTCGAGCGTGCGCGCCGCTGGGAGTTCTGGCCGGCCTGGCTGTATTACCTGCCGATCATCGCCTGGATCCTGTGGCTGGGCCTGAAGCATCGCAGCCCCACCGCATTCACCGCCGCCAATCCCGCCCTCGATGCCGGTGGCGTGGTGGGCGAGCGCAAGCATCAGGCGCTGGCGCCCTTGCAGGCGAACGCTCCCGACCTGGTGGCCGAGTTCCTGCTGCTGCGCGCCGGCAGCACTGCCCTGCGGGCCGCTCAGGCGCTGCACTTTGCGGAGCGGCCCGACATCGGCTTTCCGCTGGTGCTCAAGCCGGACGTCGGGCAGCGCGGACGCGGCGTTTTCATTGCCCGCGATGCGCACGCCGTATACGACTATCTCGCCCGTTTCGATGGCAGCGTGATTGCCCAGCGGTATATCTCCGGCGAGGAGTTCGGCATCTTCATTGCCCGTGCGCCGGGCGCCGCCGTGCTGGAGGTGCTCTCCATCGTCCACAAGACTTTCCCCACCGTCACCGGCGACGGAGTGCAGACGCTGCGAGCACTGATTCTTGCCGACGCCCGTGCCCGTCTGATCGCCAGCACGCTGTTTGCGCACTGGGCAGAACAGCTGCACGACATCCCTGCCGCCGGCGAGTGCATCGCCCTGGTCGAGATCGGTGCGCACTGCCGCGGCAGCCTGTTTCTTGACGCCACCGGGCTGGTGACGCCGGCACTCATCCATACGCTGACGCGGCTCGCCGATGCCGTCCCTGGCTACGGCTTTGGCCGCATCGATCTGCGCTGCCCGAGTGCCGGGCATCTGCAGCGCGGCCGCGAACTGCGGGTGCTGGAACTCAATGGCGTCACTGCCGAGAGCGCGCACATCTACCATCCCGACACGCCGCTGCTGGACGGTTACCGCGCCATGTTCCGGCAGTGGGCGCTGGCGTTTTCGATTGGCGCAGCGCAGGCCCGCCAGGGTGCGCCCGTCACCTCGCCGCTGGCGCTGTGGCGGCTGTTCCGCGAAGACCTCAAGCGCGGCGAACAGTGGTTTTAGCGACACCCTCCATTCACACACCGATCTCAAAGGAGATTTCCATGCGCTCACTCTCAAGGTTTTTCGGCTTGCTGCTGCTCGCCGCCTCCTCGCTGGCCTTTGCGGCGGCCCCCTACAACACGCTCAAGCGGGGGGTGATCAGCGACACCCCCACCGGCATCGCCATCAACGGCTACGACACGGTCGCCTACTTCACCGACAACAAGGCCGTGAAGGGCAGCGAGGCACATGCCTACAGCTGGATGGGGGCGAAGTGGCAGTTTGCCTCACAGCAGCATCTGGAGCTGTTCAAGGCCACGCCGGAAAAATTCGCGCCCCAGTACGGCGGCTACTGCGCCTACGGCGTCAGCCAGGGCTATCTGGTGTCGATCGAGCCGGAGCAGTTCACCATCCTCGATGGCAAGCTCTATCTCAACTACGACGGCAGCGTCCAGAAAAAATGGACCAAAGACCCGCTCGGCTACAACAAGGTGTCGGATGCCAAGTTCAGCGAACTGCTGAAGAAATAGTACTGAACCGTCGGGTGGATAAGCGAAGCGCATTCAACACCGCCGTCGTGCCAAAGCTTGGCGGATGCGCTTCGCTTATTGGCCCGACAGACAGACATCAATTCGAGGAGCATCTCCCATGAACTGGTTGCAAAAACATGGACACTGGCTGCTGACGCTGTTCATCGCCTTCGTATTCGTGCAATCGCTGTTCTTCAAGTTCACCAACGCACCTGAGACCATCTACATCTTCGAGGGCAAGCTGGACCCCTGGGCGGCCTCGCTCGGGTTCCCCGGCGTGTTTGCGCCGGGCGGGATCTTCTCGGCCAAGGTGGTCGGCAGTGCCGAGCTGGTTGCCTCGCTGCTGTTGCTCACCGGCGCGGCGTTCTCAACGCTGCGCAGCGTGCAGGTGCTTGGCGCGGCTTTGGGCCTGGGGGTGATTTCCGGCGCGATCTTCTTCCACCTGTTCACCCCGCTCGGCGTGGCGGTGCAGAACACCGACGGCAGCAGCGACGGTGGCCAGCTGTTCGGGCTGGCCTGCGGCGTCTGGCTGTCCTGCGCAGCCCTGCTCTGGCTGCGGCGCAGGCTGTGGCTTGGCTGGCTGGGACGGAACTGAGCATGCGTCTTGACCCCAAACTGCTGCGAATTGTGCTGGGCGTCAGTGGCGGCATTGCCGCCTACAAGGCGCTGGAACTGGCGCGCGCCTTCGTCAAGGACGGCGCATTGGTGCAGGTGGTGATGACCGCCTCGGCCGGGCAGTTCGTCAGCGCGCTGTCGTTCCAGGCGCTGACCGGCCTCGCCCCGCGGCAGGCGCTGTTCGATGCGGCGCATGAGGCAGCGATGGGTCACATCGAACTCGCCCGCTGGCCGGACGCGATCATCATTGCCCCGGCGACTGCCCACCTGCTGGCCGAAATGGCCGCCGGTCTGGCAGGTGATCTGCTCACCACACTGTGCCTGGCAACCGACAAGCCGGTGTTCGTGGCGCCGGCGATGAACCCGCATATGTGGGCGCACCCGGCGACCCGTGCCAATTGCGCGCTGCTGGCGCAACGCGGCGTGCGCTTCGTCGCCCCGGCCAGCGGTGTGCTGGCCTGCGGCGAGACTGGCGAGGGGCGGCTGGCGGAAGTCGCCGATATCCATCGCACGGTCAGCCAGGCGCTGTCGCTGGCGACCCCGCCGCGCCTGCTGGCAGGCCTGCGTGCGGTGGTCACTGCCGGGCCGACGCGCGAACCGATCGACCCGGTACGCTTCATCACCAACCGTTCCAGCGGCAAGCAGGGGTTCGCGGTGGCCGAAGCACTGCACGCCGCCGGTGCCCAGGTCACCCTGATCGCCGGGCCCTGCGCGCTGTCAGTTCACGCCGGGATCGAACGCATCAATGTCGAGTCCGCGCAGCAAATGCTGGCTGCCAGCCTCGGCGCCGCTGCCGGTGCCGATCTGCTGGTCGCCGCCGCCGCAGTGGCGGACTACCGCATGGAGGCAGTAGCCACCGAGAAGATCAAGAAATCCGGCGAGACGATGACGCTCAATCTGGTCAAGAACCCGGACATCCTCACCACCCTGCGTGCCCGCTATCCGGCTCTGTTCCTGGTCGGCTTCGCCGCCGAGACCGAACGGCTGGAGCACCACGCCCGCGACAAGCTGGCCCGCAAGGGGCTCGATCTGATTGCCGCCAACTGGGTGGGCGAGGGCAGGGCCTTCGACACCGAGGACAACGCTCTCAGCGTGTTCTGGGCCGACGGCCAGCAGGAGATCGGCCCGGCGCCCAAGGCCATGGTCGCCGAGCAACTGGTGCAGCTCATCGCCCAACGCTGGCAGGCGCGCAGCGGCGTGCCGCGCCTGGCAGTCACCACCTGAAGGAGTCGCACCATGTCGAAACGCTTAGCACCCGCGCTGGCCATCGCTGCCGTCACAGTCCTGTCGCCGGTTACCGCCTCGGCCGCCGATGTTTACGGTGAGCTGCGCGGCTACCCGGCGGGTGGCATTGCCAGCGTCGGTGCGCTGTTCCCGTACGGCCAGCAGGCGGAACTGGGCATCTCGGCGCTCTACAACCGCGCCGAGCGCGGCGATGCCGGCCGGCATGACGACGAATCCGGCGACGGCTTCGGCGTCGGCATCGAGGCCAGGCGCTTTCACGCGGCCTCCCGTCTCGGCTGGTTCTATGGCGTCCGCGCCGAACTGTTCCAGCTCGACATCGACTGGCGCGACTCCGGCAACCGGCGCGGCAGCACCGACATCACCGTGCTGCAACCGACGGCCAGGGTGGGCTACCGCCTGCCCCTGGCGGGCGGTGCCACGAGCCTGGAACTGGCTGGCGGCCTGGGCGCTGAAATCAACCTCGCCACCGACGGCGAAAAAGTCGGCGAGGGTGCTATCGGGCTGATCGGAGTGGCACTGCGTTTTGACTAGCCCGCGCTGTTAAAGTCTGCCGGGTTCTTTCACTCTGGCGCAGCAAGACACGATGGCGGCAACACTCGAAGGCAAGCTGGTGGTGGCGCTGTCCTCGCGCGCGCTGTTCGACTTCGAGGAGGAGAACCGCTTCTTCGAGCAGGCCGACGACCGCGCCTATATGCACTTGCAGCTGGAGCGCATGGAGATCCCCGCCAAGCCGGGAGTGGCTTTCCCGCTGGTGCAGAAGCTGCTGTCGTTCAACACCGCCCTGGCGCAGCGGGTGGAAGTGGTGATTCTGTCCCGCAACGATCCGGTATCGGGTTTGCGGGTGTATCGCTCGGCCAAGGCGCATGGCCTGGCCATCGAGCGCGGCGTGTTCACCCGCGGTCATTCGCCGTATCGCTACCTGCGCTCGCTGAAGGCCAATCTGTTCCTGTCGATGAACGAGGCAGATGTGCGCGATGCGCTGGCTGCCGGCTTTCCCGCTGCGCGGGTGTATCCCGAATCCGCCCGGGCGGCGGGCCAGCACCCGGATGAAATCCGCATCGCCTTCGACGGTGACGCGGTGCTGTTCTCAGACGAGGCCGAGCAGGTGTTCCAGCGCGACGGGCTGGATGCGTTTCAGGCCCACGAAGTCGACAAGCAGGCCCTGCCGCTGCCGCCCGGGCCGTTCAAGCCGCTGCTCGAAGCCCTGCACCAGTTGCAGCGCGCCGGCGGTGCCGAGGCGCCGATCCGGCTGCGCACCGCGCTGGTGACCGCCCGCAGCGCGCCGGCCCACGAGCGCGCCATCCGTACCCTGCTGGACTGGGGGCTGGAAGTGGACGAGGCGATGTTTCTCGGCGGGCTCGACAAGGGCGCGTTCCTGCGCGAGTTCGAACCGGACTTCTTCTTCGATGACCAGACCCGCCACTGCGACTCTGCGGCGCAGGTGGCGCCGACCGGACATGTGGCATCTGGGATCCGCAATCTGCTGAGCCCCTGAGGCTTTAGCCCATCAGCACCCGGTTGCGGCCACCCCGCTTGGCCTCGAAAAGGGCAGCTTTGGCGCGGTCCAGCAATTGGCCGCGACCGGGCCGATAGCCTGCCGAACCGGCAATGCTGGCACCGCCCACCGAGACCGTGAGGACGCCGTCGGGGCTGGACGGATGCGGGATGGCGAGTTGCTGGACCGATTCGCACAATTGGCTTGCCAGAGCGGCGGCATCCACGGCATTGGTGTCTGGCAGCACGACCACGAAGGCATCGTCTTCATAGCGCGCCGCGGTGTCACCGTCCGGACGCAGCTGCAACCGCAGCTGCTGTGCCACCCGCTGCAAGACGCCATCCGCTGCCTGCTGACCGTGGATCTCTCCGTAGGGCCGGAAATGATCGATATCCACCAGCAGTAGCGACAGCGGCCGGGTACTGGCAAAGCCTCGCCGCCATTCGCGCTCGAAAAAATCCTCGAAATAGCCACGATTGAACAAGCCGGTCAGCTGGTCTTTCAGGGATGGCGAGCGCGACTGCAGGGTTTCTTCAAGGATGTTGCGCAGCTCTTCGAGCACCAGCAGTTGCTGCGGCGTAAGTTCCCGCGGCTCTGAATCGATGGCGCACAGCGTGCCGACCGGCAGGCCGTTGGGGGCATGGATGGGAATGCCGGCATAGAAGCGGATGTGTGGCGCCCCGGTGACCAGCGGATTGTCGCTGAAGCGCGGATCCTTGCTGGCGTCATTTACGATCAGGGCCTCCTCACCGAGAATCGCATGTGCGCAAAAAGCCATGTCACGGGGAGTTTCCCGCACATCAAGCCCCTGTACCGACTTGAAGAACTGGCGGTCGCTGTCCACCACGGTGAAGGTCGCTGTCGGCACTCCCAGACCATCGCGGATCAGCCGCGTCAGGCGGTCGAAACATTGCTCGAACTCTTCACCCGTCAGGCGCAGTTGCTGTACTGCGGCCTGGCGTTCGGCTTCTTGCGGATGCAGGGGTGCGGCTGACATGGATTTTCCCTTGCTCAGAATTGGGGAGCAGAACGCCCAAGTTCTGCTATTTGATCGTTGAGACAATACCCTGCCGCCGTGGTTCTACCAAGGCCGCGTCTCGGAACTGCCGGCGACCCAACTGGTCACCAGCGCGTCAGCCCAGCTCTCAAGCGCCCAGTTGCGGATGAACCCGCAATGACCACCGCGTGCTGTCGCCAGATAGTGCTTCAGATTGCCACCGGCACTCAGGCCCGCGAAGTCGGCTGGCGGGCAGACCGAGTCGTCTTCTGCGGTGAGGATCGCCAGTGGCGTCGGCGAGGCCATCAGCTGCTCTGCGCGCAGGGTGTATTGGGCCAGATACGCATCCAGATCGGCATAGCTGGTGTGGTCAGCCACGAAGGCGCGGGTGATCTCGGTGAAATTGCGCAGCCGCTTGTGCGGCGTGAAGTCATAGCGGCCGGGAAAGGCCAGCGCCTTCGCGTCCATGGTCTTGCGCCATTTGTCGAGGAAATAGCGGTTGATGACGGTCGGGCCCTCGTCGATGGCGCGCAGGGTGGAACCGGGGTTGAGGGCTGGCGAAATGCCGATGCAGAGTGCCGGCTCGATGCCGGCCGCTGGCCCGTAAAGCCCCACCCGCAAGGCAAAGTTGCCGCCCAGTGAAAAGCCGATCACCTGCAGCGGCAGGCTGCCGCCATCCAGCCTCTGTATCTGCCGGATCGCGCCCAGCACCTCGGCCAGCCGGGCCGAATGGAACATGCCCTCGTTGAGCCCGTGATGGGTGCTGCCGTGATCGCGCAGGTTGAGCCGGAAGATTGTGTGCCCCGCGTGATGCAGCGTGCAGGCGAGTCCGTAGAGGTAGCTGGAGTCATGGGAACCTTCCCAGCCGTGGATCAGCACTACCAGGCTCTTCGCCTGCGGCTGCGGCGCGTACCAGCCAGTGAGCCGCACCGGCGCACCCTGTTCGTCGGCGGTGTCCAGCGTCACCAGCGTCGATTGCGCGTTGAGGTCCACTCCGCGCCGGCGCCATAGCCAGCGCGCCGGCCGCTTGCTGGCCAGCAGCGATTGCATGAACGCCGAACGCAGTCCGGGCGAGGGTGAAAAGACGGGGTCTGCTGAAGTCGGTGCGGCGTCGAACATGGCTAGAGGTTAGCGGAGTGCCGGCGGGGGCGGTGGCCGCGCTGCGCGGCTCATGGTGACAGTGGTGCAGCCAGTTCGGCGCTGATCTGGTCCAGCTCGACCAGTACGGCGCGGTTGTCGTGCTGCCAGGGGTGAAAACCCGGCCTGAAGTAGGCGAACCAGGCCGGTGCCAGTGACAGCCATGCCGCTGGCTTGACGAATAGGAAGCGGGCCAGCCGCAGATAGCCGCGCAGATGGCTTTCTGCCGGGCGTGCCGCGCGCGCCATCCGCACATGGAAGATCGCGGTGAACAGCCAGAAAAACCAGCTGGTCTGGATCAGGCCCCAGCAGCGTTTCAGATAGCTGCCCAGGGTGTTGGGCATCACCGTCTTCCAGACGTCGAAGGCCACCGCCTTGTGCTCGGTTTCTTCCAGCGCATGCCAGCGCCAGAGGCGTGCGTAGTCGGGGTGAGAGCCCGCCAGCACGGCCGGGTTTTTCAACAGGTCGGCGGCCATGATGGCGGTGAGATGTTCGAGCGCGATGGTCATCGACAGCTGCATCGACGGAGAGAAAATCTTGTGCGCCATTTTCAGCCGGTTGAGCGTGAAGTTCTCGATGCGGCTGGCCGGCAGGCCGGCCTGGTCCATCAGCGCATTGAAGGCACGGTGCTCGCGGCCGTGCATGGCCTCCTGGCCGATGAAGCCGGCTACCGCCTGCTGCTGCACGGGGTCGCTGATGCGGTCACGGTAGTGGCGCACGCTCTGGATGAAGAACTTTTCGCCCTCGGGAAAATACAGCGACAGCGTGTTGAAGAACTGGGTGACGTGCACACCCTCGCCATGCCAGTCGGTGATGCGCGTGGGCGGAAACGGAAAATGCAGGTCGCGGCGCACCGGCATCGGGGCTGCAACGGCTTCGGCAGGGGCTGACATGGGAGTTCCTCGCAGGTAGACGACTGTCTACATGAGGAGTGTTTCCCGAATCCTCGCCGCGGTCAAGCCCCGCGCTTCAAACCCTGATCAAGCTGCATTCAGGCGCTGCAGCACGCCCTGATAAATCGCCGACAGCCGCTCGAGATCAACCACCTGTACATGTTCGTTGATCTTGTGGATGGAGTCGTTGACCGGCCCGATCTCCACCGTTTCGGCCCCCCAGGGGCTGATGAAGCGCGCATCTGAAGTGCCGCCGCCGGTGAACAGTTCCGGCATCAGCCCGGTTTCGTCGGCGATGGCGGCCTCGGCGGCGGCGATCAGCGCACCGGACCGGGTCAGGAAGGGTTCGCCGGAGAGCTGCCAGTTCAGTTCGTAGCGCAGGCCCTGTGCCTGCAGAATCGCCTCGGTACGGCTGCGCAGGCTGGCCTCCGTCGATTCGGTGCAGTAGCGGAAATTGAATACCAGCGTGCATTCGCCGGGTACCACGTTGTTGGCGCCGGTGCCGGCGTGGATGTTGGAGACCTGGAACGAGGTCGGTGGGAAGTGCGGATTGCCCTGATCCCAGACCTCGCCCACCAGGGCCGCCAGCGCCGGCGCGAGACGGTGGATGGGATTCTCGACCTTGTGCGGATAGGCGATATGCCCCTGTCGGCCGAACACCTTCAGCACCCCGTTCAGCGAACCGCGACGGCCGATCATGATGCGGTCGCCCAGTCGCTGGTTGCTCGAGGCCTCGCCGACGATGGCGTAGTCGGGCTTAATGCCGCGCGCCTGCAACACCTTCACCACATGGCGGGTACCGTGCTGGGCCAGGCCTTCCTCGTCGCTGGTGATCAGGAAGGCAAGACTGCCCCTGATCCGCGGCTGCGCAGTGAGCAGGCGCTCGACGGCACAGACCATCGCGGCAAGTCCCGACTTCATGTCTGCCGCGCCGCGGCCGTACAGCACGCCGTCGCGAATCTCGGGCGCAAACGGGTCGCTCAGCCACTGCTCGAGCGGGCCGGTGGGCACCACGTCGGTATGGCCGGCCAGGATGGTCAGCGGCGCGCCGCTGCCGTAGCTGGCCCAGAGGTTGGTCACTCCTGCCTCGACGATCCATTCGCTGTGAAAGCCGAGGCGCTGCAACCGCTCCGCGATCAGCGCGCAGCAGCCGGCGTCGTCCGGCGTCAGTGAGCGACGCGCGATCAGCGCGGCGGTAAGGGCAAGTACCGGCGAGGCGGCAAGGTCATCGGCCATGGGATCGGCAGCGGAAAAGGCGGAAATTCGGATGGCGATTATCGGCGCTGGCGCACCTTCATGCGACCATGCCGCCGAATCCGAACGCACCCGAGGCGCCCACCGACATGCCACTGCCCCAGCTGCTGCCTGCTGCAGCCGATACGCCACTGATTTCCATCGCCCATGTCATCCAGCTGGCGGTGGCACCGGTGTTCCTGCTGTCCGGAATCGCGGCGCTGCTCAATGTACTGAGCAACCGGCTGTCGCGCATCGTTGATCGCGCCCGCCTGCTGGAGGCGCAGTTTCCGGCCGCGCAGCCGCGCAGGGCCGAAGGGCTGCGGACCAGCCTGAAGCGGTTGGCGATGCGGGCGCGGCTGGCGAGTTTCGGCATCGGCCTGTGTACCAGCAGCGCGGTGCTGATCAGCGCAGTGGTGATCGTGCTGTTTCTGGGCTCGCTGTTCGACGCCAATGTGCGCACCGCCATCGCCGTGCTGTTCATCGCGGCGATGGTGAGTCTCACTGCCGGACTGCTGTGCCTGTTGCGCGAGGTGTACCTGAGCACCTATTACCTGCGGATCGGCGAGCCGGAGCCGGAGCAGAAACCGGCGATCGCGACCGAGGGGCCGCTGCCACCGACCGGCTAGGCCTTCAGTCGTCGCGCAGCAGGGCGTTGATGGCCGTCTTGGCGCGGGTCTGGGCATCGACACGCTTGACGATGATCGCGGCAGCAAGGCTGTAGCGGCCGCCATCCTTGGGTAGCGAGCCCGGCACCACCACGCTGTAAGCCGGCACCCGGCCGTAGCTGATCTCGCCGCTGGCGCGGTCGTAGATCGGCGTGCTCTGGCCGATGAACACCCCCATCGACAGCACCGAGCCTTTCTCTATGATCACGCCCTCGACCACCTCGCTGCGGGCGCCGATGAAGCAGTCGTCCTCGATGATGGTGGGGGCGGCCTGCAAAGGCTCCAGCACGCCGCCGATGCCGACGCCACCGCTGAGATGCACATTGGCGCCGATCTGGGCACAGCTGCCAACGGTGGCCCAGGTATCGACCATGGTGCCCTTGCCGACGTAGGCGCCGATGTTGACGAAGCTGGGCATCAGGATCGTGCCCGGCGCCAGATACGCGCCACGGCGAACCGAGGCGGGCGCAACGATGCGCGCACCCTGCGCCTTGAACTGCTCGTCGGTCCAGCCCGTGAACTTGAGCGGCACTTTGTCGTAGCCCAGCAGCGGGCCCATTTCCATTGGCTGGTTGTCGTGCAGGCGGAAGTACAGCAGCACCGCCTTCTTCAGCCAGTCGTTGACCTGCCATCCATCCGGCGTTGGTTCGGCCACGCGGGCATGGCCGCTATCCAGCATCTCGATGGCCAGATGCACGGATTCAAGTACTGCCGTATCGGACTTGCTCAGTGTGTCCCGGCGTGTCCAGGCGGCTTCAATGATGGCTTGCAAGTTCATGCGGCTTCCTGAGGTCTGTCGAGGGTGCGGACGATGACTTCGCGCAGCTCATCGAGCAGCGCCTCGTCAGTGAGTGGCTGGTGGGAGCGGTCGGTGAGGTAGAACACGTCTTCGGCACGCTCGCCGATGGTGGCGATCTTGGCGGCGTCGAGCAGGATGCCGCGCTTGTGGAAAACCCGGCCGATCATCGACAGCAGGCCCGGCTGGTCGGCAGCGACCAGTTCCAGCATGGTGCGGCCACGGGCAGTGTCCTGGCTGATGTGGATCGCAGTCGGCGTGTTGAAGTGCCGCAGCCGCGTCGACATGCGGCGGTTGACGTCGACCACCGTCACCGCCGGATCGGCGATCACCCGGGCGAGACGCTGGATGATCTCCTGGGTGCGGTGCGCGCCGGTGATCGGCGAGCCATCGGTTTCGAGCACCACATAGCTGTCCAGCACGTAGCCGTCGGCGGTGGTGTGCAGGCGGGCATCGAGAATGTTCAGGCCCAGGCTTGCCAGCACGCCGGTAGTCAGGCCGAACAGATGGTCGCGGTCACGGCAGTAGATGAATACGCTGGTGCCACGGTCCTCGAAGTTGCGCACCAGCACCAGCGGCTGCGGCGCGTCGGGATGGATGAGGATTTCCGGCAGGTGCCAGGCCAGTTCCTCGGGGCTGTGGCGCAGGAAGTATTCCGACTCGATGCGTGCCCATGCCGATGCAGCCGCGGCGGCGTCGATGCCGGCGGCAGTGACTTTCTCCAGGGCGCTGGCGCGGTTGGCATCGGCGCGCTGGTCGAGGGTGAACAGGCTGTCGAGCCCTTGCTCCAGCGCCCTGGCGGTGGCCCGGTAAAGCTCTTTCAGCAGCGAATCGCGCCAGCCGTTCCAGAGCTTGGGATTGGTGCCGCGGATGTCGGAGACGGTAAGCAGATAGAGATAATCCAGCCGCTCGCGGGTGCCCACTGTCCTGGTGAAGACGGTGACCACCTGCGGGTCCTGCACGTCCTGCTTCTGCGCGGTGAGCGACATGGTGAGGTGATGGCGCACCAGCCAGGCGACGATGTCGGCATCGGCATGCGACAGGCCATGGTCGAGGCAGAAGCCTATCGCATCGGCACCACCCAGTTCCGAGTGGTCGCCGCCGCGGCCCTTGGCCAGATCGTGGAAGAACGCGGCGAGGTAGAGCAGCTCCGGCTTCGGCAGGCGTTTGAAAATCTCGGAGGGAAACGGCAGCTCGTCGGCGAACTGCGACATCGCCAGGCGCCGCGCATTGCGTACCACATAGAGAATGTGTTCATCCACCGTCAGGGTGTGGAACAAGTCGTACTGCATATGCCCGACGATGCGCCCGAATGCCGGCAGGTAGCGGCCCAGCACGCCGTAGCGGTTCATCCGGCGCAGGCCGTGGGTCAGTCCGCCGCCGTGGCGGAATAGCTCGATGAACAGCGATTTGGTGCGCAGGTCGGCGCGCACCGAGTTGTCGAGCAGGCGCAGGTCGCGGCGGATCAGCCGCAGGGTCTGCGCCCGGATGCCGGTGATTTCCGGGTGCGCCTGCATCAGCGTGAAGATTTCGATCAGCGCCCAGGGCTGGGCAATGAAAATGGCATCGTCACGTGCCTCGATCACCGTGCCGCGAATCTGGAAGCGGGCATTGAGCACGTTCACTTCGCCATCACGGCCGGCGCCAAGAATCGCCTCTTCGAACAGCTGCAGCAGCATGTCGTTGAGGCAGCTCAGCGACTTGATGGTGCGGTAGTAGAGCTGCATGAACTGCTCGACTGCGCGGTTGTCGGCCCGCCCGCCGCCGTTGGGAGCATCGATATAGCCGAACAGGCTGGCCACCCGCACCTGATGGTCGAACAGCAGCCGGTCTTCGTGCCGCCCGGTGATCATGTGCAGGGCAAAGCGCACCCGCCAGAGAAAATCCTGACCAGCGAACAGCTCGTCGCATTCCTGCTTGCTCAGAAACCCGAAGTCGCGCAGCTCCTGGAGCGAGGCCGCACCGAAATGGCGTTTGGCAACCCAGGCGATGGTGTGGATGTCGCGCAGGCCGCCGGGCGACTCCTTGACGTTGGGTTCCAGCTTGTAGCCGGAGTCGTCGTACTTGGCGTGGCGGCGGCGCTGTTCCTCCAGCTTGGCCTTGAAGAAAGTGGCAACCGGCCAGAGCTGGTCGGGCGCGGTCGCGCCGAGCAGCTGCCCATGCAGGCTCGCGTCGCCGCTCAGCAGACGGGATTCGAGCAGGTTGGTGATGACGGTGAGGTCTTCCGCCGCGATGTCCACGCACTCCTGAACGGTGCGCACGCTGGAACCGACCTCCAGGCCGATGTCCCAGAGGAACGTAAAGAAAGGCTCCAGCCGCGACCGGTGTTCGGCCAGGGCTTCCGGCGTATGCAGCACCAGCAGGTCGATGTCGGAATAGGGCAGCAGCTCGCCGCGGCCATAGCCGCCGACTGCGACCAGTGCCAGCCCCCGGGCGTTGCCCACATGACGCTCCCAGACTTCCCGCAGCACCTCGTCGATCAGTTGGGCGCGGGCATGCACCAGCACGTCGGCAGGCGCGCCATCGTTGAACAGCCCGAACAGCCGCTCGCGGCCCCAGGCCAGCGTGTCCTTGAAGGTCGCGGTCGCCGACGTGCCAGCGATCCGCAGTCGACCGCGGATCTTGCGGGTGGAAAAAACCTCTGCCGCAGAGGATTCGGCGAGGTCTAAGTCAGCAGTCACAGGATTTCGTCAGAGCGCAGCGTTAGCACTTCAACGCCGTCGCTGGTAACCAGCACGGTGTGTTCCCACTGGGCCGACAGCGAATGGTCCTTGGTCACCACCGTCCAGGCGTCGGGCAGCAGCCGGGTCTCGTGGCGGCCGGCGTTGACCATCGGTTCGATGGTGAAGGTCATGCCCTCCTTGAGTTCCAGCCCGGTGCCGGGCTTGCCGTAGTGCAGTATCTGCGGGTCCTCGTGGAATACCCGGCCAATGCCGTGGCCGCAATAATCGCGCACCACCGAGAAGCCGTTGGATTCGATCACCTTCTGCACCGCATGGCCGATGTCACCCAGCCGTGCGCCGGGTTTGACCACGCGGATGCCCGCCCACATGGCTTCGCGCGCGACATTCACCAGCCGCTTTGCCAGCACGCCGGGCTCGCCGACCATGAACATGTAGCTGGTGTCGCCGTGGAAGCCGTCCTTGATGACGGTGACGTCGACGTTGACGATGTCGCCTTTTTTCAAAGGCTTGTCGCCCGGAATGCCGTGGCAGACGACATGGTTGACCGAGGTGCACAGCGATTTCGGGAACGGCGGGCGATCGGCCGTGCCGCCATAGCCGAGCGGCGCCGGGACGCAGCCCAGCACTTCGGAGACATAGCGGTGGGCGTGGTCGTTGATCGCCCCGGTGGTGACGCCGGGTTTCACATATTGCGCGACGTATTCCAGGACACTGGCGGCGGCGCGGCCGGCAGCGCGCATGGCGTCCTGCTCGGCGGAATTCTTGATTGAGATAGTCATGGGTGCCGCTGAGCGACACAACTCATTGTTTGCGAAGGGGGCGCATGGTATAAAGCGCGCCCTTTTATGGCAATCCGCCAGCGAAGGAATCCATCCGCGCGACCTAAGGGTGTGTCTTCATCGAAGACATGCACCGCGCGGTTAGCCCAAACCCTCAGGAGCTTGCACCATGTCATCAGCCGTATCCGCCAGCCTCACCATGCGCCAGCTGCTCGAAGCCGGCGCCCACTTCGGCCACCGCACGCGTTACTGGTCGCCCAAGATGGAAGCCTTCATCTTCGGCAGCCGCAACCGCATCCACATCATCAACCTCGAGCAGACCCTGCCGCTGTTGAAGGATGCCTGCAATTTCGCCGGCAAGCTCGCCGCCAACGGTGGCAAGATCCTGTTCGTCGGCACCAAGCGCGCCGCCCGTGAAGTGATCGAAGCCGAGGCCCAGCGCAGCGGCATGCCCTACATCAGCCAGCGCTGGCTGGGCGGCACGCTCACCAACTTCAAGACCGTCAAGGTGTCGATCAAGCGCCTGAAGGACATGGAGAAGCAGGTCGAGGACGGCTCGATCGTGCGCCTGAACAAAAAAGAACAGCTCACCTTCACCCGCGAAATCCAGAAACTGCGCAAATCGCTCGGCGGCATCAAGGAAATGCCCTCGCTGCCGGACTGCCTGTTCGTCATCGACACCGGTTTCGAGAAGATTGCGGTTGCCGAAGCCAAGAAACTCGGCATCCCGGTGATCGCCGTGGTCGACAGCAACAACAGCCCCGAGGGCATTGACTGCGTGATCCCCGGCAACGACGACGCCACCCGCGCCATCAAGGTCTACACCCAGGCGATTGCCGAAGCCATCATCGAAGGTCGCGGCACCATCACCACCGCCCCGCGTCCGGAAGCCCAGGAAGGCGGCGAGCAGGACAAGTCGCGCACCAAGCCGGCTGGTCGTCGTGACGACCGCAATGATCGCGGTGGTCCGCGCCGAGCCGCCCCCCGTGTCGAGACCCGTGTCCCCCGTGCCGCGCCCGTCGCTGCGGCACCGGCTGCCGAGCCTGCTGCCGAAGTCAACACCGAAAAGACCGAGGGCTAGGCGACCATGGCTGACATTACCGCCAAGATGGTGGCCGAGCTGCGTGAGCGCACCGGTGCCGGCATGATGGATTGCAAGAAGGCACTGGTCGCCACGTCCGGCGACATGGATGCTGCCATCGAGAAGATGCGCATGGACGGCATGACCAAAGCTGATAAAAAAGCCAGCCGTGTCGCTGCCGAAGGCCGCATTGCGGTGGCAACCAGCGCCGATGCGATGGCACTGGTCGAGGTCAACTGCGAGACCGACTTCGTCGCCAAGGCCGATGACTTTGTGGCTCTGGCCGAGGCCGCCGCCAGGATCGTGCTGGCCCACAAGCCTGACGGCGTCGAAGCACTCGGTGCGATGAAGAATGGCGACAGCACGCTCGACGAGCAGCGCCGGGCGATGGTCATCAAGCTGGGTGAGAACATCACCATCCGTCGTTTCGAGATCGTGCCCAAGGCCCAGGGCCCCATCGTGCATTACCTGCACGGCAGCAAGATCGGCGTGATCGTGGCGATGGAAGCCGGCGACGAAACCCTGGCCAAGGACCTGGCGCTGCACGCAGCCGCGATGTCCCCCAAGGTGTTGTCGGCTGCGGACGTCTCCGACGAGGCGATTGCCGCCGAGCGCAAGGTGATCGAAGGTCTGGTGGCGACCGAAGCGGCTGAAGCCCAGGCCAATGCCGAAGCCGATGGCAAGGTCTACAAGCCCAAGCCTGCCGAGATCCTGGCCAAGATGATCGACGGCAAGATCAACAAGTTCACCTCCGAAATCTCCCTGCTGGGCCAGCCGTTCGTCAAGAACGACGCCTACGGCAACAAGGGTGATGACGCGGTGGAAAAAACCCTGAAAGCCAGGAACGCCAAGGTCGCCCGCTTCGTGCGCCTTGCCGTCGGCGAAGGCATCGAGAAAAAAGTGACGGACTACGCCGCAGAAGTCGCCGAGGCCGCTCGCGGTTAGAGCTTCGCGCGTAGAATTGCTGCACTTTGCAAGGCCCCGAAATCGGGGCCTTGCTTTAACCGAATCCTGGAACCGCTGATGCCCAACGACGCCCTTCCTGCCCCGGCCTACAAACCCATCTTGCTCAAGTTGAGCGGTGCGGCGCAGCCGCGACACGGCGCTTCTCCGGGTGGCGTCAGCCACGCGGGGAATGGGTGCGGGAGCGGCTGCGGTAGCGTCTCGCAGGGAGGGCTTTGCAATGGATGAGATGACCCCGGTTTACAAACGCATCCTGCTCAAGTTGAGCGGCGAGGCGCTGATGGGCACGCTCAACTTCGGCATTTCCCCGGACGTCATGAACTTCGTCGCCGGCGAGATCAAGCAGGTGGTGGACATCGGCGTGCAGGTGGCCGTGGTGGTCGGTGGCGGCAACATCTTCCGCGGTGAGGGCCTGGCGCGTGGCGGCATGGACCGGGTCACTGGCGACCAGATGGGCATGCTTGCCACGGTCATCAACGCGCTCGCCATCCAGGACGCCGTCGAGCGGTTGGGCCTCGAGGTGCGCGTGCAGTCGGCCATCCGCATCAACGAGGTCTGCGAGGACTTCATCCGCCGCCGCGCGGTCAGCCACCTCGAGAACGGCCGGGTGGTGGTGTTCGCTGCCGGCACCGGCAATCCCTTCTTCACTACCGATTCGGCGGCTGCCCTGCGGGCGGTCGAGATCGGTGCCGACCTGCTGCTCAAGGCCACCAAGGTCGATGGCGTCTACACCGCCGATCCCAAGAAAGACCCCAGCGCCACCCGTTACGACACCCTCACCTACGATGTCGCCCTCGACCGCCGCCTGGGCGTGATGGATCAGACCGCGATGGTGATGGGCCGCGACAACCGGATGAAACTGCGCGTTTACGATCTGGAGCGCCCTGGGGCGCTGCTCCGCATCGTGCGCGGCGAAAACGTTGGCACCCTGGTGACCGCTTAAATATTCAGAGGAGAAAACCCATGCTCGACCCGATCAAGAAAGAAGCGACCCAGAAAATGGTCAAGGCGCTGGATGCCTTGAAGAACTCCTTCACCAAGCTACGCACCGGCCGTGCTCACGTCGGCCTGCTCGACCATGTGCTGGTGGACTACTACGGCTCCGACGTGCCGCTGTCGCAGGTGGCCAGCGTGGTGGTGGAAGACGCCCGCACCATCTCGATCACGCCCTGGGAAAAACCGATGACCGTCGCCATCGAGAAGGCGATCATGAAATCCAATCTTGGCCTGACCCCCAACACGGCGGGGCAGACCATCCGCATCAACCTGCCGCCGCTCACCGAAGACCGCCGCCGCGATCTGGTGAAAGTGGTGAAAGGCGAGACCGAAGACGCCCGTATCTCCATCCGCAACGCCCGCCGCGATGCCATGCAGGCGATCAAGGATCTGCTGAAGAACAAGCAGATCAGCGAGAACGACGAGAAGCGCGCGGAAACCGAAGTGCAGAAACTCACCGACCAGCACATCGCGCTGGCCGAAGCAGCTGCCCTGGTGAAAGAGAAAGAGCTGCTGACGATGTGAGGCTGACGTGACTGCAGCAGTCCCCACCATCCCCAGCGACACGGTACCCAAGCACGTCGCCATCATCATGGATGGCAATGGCCGCTGGGCCAAGCAGCGCTACCAGCCGCGCGCCTTCGGCCATCGGGCCGGCATCCGCTCCGCGCGCAAGACCGTGCGGGCAGCATCAAAGGCCGGGGTGCAAGTCCTGACGATGTTCGCCTTCTCGCAGGAAAACTGGCAGCGGCCGGCGGAAGAGGTTTCGCTGCTGATGAGCCTGTTCATTTCCACCCTGAAGCGCGAGATCAAGAGTCTGGATGAATACGGCCTGGTCTGGCGCTTCATCGGCGAGCACAGCAGCTTCGCGCCGGAACTGCGCGCACTGATGCGCGAGACCGAGCTGCGCAGCCAGCACAACAAGGGCATGACCTTGCTGATCGCGGTGGGCTACGGCGGGCAGTGGGATATCGCGCAGGCGGCAGCCCTTGCCGCCGCAGAGGGCGAGCCCATCACCAGCCAGGCAATCGAGTCGAGGCTGGTGACTGCGGGGTTTCCGCCGGTGGACCTGATGATCCGCACCGGCGGCGAGTTGCGCATCAGCAACTTCCTGCTCTGGCAGGCGGCCTATGCGGAACTGTATTTCTGCGACACGCTCTGGCCGGAGTTCGATGGCGCCTGCCTGCACCAGGCGATGAGCTGGTTTGCCGGTCGCGAGCGGCGTTTTGGCCGCGTGCCGGAAGCGGGCTGAGCGATGTTGCTGCCGAGAGTCATCACCGCGCTGATTCTGTTGCCACTGCTGCTGGGCGCCATCTTTGGCCTCAGCACAGCGCATCTCTATCTTGCGTTCTCGGTGGTGGGCGTGATCGCCGCAGTGGAGTGGTGCGGCTTCATGGGCGTGCAGCGCCCGCGCCCGCGCCTGGCCTACGCGGTGGCCATGCTGGCGACCCTGGCCGGCTTTTGGTGGCTGACTCACGGGGCGGCCAATGCCTTCGCGCCGGCGCTGGCTTCGCTGCTCTGGTGGTGCCTGGCCGCCACGCTGGTGGTGCGTTTTCCGGCGAGCTTCCCGCAAGGCGCCTGGCCGCCGCTGCGGATGGCCCCGCTCGGCCTGCTGCTGATCGCCGCCACCCTGATCACCATCGCCGCCCTGCACCGCCATGCGAATGGGCCGTGGCGCCTGATGTTCATGCTGTTCATCGTCTTCGCGGCAGATGTCGGCGCCTATCTGGTCGGCCGCAATTACGGCAGGCGCAAGCTGGCGCCGGCGGTATCTCCGGGCAAAAGCATCGAGGGTGCGATCGGCGGCCTGGTACTGGTGGCGTTGTGGGCGGCGGCGGCAGGCTCCTATGTTTTCCAGATCGATTCGCTGCTGCAGCTTGGCTTGCTGGTCGCGGTGTCGGTGTTCACCGCTGCCGTATCGGTCATCGGCGATCTCACCGAGAGCCTGTTCAAGCGACTGCGCGGCTTGAAAGACAGCGGCACCCTGCTGCCCGGTCATGGCGGCTTTCTCGATCGCATCGACAGCATCCTTGCCGCAGCGCCGGTGTTCTATCTCGGCGTGACGCTGCTGGGCCTGTGAGATGAGCATGCGGCAAAAACTGGTGGTGCTGGGGGCGACCGGTTCGGTAGGCCGCAGCACCCTGGATGTCGCCGCGCGGCATCCCGGCCGGCTGGAAGTCTGGGGCTTGAGCGCGCATCGGGATGTCGAGGGCCTGGCGACGCTCTGCGAGGTGCACCGGCCCGCGCATGCGGTGATTGCCGATGCCGGCCGGTTCGCGGCACTCCAGCACCGCTTGCAGTCGGCGGGCCTCGCCACCCAGCTACATGCAGGCAGCGATGCGCTGGCCGCACTCGCCGCCGCCCCCGAAGCCACTCAGGTGATGGCCGCCATCGCCGGGGCTGCCGGTCTGCCCTCGACGCTGGCTGCGCTCCAGGCAGGCAAGCGCGTGCTGATCGCCAACAAGGAGCCGCTGGTGATGGCCGGCCGCCTGATGATGGCGGCGGCGGCGCAGTCGGGTGCCACGGTGCTGCCGATCGACAGCGAGCACAACGCCATCTTCCAGTGCCTGCCTGCAGCGACCCGCTGCGGCGCGCCGCTGTCGAAAGGCATTGCCCGCATCATCCTCACCGCCTCGGGCGGGCCATTCCGCGAGACGCCGCTGGCCGAGCTGGCGGCGATGACCCCCGAGCAGGCGGTGCGCCACCCCAACTGGAGCATGGGGCGGAAGATTTCAGTCGACTCCGCGACCATGATGAACAAGGGGCTGGAGCTGATCGAGGCGGCGGTGCTCTACGGTCTCGGCGAGCCTCAGATCGAGGTCGTCATCCATCCTGAAAGCATCATCCACTCGATGGTGGAATACGACGACGGCTCGACGCTGGCGCAGCTCGGCAACCCGGACATGCGGGTACCCATCGCCCACGCGCTGGCGTGGCCGGAGCGTTGGGCCTCGGGAGTAGCGGGGCTGGACTGGTCGGCACCCAGGCAGTTCCGCTTCGAGTCCCTGGATCCACAGCGTTTCCCCGCAGTCGCCATCGCCCGCGCGGCCCTGAAGGCGGGCGGGGTGGCCCCCAATGTCATGAACGCCGCCAACGAGGTCGCCGTCGCGGCGTTTCTGCAGGGACAGCTCGGCTTCGACCGCATCGCCCCCCTGGTCGAAACGGTATTGTCGCTGGCTGCTGGCACCGGGCTTTCGGACGCCGACGAACTTGAGGCCATTCTCGCGGTCGATGGCTGGGCGCGACGGGCAGCAACAGCGGCGCTAAAGTCGCGCCAACCGTAGTCGGGTCAGGAGATCAACCAAGATGCTGGACTTCATTCGCAACGCCGGTGCCTTCGTGGTGGCGATCGGCGTGCTCGTGGCCTTTCACGAATTCGGGCATTTCTGGGTGGCGCGCAAGCTGGGCGTGAAGGTGCTGCGCTATTCCATCGGCTTCGGCAGGCCGCTCATCATCCGCAAGGGCAGGGACGGCTGCGAATACGTGCTGGCCGCGATACCGCTCGGCGGCTACGTGAAGATGCTCGACGAACGCGAAGGCGAGGTGCCGGCGTCTGAAGCACATCTGGCTTTCAACCGCCAGTCGCCGTACAAGCGATTCGCGATTGTGGCGGCCGGGCCGATCGCCAACTTCCTGCTGGCGATCGTGTTTTTCTGGATGGTCTACGTCATCGGCCAGCCGGGCCTGAAGCCGGTGGTGGCCGAGCCGCCGGCGCAGTCGGCAGCGGCCAAGGCAGGCGTGCGCGCCGGCGAGGTCATCACCCGGATCAATGGCGAGCCGGTGGCCACCTGGAACATGCTGCGTACCGCCCTGCTGGAGAAGGTGGTGGATCGCAGGCCGCTGCAACTGGAACTCAAGGCCAGCGCGACCGCCACCGGCAGCCGCAGCCTGACGGTGCCGCTGGACGCGGTGCGCATGGATCCGGAGTTCCTGTTCGCCGACCTGGGACTGTCGCCGTTCCAGCCCAGGATCGAACCGCGCATCACCGCCGTCGAAGCCGGTGGTGCCGCCGAGCAGGCGGGCTTCAAGGCAGGTGACAAGCTGCTGACCCGCGACGGGGTTGCCATCGACGACTGGCAGGAGTGGGCCCTGTGGGTGCGCGCCAATGCCGGGGCGATTCCGTTGGTGACGTTCGAGCGCGACGGCCAGGTGTTGAGCCTCAAACCGCTGCTCGCCACCGTCGAGGAAGGCGGCGTCAGCATGGGTCGTTTTGGTGCCCGCATCGAATTGCCGCGCGAGTTGAACGCCGACTTGCTGGCGGAAGACCGCCTGTCGCCGCTGGCGGCAGTGCCCGCTGCCATCATCCAGACTTGGCGGATGTCGGCGCTGACGCTGAAGATGTTCGGCCGCATGTTCACCGGCGAGGTGTCGGTGAAAAACGTCAGCGGACCTTTGCAGATCGCCGAAGCCGCAGGCTTTACCGCCAGCATCGGCGTCGCGGCCTTCCTGAGTTTCCTGGCACTGGTCAGCGTCAGCCTTGGGGTGCTGAACCTGCTGCCGGTGCCGCTGCTGGACGGCGGCCATCTGGTCTACTACAGCATCGAGATCATCAAGGGTTCGCCGCTGTCCGAAACCGTGATGGCAGCGGGTCAGCGACTGGGCCTGACCTTCCTCGTCCTGTTGATGGGCCTGGCCTTCTATAATGATATTTCCCGCCTCATCGGCTGAAGCACTGAATTGAACCGCTTGAGCCACACGAGTTTGACGCGATCCACCAAGGGCCACACTTGAGTTTTTTATTTAAGCCGCGCGCGCTGGTCGCGTACGCATCGCTGCTGTTCATGCCGTCGGCTTTCGCGATGGAGCCGTTCACCGTTGAAAACATCGAGGCGCAGGGCTTGCAGCGCCTGGACGAAGGCACGGTGCTCACCTATCTGCCGCTGACCACCGGCGATGAGCTGAACGACCTCACCGAGCGGCAGTCGATCAAGGCGCTGTACGCCTCCGGCCTGTTCCAGGACGTGCAGCTGCTGCGCGACGACGACACCCTGATCATCCGGGTGGTGGAGCGGCCGCAGATCGCGGACTTCGAGATCGATGGCAACGAGAAGATCGGTGGCGACGAGCTGAAGAAGTCGCTCACCGATGTCGGCCTCACCGCCGGCGAAACCTACAAGCGTGCCCTGCTCGACCAGGTGCAGCAGGAGCTGCGGCGCCAGTACTACGCCAACGGCTATTACGACGTCGGCATCGACACCACGGTGACCGAGTTGCCCAACAACCGTGTCAGCATCAAGGTGAAAGTGACCGAGGGCAAGGTCACCAAGATCAAGGACATCAACATCCTCGGTTCCAAGGTGTTCACCCAGAAGGAACTCAAGGAACAGATCGATCTGAAGGCCACCAACTGGGTGCCGTTCCAGAAATCAGACCGCTACTCCAAGCAGACCCTCGGTGGCGATCTGGAAAAGCTCCAGTCCTACTATCAGGATCGTGGCTATCTCAAGTTCAATGTCTCCTCGGTGCAGGTCGCGCTGTCCGAAAACAAGGAAGACATCTTCATCACCGTCAATGTCGAAGAGGGTGACAAGTACCAGGTCAAAGACCGCCGCTTCAGCGGCGAGACGGTACTCAACGAGCTGTTCCTGCAACGGCTGGTATCGACCAAGGCGGGTGACACCTTCTCGCGCAAGGAAGCCACCGAATCGGCGGACCGCATCGAGGCGGCACTCTCGGATGTCGGCTATGCCTTCGCCAAGGTGACGCCGCTGCCGGAAGTCGACGAGGACAAGAAACAGGTCAGCATCAATTACGCCATGGAGCCGGGCAAGCGCGCCTATGTGCGCCGCATCGGGTTTTCCGGCCACAGCGGCACCAACGACGAGACCCTCCGCCGCGAGATGCGCCAGCTCGAAGCCTCGCCGTTCTCGAAGTCGGCGGTGGAGCGTTCGCGCGTGCGCTTGGCGCGCCTGCCGTTCATCGAGGAAGCCGAGGTCGACACCAAGCCGGTGCCGGGCTCGGATGACCTGGTGGACATCAATTTCAAGGTCAAGGAACGCGCCCCCGGCTCGGTGCAGTTCGGTGTCGGCTACTCGGGCGCGCAGGGCTTTCTCATCAATGCCAGCCTCACCCACACCAATTTCCTGGGCACCGGCAACCGGGTCGAGATCGCTGCCGACCGCTCGACGATCTACAGCCAGCTCAACTTGAGCTGGACCGACCCGTATTTCACGGCCGACGGCGTCAGCCAGACGGTGTCGACTTTCTATCGCAAGTCGGAATCGGTGATCCGCTTCAGCTCCGGGTTCAATTCCAACGTGGTCGGTGCCGATCTCACCTACGGCATCCCGCTGTCGGAGTTCAGCACGCTGCGTGCCGGTGCCGGCATTTCCCAGACCACCATCGAGACCTTTCCCTCGGCCTCGGCCGACGAGGTGCTGAATTTCGTCCTGCAAAGCGGTGCCAAGTTCACCGACGTGACGCTGCGCACCGGCATCACCCGCGACACCCGCAACCGCACCTTCTTCGCCACCCGTGGCGCGCTCACCCGGCTCAATCTGGATGTGACCGTGCCGGGCAGCGGGGTGGAGTTCTACAACCTGTTCGCCCAGCACCAGCAGTTCGTGCCGCTGTTCTACAAGTTCTTCATCGACGCCAATGCCACCCTGGGCTACGTCGACACCTACGGCAAGGCCAGCATCGTGCCGCCGTATGAAAACTACTTTGCCGGTGGGCCACGCACCGTGCGTGGCTACCGCGACGGCACCCTGGGGCCGCGCGACACGCCGTTCCGCAACCCCTACGGCGGTGCGCTGCGCACCACGGCGCAGGCCGATCTGGTGATTCCGACGCCGTTGGAATCGGACAACAAGTCCACCCGGCTGTCGCTGTTCTATGACATCGGCAATGTGTTCGCCACGCCCGGCGACTTCCAGTTTTCCGAATTGCGCACTTCCGCAGGCATCTCGGCATCCTGGTTCACGCCGTTCCTGGGCTTGTTGCAGCTTTCGTATTCCTTCCCGCTCAACAAGAAGCCGACCGACGAGGTGGATCGTTTCCAGATCAGCTTCGGTTCCGGCTTCTGACCCCGGCATTGCCACTACAATTCGCAGCAGTCATTCGTCAACAACACGTCTGTTACAACCCAAGAGAGAGAACAAAAGTCATGCGCATCCGCTTCGCCATCGCAGCCCTCGCACTCACCGCCGCCGCCACCGCCGTCCAGGCGCAGGCCCTCGCTGGTCCCAAGATCGCCGTCGTGCGCTCCGCCGACGTGGTGCGCGACTCCGCGCAGTTCAAGTCTGCCGAAACCAAGATGAAGGCCGAGTTCGAGAAACGCAGGAACGATCTCGAATCCCAGGCCAAGACTTTTGCCGAGGACGTGAAGAACTATCAGCGCGACGCCGACACTTTCTCCGCCGATCAGCGCGCCAAGAAGGAAAAGGATCTCAACGCCCGCCAGGTCGATCTCAACTTTGCCCAGCGCAAGTTCCAGGAAGACCTGCAAACCCGTGATCGCGAGCTGACCCAGGACATGATGGGCAAAATCAAGAACGTGATCAGCGCCATCGCCAAGGAGAAGGGCATCACCCTGGTCGTGCAGGACCCGGTTTACTCCGATGACACCATCGACATCACCAACGACGTGCTCAAGCGCCTCAATTCGGGCGGCGGCAAGTAGTCATCGGCAAAGGCCCGACTGCGCAAGCAGTCGGGCCTTTGCTATTTTCACGGCATGACTACCTTCACTCTGCGGCAGCTGGCCGAGCGATTCGAATTGACGTTGGTCGGTGACGGCGACGCCGTCGTGACCGGCATGTGCGCGCTGGAACCGGGTGAGGCGGGGCAGCTGACGTTTCTCAGCAATTCCCGATACCGCCAGGCGCTGCCCACCACCCGGGCCAGCGCCGTCATCGTCGGCCGGCGTGATGCCGCCGCCCTGGCGACTCCGGGTCTGGTGGCGGCCGACCCCTATCTGGCGTTCGCCCGCATCGCCAGGCTTTTTGACAGCTCGCGGCATTTTCAGGCGGGGCTCGACCCCTCGGCGCTGGTCGATGCCAGTGCGCGGATCGGCAGCGGCTGCCGCATCGACGCCAGGGTGGTGATCGAGGCGGACGTGGTGATCGGCGAGAACAGCTGCATCGGCCCGGGCTGCATCCTGCGCCGTGGTGCCCGGCTGGGTGCCGGGGCGCGACTGGACTCGGGAGCCACCATCGGTGCCGGGGTGGTCATCGGCGCCCGCGTCAATGTGCAGCCGGGTGCAGTGGTGGGTTCGCGTGGCTTCGGCAACGCCCGGCTGCCCGACGGCAGCTGGGAGGAGGTTCCCCAGCTCGGCAACGTCGTCATCGGCGACGATGTCGAGATCGGTGCCAACACCACCATCGATCGCGGCGCGCTGGGCGATACCGTCATCGAAAATGGCGTCAAGCTCGACAACCAGATCCAGATCGCCCACAACTGCGTGATCGGCGCCCATACCGCCATCGCCGCCTGCACCGGCATCGCCGGCTCCACCCGCATCGGCAGGCGCTGCATGATCGGTGGTGCGGTCGGCATCAGCGGTCATCTCAACATCTGTGACGATGTGGTGATACTGGGCCGCGGCATGGTGGTCAGCCACATCACCGAGCCAGGTGTGTATGGCTCGGGCCTGCCGCTGGCGCCCGCCGCGGAATGGCGCAAGACCGTCGCCCGCGTACGGCGCCTGGACAGACTCGATTCCCGTATCAAGCGTCTGGAAGCGGCCAGCAGCTTGCCTGCCGCCACGGACGAGCCCTCCGACCAGACAGCAGACCACAACGAGAGAGACGCATGAGCGGGATCAGCCACGACGCAGCACCCTGCACCCTGAACCAGAAAACCAGCTTCGACATCCGCGACGTGATGCGCCTGCTGACCCATCGCTATCCTTTTCTGCTGGTCGACCGGGTCACCGATTACCGCAAGGGCAAGTCGCTTACCGCGCTCAAGAACGTGACTTTCAACGAGCCGTTCTTCGTCGGCCATTTTCCGCTGGTGCCGACCATGCCGGGCGTGCTGATGCTGGAGGCTCTGGCACAGGCCTGCGGGCTGTTGGCGGTGCTCGATTCCGGAGTCCGGCCGGAGAGCGGCAACATCCTCTATTTCGCCGGCATCGACGAGGCCCGCTTCAAGAAGGTGGTGATCCCCGGTGACCAGCTGGTGCTGCAGGTCGAGCTGCAGAAGCAGAAGCGCAATGTTTGGAAATTTAAGACCGTTGCCCGCGTCGGCAACGACATCGCCTGCGAGGCGCTGATGACCTGCGTGCTCAAGCACCCTGACGACAGCAAACCGGCCACCGAGGCCGCTGCGTGATCCAGCGCATCCATCCCACCGCGATCGTCGATTCCGAGGCCGAGCTGCACGGCTCGGTGCAGGTTGGTCCGTATTCGATCATCGGCGCCGGGGTGCGCATCGGCGAGGACAGCTGGATTGGCCCGCATGTGGTGCTCAACGGTCCGCTCACCATCGGCCGCCGCAACAAGGTCTACCAGTTCGCCAGCGTCGGTGAGTTGAGCCAGGACAAGACCGCCACTGCCGAGCAGCCCACCAGCACGGTGATCGGCGACGACAACATCATCCGCGAATACGTGTCGATCCAGCGCGGCACCATGAAGGAGTACGACAGCAAGCGCGGCGAGACCAGGATTGGCGACCGCAACCTGATCATGAACTACTGCCACGTCGCGCACGACTGCGTGGTCGGCAACGACACCGTGTTCGCCAACAACGCCTCGCTCGCCGGGCACGTCGAGATCGGCGATCACGTCATCCTCGGCGGCTACACCCTGATCTACCAGTTCTGCCGTATCGGTGCGCACGGCTTCACGGCCTATGCATCGGGTCTCTCCGGCGACGTGCCGCCGTTCGTGATGGTGCAAGGCACGCCGGCCGATGCCCGCGCCATCAACAAGGAGGGCCTCAGGCGGCGCGGCTTTACACCCGCCGAGATCGAGCCGATCGAAGAAGCCTTCAAACTCATCTACCGCTCCGGCAAGGTGATGGCCGAGGTGAAGGCGGAGCTTGCGCTGATGGCTGAAAGCTCGCCGCATGTGCGGCTGATGAGCGAGTTCATCAACTCAGGCAAACGGCCCCTGGCCAGAGGCTGAACCTTGCCGATGAGTGCTTCGCGTCTAGATCAACGACATGCACCGCAGATTTCACAGATGGGCAGCAACTCATTTATCTGCGAAATCTGTGAAATCTGCGGTTAAAGCAGCTTTTCAAGCGGCATTACCATGACCTGTGACATGCCCCACTTCGCACTCATTGCTGGCGAACTCTCCGGCGACATCCTCGGCGCGGCGCTGATCCGCGCCCTGAAGGTGCGCTATCCGCAAGCCCGCTTCAGCGGTGTGGCGGGCCCGCGCATGCTGGCTGAAGGCTGCGAGGCTTACGCGAGCATCGAAACCCTGTCGGTGATGGGCATCGCCGAGGTGCTGCCGGCGATTCCGCGCCTGTTAAAGCTGCGTGCCGCGCTGATCGAACGCTATGCCGCCGAGCGGCCCGATGTGCTGATCGGCATCGACGCCCCGGACTTTAACCTCGGCCTCGAGCGCCGCCTGAAGGCGCGTGGAATCAAGACCGTGCACCTGGTCAGCCCCAGCGTCTGGGCCTGGCGCGAGAACCGGGTGCATGGCATCAAGAAGGCAGTGGATCTGATGCTCTGCCTGTTCCCGTTCGAGACCGCGTTCTACGCCAGGCATGGCGTGCCTGCGGCCTACATCGGCCACCCCTTGGCCGACCAGCTCGACGATGCGGTGACGCCAGCTGGCGGCCGCCAGCTGCTGGGCCTGGCCGAAGCGCCGACGCTGGCGGTGCTGCCGGGCAGTCGCGGTGGCGAAGTGGGCAAGCTGGCCGAACCTTTTGCACAGGCGGTCGCGCTGCTGGTGCGTGACATCCCCGGCCTGCAAGTGGTCACGCCCGTCGCCAAACCCAGCCTCGCCGCATTGATGCAGGCCGCCATCCGCCAGCATGCCCCGCAAGTGACCTGGACCTTGTTGCCGGGCCAGTCCCGCCACGCCATGCAGGCGGCCGATGTGGTGCTGCTGGCGAGCGGCACCGCCACGCTCGAATGCCTGCTGCTGGGCCGGCCGATGGTGGTCGGCTACCGGGTCGCCGGATTCACCCACTTTCTGCTCAGGACCCTGGGCTGGCTGAAGATCGACAACGTCAGCCTGCCGAACCTGCTCTGTGGCCGAACCGTGGTGCCGGAATGCCTGCAGGCAGAGTGCACGGCCACCGCGCTGGCCGCTGAGCTGCGGCCACTGCTGCTGGATGCCGCAGCTGGTCAGGCGCAGACGGCAGCCTTCGCCGCCGTACACCAGGAATTGCGCCGCGAGGCCGGTACCCTGGCGGCGGCCGCGATCGCCAAACTGCTCTGAGTCAAGACTGCCCATCGCGTCGCAAACAAGGCAGGCTAGCCGCATGCAGAAACTGGATCTCGAGGCAATTGCAGGGATTGACGAAGCCGGACGCGGCTGCCTGGCCGGGCCGGTGTTTGCGGCAGCGGTGATCCTGCCCGCCGATCACGGCATTGCGGGCCTCGCCGACTCCAAACAATTGAGCGCTGCCCAACGCCAGCGCCTGTGTCCGCTGATCCAGACCCGCGCCCTGTCGTTCGCGGTTGCCAGCGCCAGCGTCGAGGAGATCGACCGGCTCAACATCCTGCAAGCCAATCTGCTGGCCATGCGCCGTGCCGTGGAGGCACTGCACCTGAAGCCCTCGCTGTGTCTGGTCGATGGCAACATCGACCCGAAGTTGGGTATCAGCACCCGTTGTGTGGTCGGCGGCGATGCTCTGCACGAGGAAATCATGGCGGCGAGCATTCTCGCCAAGGTGGCGCGCGATGCCGACATGTGGCGGCTCGACGCAGTGCATCCGGGATATGGATTTGCCCAGCACAAGGGCTATGGCACGGCCCAACATTTGGCGGCGCTGCGCCGGCTGGGGCCCAGCGAGGCACATCGCATGAGTTTTGCCCCCTGCGCCCAGGTGCGACTGCGCTTTTCCTCACCCCTCACTCTTCACCCCTCACAGGGCGCCGCCTGATGAGCTTCGTCCACCTGCGCCTGCATACCGAGTACTCGCTCACCGACGGCATCGTCCGCATCGAGCCGCCCAAGCGCAAGGGCGGCGGGCAGGGCGCGACACTCACCTCGCGTGCCGCCGAACTGGGGTTGCCTGCGCTCGCCATCACCGATACCAACAATCTGTTCGCGATGGTGAAGTTCTACAAGGCTGCCGAGAATGCCGGCATCAAGCCGATTGCCGGTTGCGATGTCTGGCTGGAAGAACGCAGCAAGGACGAAGGCCCCGAGCGGCTGACGCTGTTCGTGCAGCAC
>JBKJJE010000059.1:0-22826 GCA_046598075.1 Stagnimonas sp.
GCCGAGGCCGACACCAGCAACGAGAAGATCACCTACAAGATCCGCGAGCACAGCTTGCAGAAGATCCCGGTGATTGCGGTGGTGGGGCGCAAGGAGGCGGAAGAGAGAACCGTCACCCTGCGTCGCCTGGGCAGTGAGCGGCAAGAGACGCTGACGCTGGCCGAGGCTGCAGCGGTGCTGGCAGGGCAGGGCAAGGCGGCCTGAATTTTGCCGCCGATGCATCGCGTGGCCATGTCTTTCTTGAGGCATGGCCATTTTTTGGGGTGATCCAGCGCCGTCGCCGCGACAAATCGGCGCCGTCTGTCGCTGCAAGCTGCATTTTGCTCGGATAACGGTCGATACCAGTTTACGAAAGTGCGTTTCCTTTACGCACTGCTGGAGAGTCCCGTGTCCAATCTAAATACTTGCAGGCTTCCGATGCTGGCATTAGCGGCGGTCGCCGCCCTTGGCTCCGAGCAGAGTCTCGCCGCGACCACGTCCGGCACGCTCACGGTATCGGCCACTGTTGCCAGTGCCTGCCTGATCTCCAACGGCACGCTGGCCTTCGGGGTGTACGACCCGAGTTCCAGCACGGCGCTCAATGGCTCGACCACGGTCACGCTCACCTGCACCTTGGGTACCGCCTATCAAATCGGCATGGCGGCCGGTGCTGGCAGCGGTGCTACGGTTTCATTGCGCAAACTTACCAGCGGTGCCAACACGCTGGGCTATCGTATCTACCGTGATTCCGGCCGCACCCTCAACTGGGGTAACACACCGGGCACCGATACCTTGGACGCGACCTCATCTGCGGTCACCCTGGCCAACACCATCACCGTCTATGGCCAAATTCCCACTGGTGAGGCGGTGCCGACCGGCACCTATGCCGATACGGTCGCCATCACTGTCACCTACTGATCCCGACAGGCTTGGAGACGACCATGCGCGGTCTGATCCTCATCGTGGTCGTGATCACCGGGCTGCTGGCCACCGCAGGCACGGCGACCGCCGGTAGTTTCAGCGTCAACCCGATCCGGCTCGAAGTACGCGCGCCGCAAAGCTCGACCTCGGTGGTGGTGAGCAACCACGGTGCGGCATCGACGCTGTTGCAGGTTCGTCTCTATCGCTGGGCGCACGAAAACGGCGAGGAGCGACTCACCGACGTCACCGAAGCCGATGGCGTGGTGGTGACGCCGCCGCTGTTCAAGCTCGCCGGGGGTGGTGCCAGTCAGATCGTGCGTATCGGGTTTTTGCAGCCCCAGTTGCCCAATGCCAGCGAAGCCCAGTGGCGGGTGGTGATCGAGGAGGTGCCGGTGATGCAGCCCGTCGTCGCAAACGATGAGGTCAGCGAGGGTGGTCAGCTGGCCATTGCCATGCGCCTTCGCGTCAGCATGCCGCTGCTGCGCAAGCCAGTCAGCGTGCATCAAGAGCTGGCCTGGAGTGCCGTCAGCCAGGAGGCGGGTGTGCAATTGCAGGTTCGCAATCTCGGCAACGTCACCGAGCGGCTCGACGAGCTCAAGCTCAGCCGCGGCAATGGCAGCCCGGTTCTGATGCAATTGGCGGGGCCGATCTATCTGTTTCCGGGCGAGCAGCGGCAGCTTACGCTCAAGGCCGATGAGGCAGTGCCACCTGGCAGACTTCAGCTGAGCCTGTCGGGAACACCACGCCAGTCCGTGAGCGACCTGGACGTCCGTGCGCAATGACCAAGCCCTGCGACTGATTGCAGCGCTGCTCTGTCTCACGAGTCCTCTGCGCGGCGTGGCCGCACCCGGTTCCTGGTTTGCCGACAGCGCCTGTCCCCGTGATGGGGTGCCAGTGGTGCCCTCGGCCGGCGCCCGTGCGCTGCTCTCGGTACATCACCAACCCGGCCTGCCGCCGCACGAGGCACTGCTGCTGATGGGCCACGACGGCGTCTGGCGCGCGCCCCGGGCCGAGTGGGCACGCTGGACGCAGCGTGCTGCAGCAGAGACCGAAACCTCGGCCGACGGGGAGCACTGGGTGCCTCTCAAGCCTCACGCCGATTTTGCGATGCGGCTTGACAGCTGCTCGGCCGAGCTGTGGATCGACGCCGATCCGGAGCGCCTGCAGGTCACCACGCTGGATCGCCCAGCGCCCTTGCCGGTTTCGGTCGCAGGTCATGGCGGTTTTCTCAACCTCGATGCCCAGTACGGAGGCCTCGCAGGTGCCAATACCGTTAATGGCCTGGTCGATGTCGGGGTGTTCTCGGCGGCTGGCAGCGGCCGTAGCGGCTTCTTCGTCAACAACCGTCGATTGCAGCGGCTCGACACCCGCTGGACACACGACAACCCCGCCGAGGCGATGCGGCTGACGTTGGGCGACAGCGTCACCCGCGGCGCGGACTGGGAATCGGCTGCGCGCTTTGGCGGCATCCAGTGGGGTGCCGACTTCAGCCTGCAACCGGATCGCATCACTTTCCCGCTGCCGACCATCGCTGGCTCAGCGGCGCTGCCATCCACCGCCGAGCTCTACGTCAACGGCCAGCGGCAGTCTCAGCAGAATCTCCAGCCCGGCAATTTTCGCTTCGACAGCGTGCCGACGCTCACCGGCTTGGGCGAGCTGAGCGTGGTGGTGCGCGATGCGCTGGGCCGCGAGCAGACGGTGCGGCAGTCGTTTTACACCTCGCCGCGCTTGCTTGCTGAAGGCCTTACGGCCAACACTTTCGAGGCCGGGCTGCTGCGGCAAAACTTTGCGACCAGCCACGATCGATACCGGCAGGCCTTTGTCGGCGCGACACTGCAACGCGGGCTGCAAAACAACCTCACTGGCGTGCTGCGGGCAGTGGGTTCAGCCCAGCGCAGCCAACTCGGCGGCGAGCTGGACTGGATCGCAGCCCCCTATGGTGTAATCAGCATCAGCGCCGCCGCAGCTCATACTGAGGCGGGCTGGGGTGGCATCGCTACCATTGCCATCGAACATACCGAGCAGCAGTTCAGCGTCGGCCTGCGCCGTCGTCTAGCCACCCGCGCCTATGGCGATCTGGGCCGCGCACCCGGGGCGCTACATTTTTCGGATGCCGCCAGAGCTTCGCTCAATCTGCATGCCGCAGGCAGCGTGAGCCTGCTGTATGTCTCGGAGCAGAGCTGGAACAGTCAAGGTGGGGGTCAAGGCGCGCGCCTCGCCGGCATAGCCTACAGCCGCAGCCTCGGCCCGCGAGTGCAGGCCTATGCCAGCGCTCTGCACGCGCTGGCCGGCTCAGGTGGCGATAACGTCGTGATCGGCTTCTCGGCGATTTTTGGCCGTGGCACCAGCGGCGGCGTGCAGTGGACGCAGGATGAGCGCGCCGGCGCAGCTAGCTTTGGCGTGCAGCACAGCCCGGATGGCAAGCTGGGCTGGTCGTACGGGGCGGCGGCGGATGGCCGCGATAAGGGCATCCGCCAAGCGCAGGTTGCGGTTGCCACCGAGCGTGGCAGCTTCGGCCTTGGTGCCGCCGGCTTCGGCTCGCATGCAGCCGCCAGTGCCTCGGTGCAGACCGGCATCGCGCTGCTCGATGGCCACAGCTACTGGACCCGCCCCGTTCAGCAGAGCTTTGCCGCCGTGGAGACCGGCGAGGTCGCGGGCGTGCATGTCTATCGCGAGAATCAGCTGGTTGGCACCACCGGGGCAGGGGGCCGCCTGCTGGTGCCCGACCTGCTGCCGTTCACTGCCAACCAGCTGAGCATCGATGACCATGATCTGCCCATGGGCGTGAGCCTGCTCAGTGCCGACAGCCGCACCGTACCGCCGGCCAATGCGGGTGTCAGCGTGCGGTTTGCCGTGAGCGCCGAAAAATCGCAGGCGTTTCGTCTCGTCGATAGTCAGGGTGTTCCGATTGCGGCCGGTACCCTGCTCCGGCTCGATGGCCAGCCGCTGCCACTGCCGGTGGGTTACGACGGTCTGGTCTACGCCGAGCTGGGTACTGGCGAACACGGCCTGGAGGCGGGTTGGGCAGGCGGCAGTTGCAGCAG
Source organism: Stagnimonas sp. (assembly GCA_046598075.1). Lineage (GTDB taxonomy): Bacteria > Pseudomonadota > Gammaproteobacteria > Nevskiales > Nevskiaceae > Stagnimonas. The sequence continues at coordinate 3,945 of JBKJJE010000059.1, forward strand.
CCGCGTGCGGGTGACTGCCTTGCAGGCCAAGGCCACCGCCTGCCTGCAGGCCGCGCCATGAGTGGCCGAAAGTCAATCGCCACTGCGCTCGCAGCCTGCTGCCTGTGGCTGGCTTCAGCTCCGGCTCTGGCCGCCACCTGCACGGTCGCCAATGTCACGATCGCGTTCGGCAACTACAACCCGATATCGGCCTCGCCCACCAGTGCAAATACCTCGGTGACCGTAAGTTGCTCGGCCCTGCTCGGCAGTGGTGGCAGCAGCACGGTGAGCTACAGCATCCTGCTGTCGGGCGGCAACTCCGGCAATACCGCCAGCCGCGCCATGAGCTTGACCAGCAAAAGCCTGCCCTACAACCTCTACACCACGAGCGGATATGCCACGGTGTGGGACAACACCACCGGGGTGAGCGGCAGCATCCTGCTGCAGGGGCCACTGGGGCTGCCAGTGCTGGTTTCCGGCAGCGACAGCAAGACGGTCTATGGTCGTATCCTCGCGCAGCAGCCAGCGACCTCCGGTGGCTACACCGATAGCCTGGTCCTCACCGTCAATTATTGAAAGAGGAACGACCCCTTGGGCGTATTGAGTTTTCATCGGCGAGTCGTGCTCATCGCCACTGTTCTGCTGGCACTGCAAGCCGATGCGCAGGAAACGCCCAAGCTGGTGCTGAGGGGCGAGTTTCAGCAAGGCAGCCTGATCTTTGGCCAGACCACGCCCGGCACCCGCGTGACCGTCAACGGCCAGCTCCTCCAGCTGGCCAGCGAGGGGCGCTTTGTGTTCGGGCTCGACCGTGACGCCGCCGCCGAAGCCACGCTCATCCTCACGCCACCCGGCGGTGCCCCCAGCACGCTGCGCTACCCGGTGGCCAAGCGCAGCTATGCGATCCAGAAGCTCAACGGCCTGCCGCCCAAGCAGGTGAATCCTGATCCCGAAATGGATGCGCGCATCGCGCGCGAGACCGCCAGCAACCGCGCGGCACGTGCTCGCGATACGGCAGTGGACTACGTGTTCCAATCCTTCATCTGGCCCGCCCGCGGCCCGATCACCGGAGTGTTCGGCAGCCAGCGCATCTTGAACGGCGAGCCCAAGCAGCCGCACTACGGTGTCGATGTGGCGGGCCCGGTCGGAGCGCCGGTGGTGGCCCCCGCCGATGGCATCGTCAGCCTGGTGAATCCGGACATGTTCTTCAGTGGCGGCACGCTCTACCTCGACCACGGCCACGGCGTATCGAGCGCCTTCCTGCATCTCTCGAAGATCCTGGTGCAGCCGGGCCAGACCGTGAAGCAGGGTGAACGGATCGCATTGATCGGCAAGACCGGCCGGGTTACCGGCGCGCACCTGGACTGGCGGGTGAACTGGTTCGAGTCACGGGTGGATGCGGCGCAGCTGGTGCCTACTATTCCCTGAAGACTGGCCGTCATATGATCCGGCGCAGAAGAACAGCAGTTAGCACGGGGAGTGCGTGATGACAGTCAAGTTCATGGGGGCTCTGGCGATCAGCTGGTTCAGTGGCACGCTGCTGGCGCAGGTGCCTGCGGCCGCGCCGCCAGGCACCCCGATTCCCGCGCGCGCGTTCGCGCGCTTTCCGACTTTTCATACGGTCAGGATGTCTCCCGATGGTCGCTACCTGGCGACCAGCGCCAGAGTCGGCGCCGAGTTCGCGCTGCTGGTATACACCCTACCGGAACGCAAGCTGGTGTCGGGCTTGCGCTTGCAGGATGACCGGGTGATTGGCGGCATCAACTGGACGTCTAATCAACGTCTCATCATCCAGGTCGGCATCCAAGAGGGTGCTGCGGATGCAGTCCGGCTCAATGGCGAAATCTTTGCCGTCAATGCCGATGGTACCGACAAGCGATACCTGTACGGGTTTGATGGTCAGCAGGGTACTGCGCACACCCGCATCAAAATGGGCGCGCAGGCCGAGCAGGGCTTTGCACTGCTGGAAAATCCGCTGCCGGATGTGCCGGGTAGTGCGCTCATTTCGGTAACTACCGATACGCAATCGACTGTCGATGGCCGTTATTACCAGACCGATTCGAGAGCTTTGTATCGCATCGACGTGATGACGGCCCGCAGGCAGCGGGTAGATACCCCTGAGCTTGCGGCAGTGGAAGCGTTTTTTGCCGATGCCAGCGGCCGCGTGCGGCTGGTGAGTGGTACCCGTGGCAGTGAGTATTACTCGAAACCCTACTGGCAGGATGCCAAGCAGGAATGGCAGCCCGTGAACATCGCTGCGGAGCGCTTGCACACCCTGCGAGTCAGCCGCGACGGTCGCCGCGCCTATTTTCTGGCGGCGCAGAAGGGCAATCAGAGCTGCCTGATGGAATGGGCGTTCCCGGAGTCGCCGGCCGCCGCAGCCCCTGGCAAAGAACTGCTCTGCAAGCCCGCAACAGAATTGCAGTATGTATATTTCACTGCCGATGACCGGCCTTATGCCTATGCCAGCGGCAGTCAGGCGCGGGTCTCGCTGATCGACGAGAAACCCATCGAGGCGCAAGTTCTAACCTCGCTGCAAACGCAGTTTCCAGAACAGATCGTGTATCTCGCCGATGCTACCCGCGATCACCAGCGGCTCTTGTTCTACATTTACAGCGACCACAATTCCGGCGAGTACTATGCTTACGACGCGGCCACCAACCAGGCCAACTTCCTGTTTGCCGCGCAGAGCTGGCTCGACCCGGCGCTCATGGCCAGCGTGCGGCCTATCGAGTATCCGGCTCGGGATGGTTTGAAGATCGAGGGCTTTCTGACCCTGCCCAACGGCAAGCCAGCAAAAAACCTGCCGATGGTGGTGTTGCCGCACGGCGGGCCGATTGGCGTCAGCGACGGCTGGCAATGGGATGCCGACGCCCAGTTTCTTGCCAACCGTGGCTACGCAGTACTGCAGGTGAACTTTCGCGGTTCCGGTGGCTATGGCACCGATTTTGAGAAAGCCGGGTTTGGGGAATGGGGCGGCAAGATGATCGACGACATCAGCGATGGCACCCGCTGGGTGGTGCAGCAGGGCATCGCCGATGGCAAGCGGCTGTGTATTTTTGGTGCCAGTTACGGGGGCTATGCGGCACTGATGAGTGTCGTGCGCGAGCCTGATCTTTATCGCTGTGCGATTGCGTACGCCGGGGTTTACGACTTGAACCGACTGGTGAAGGATTCCGATGCCGCCAACTCCGAGGGAGGGCGAGCCTACTTTGGCGACAGCATCGCCAAAACTGAAACGGAGCGTGCCCGGCAATCGCCGCTGACCTACATTGACCAGTTGAAAGCGCAGCTGATGATCGTGCACGGAGAGGATGACATTCGCGTGCCTATCAATCAGGCCGAGCTGTTGCGTAGCGCACTGCAAAAGCGCAATTACCCCTATGACTGGCTGACAAAACGAGACGAGGGACACGGATTTTTCAACGAGGACAACCGCGTCGAGCTGTATGAAAAGCTCGCAGCGTTTCTTGAGAAGAACATCGGCAAGTAGGGCTAGAACAAGGCGGGCTGTGTGGTTGGTACCGCAGGTTCGCGGAAATTGGCGAGGCCTACGCCGACCAGCCGGTAGAGCGCGGTCTCATTCACGACCCGGCTGCGCAGCGACAGCGCGATGTCGGTTAGCGCCGCGCAGGACTTGGGCGGTGTCGGCGGTGTCAGGCTGCGGGTGATGATCCTGAACTGTGCGGTCTTGAGCTTGAGCACCACGGTGTGTCCGATCAGTCGCTCCTTGCGTGAGGCGGACCAGACTTTCTCTGCCAGCCGCCGCAACGTCGCTTCGGTCTCTGCGAGCGGTACGTCCTGCGCGAAAGTGTCTTCGGCGGAGATCGACTGGGTGGGGCGGTTTGGCTCCACGACGTGCTCATCGATACCGCGTGCCAGCTCGTAGAGCCTCCGGCCGTACTTGCCGAACTGTTGTTCGAGCAAAGCCAGCTCCCAGCCTCTCAGCGCACCGACGGTGTCGATGCCCAAGGTATTCAGCTTGCCCTCCATCACCTTGCCGACACCGGGGATGCGACCCACCGGCAAGGGAGTGAGAAAGTCCAGCACCTGCTCCGGACGGATCACCCACTGGCCGTTCGGCTTGTTCCAGTCCGAGGCGATCTTGGCGAGAAACTTGTTGGGGGCGATGCCAGCCGAGGCGGTCAGCTGCAGCTCGTCCTTGATGGCTTGCCGGATCTGGCTGGCAGCTTCGGTGGCGCTCGGCAGGCCGGTTTTGTGGAGGGTGACATCGAGGTAGGCCTCGTCCAGCGACAGCGGTTCGATGAGGTCGGTATGGCGTGCGAAAATCGTGCGTGCGGCACGCGAGGCGGTGCGGTAACGGTTGAAGTCGGGCGGCACGAATACCGCCTGCGGACACAGCCGCTCGGCGCGCATCGCGGGCATCGCCGAGCGCACGCCGAACTGGCGGGCCTCGTATGAGGCGGCGCACACCACCGAGCGCGCGCCTTTCCAGGCCACCACCACCGGTCGGCCGCGCAGGGTGGGGTCATCGCGCTGTTCGACGGAGGCGTAGAACGCATCCATGTCGATGTGGATGATCTTGCGCGGCTGGGGCACGGCTTATGGAGCCTTGAGCGCAGAGAGATCGAGCGGGCGGCCGTAGACGATTTCCATCATGCAGGCATAGGCGGCCATCGGCGGCAGCCACATCTGTTGACGGCGCACATCGAGCTGCGCGGGGTCTTCGAGCGGTTCCAGCACATTGATGCCGTCCTGCCCCTTCAGCTGGCTGCCGTACCGTTGCGGCTTGCCCAGCGCCAGACTCACCCGGTCGAACAGCAGGGCATAGTCGGCGCGGGAGACTTCACCGGCGGCCAGCAGGGGCTCCATCGCCGCCAGCGCCTCGGCCTGGAATGCTACATCGCTGGCGTGCTGCACCAGCAGGAAAGCGGCGTTGCTGCCATCGGCCCCCACCTCGGCGGCGCTGGGGAAGCCTTGTTCACGGATCAGTGACTGGATGCGCTCCTGATGCCGGTCATCCGTGCTGCGCATCGTCGCAAGTTCAGCCGCCGTCGGATCGCGGTGCGCGGTGATGAAGACCATGCGCACGGCCTGATCCCTTGCCATCAGGGCCAGCAGTTCGGTGCGCAGTGCGGGCTTGGTGGGTGGCTTGCGCCGGGCTGCGCGCTGGGTGCTTTCGGCCTCTCTTGCCTGTTGCCATGTCGCCATGCCCGGACAGGCATTCATGCGCGCTTCGAGAGCGGTGACCTCGGCTTCTGCACCCGGCGCGAGGCGGCAAAAGCCCAGCAGGCAGGCGATCAGCAAGGGTTTCATGTTGGGCCCTCAGGCTGGCGGCCATTTCAGCGGCCTGCCGCCAATGATGTGCAGGTGCAGATGCGGCACGCTCATCCCGGCCTTGGCACCGTTGTTGATCACCACCCGGTAGGCGTCGCCCAGGCCCTCGAGGGCGGCGACCCTGGTGGCGGTGAGCAGCAGGTGGCCGAGCAGGGCCTGATCCTCGGCGGTCGCTTGGCTCAACTGCAACAAGGGTTTTCTGGGTATCAGCAGCGTGTGCAGCGGTGCACAGGGATTGATGTCCTTGAAGGCGATGCAGTGCTCGTCCTCGTAGACAACGGTAGCCGGGATTTCGCGGGCGATGATTTTCTCGAACAGGGTTCTGGCAGGGGCACTCATGGCGGCCTTTCGGGTGGGGCGAGGGTGGTCAAATCGTAGCGGAGTGCAGTTGCTACCATGCATCTCCTGATTCGACCGCGATGACAATGGACCTGCTCTCCACCCCCGAATACCGTGCCGGCAAGGTCTACAGCCGCCTGCTCGCCTATGCGGTTCCGCACTGGCGGGTGTTTCTGCTGGCAGTGATCGGCATGGTGCTGTTCGCCGGTACCGATGTCACCGTCGCGCGGCTGATGAAGCCCCTGGTTGACGGCACTTTCGTGCAGCAGGACCCGCAGGTGATCCGCTGGCTGCCGGTTGCCATCCTGGGACTGTTTCTGGTGCGCGGCGTGGCAGGCTACCTGTCGACCGTTGGCATGGCGGTGGTCGGGCAGCGCGTGGTGTCGAGGCTGCGCCTGGAGGTGTTCGACCACCTGCTGCATGTGCCGGTGACCCACCATGACCGCTCCACCAATTCGGACATGCAGACTCGCCTGACTTTTCAGGCCAACGCACTCTCTGATGCCGCCATGGGGGTCACCACCGCCATCGTCAAGGACGGCCTCACCGCCATCGGCTTGTTGGGCCTGATGTTCTATACCAGCTGGAAACTGACGCTCTACGTACTGGTGATGGCGCCGCTGCTGGCGCTGTCGGTGAGCTGGGTCAACAAGCGGTTCCGCCGTCTGCAGCAGTCGCTGCAAAGCTCGGTCGGTGGCATCGGCCATGCGGCTGATGAGGCCATCACCGGCCGCCGGGTGGTCAAGATCTACGGCGGCGAGGGCTTTGCGCTGAAGCATTTCGGAGAGATCAACGAGCGGTTCAAGAAGCTCTCGATCAAGCTTGCGGGCAACGGCGCGCTGAGCTACTCGCTGCTGGAGTTCATCGCCGCGATCGGCATTTCCTCGCTGGTGTTCATGGCCACGCGGCCGGAGATGCTGAAGGAAATGTCGGCCGGCACCTTCACCAGTTTCGTGGTCGCCATGCTGTCGTTGCGGGGGCCGATCTCCAACATCAGCAACATCTCCGAACGCCTGCAGCGGGGGCTGGTGGCGGGGGCCAACATCTTTCACTTCCTCGACCGTCCGCGCGAGCGCGATACCGGCACCCGCGAGCTGAAGCGGGCGCTGGGCGCGCTGCGCTTCGAGAACGTGCGCTTCCGATACTCCGACGAGGCGGCGCTGGCGCTGGCCGGCGTGACGCTCGACATCCCGGCCGGCAAGACGGTCGCCTTCGTCGGCAAGTCCGGCTCGGGCAAGTCGACCCTGCTGTCGCTGCTCCCGCGCTTTTACGACCCCGGCGAAGGCCTGCTGCGGCTCGACGGCCACGACCTGCGCGACTACCCGCTGAAAAGCCTGCGCCAGCAGCTGGCGCTGGTCGATCAGAACATCGTGCTGTTCAATGCCACCGTCGGCGAGAACATCGGCTACGGCCAGGCCGATGCCACCCCGGCGCAGATCGAAGCCGCCGCGCGCGGTGCCAATGCCTGGGAGTTCATCGAGAAGCTGCCATTGGGACTCGATACCCCCATCGGCCAGGCCGGGGTGATGCTCTCCGGCGGCCAGCGCCAGCGCATCACCATCGCCCGCGCCCTGCTCAAGAACGCGCCGATCCTGATTCTCGACGAGGCGACTTCCGCGCTCGACAGCGAGAGCGAACGGCTGATCCAGACCGCCCTCGAATCCCTCAAGCAGGGCCGCACGACGCTGGTCATCGCGCATCGCCTGTCGACCATCCAGAGCGCCGACCTGATCGTGGTGATGCACGATGGCGTGGTGGTCGAACAGGGAACTCACGCCGAGCTGCTCGCCCGTGACGGCGCTTATGCCGCCCTACATCGCCTGCAGTTCCGCGACACCCAAGAAGTGCCCGCAACCACACCGGAAACCCTGCTCGCGTGAGCAGCCGGTTCGTTGCCGCGCTGGAGAGAATCTGGTGGCGCCCGACGCCGCCGCCTAGGACGCTGCGACTGCTGGAGCCGCTCTACGCCTTGGTCGCGGACGGTCTCGCGCAGCGACGCAAAGCCGGCGCCACCCGGTTGCCGGTGCCGGTGATCGTCGTCGGCAACGTTGCCGTCGGCGGCACCGGCAAGACACCGGTCACTCTCGCACTGATCGAGATGCTGCAGCAGCTGGGCGCCAGGCCCGGCGTGCTGTCGCGCGGCTACGGCGGGGCAGGGCCGTTCCCGCTGCTGGTGACGCCAGAAACGCCGGCGCGGCAGGCCGGTGACGAACCGGCGCTGATCGCCCGGCGCGCCGGTGTGCCGGTCTGTGTCGCCCCTTCAAGGGTGGCAGCGGGACGGGCTCTGCTGGCGGCACATCCAGAACTGGATGTGCTGCTCTGCGACGATGGCCTGCAGCACTACGCGCTGGCCCGCGATCTGGAAGTCTGCGTGGTCGATGGCGCTCGCGGCCACGGCAACGGCCACCGGCTGCCAGCCGGCCCCCTGCGCGAACCGCCCGCGCGGATGGCGCAGTGCGCACTGGTTCTGGTCAATGGTGCGGAGGCTGGCGGCTATGGCAGTCAGGCACTGCGTTTCGACCTGCTGGCCGATCAGGCGCTCGAGCTGCACACCGGCGAGCACCGTGCGCTGTCCGCGTTTGCCGGCCAGACGGTGGAGGCGCTGGCAGGCATCGGCAATCCGCAACGGTTTTTCGAGCTGCTGTCGGCGCGGGGCATCGCAGTGCGCGCGCACCCGTTCGCCGATCATCATGATTTCACCCTGCAGGACCTGGCCATTGCAGGCGATGCACCGCTGCTGATGACCGAAAAGGACGCGGTGAAATGCAGCGCCCTGAAGCTGCCGAGAAGCCGCGCGCTGTGGTGCGTGCCGGTCACTGCCAGGCTTTCACGGGATGCACATGCGCGTGTGCAAGAATGCCTGCGTTCACTCCTCGCGCTGCACCGCAGCGGCCCCTGACATGCAGCCCTGCGCAACACCATGACCGCTCCGAAGATTACCCCCCGCGCGCCGCTGGCGCCCCCCGTCATCGCGCCGCTGACCGGCTGGCGGCGCTTCGTGGTGTGGCTCAACTCGATTTTCGTCGACCACTCGTTCTTCCGCTTTTTCTACAACCTGCGCTCGCCGGTGGGCAGGGATCTGTTCCGTTCGGCTCACCCGATGCCGTACCAGGTGCGCGCCGCCAAAAAGGCCGGCATCGCCAGCATCATCAGCCTGCGCGGCATCGAGCCGCATCTGGGCAGCAATGTGCTGGAGTGGGAAGCCTGCCGGCAGATCGGCCTGCCGATTGTGCATCTGCCAATCGGCTCGCGCGAGGCGCCGCACCGCGATGCCATTCTCGGCCTCGACCTGCTGTTCGACAGCCTGCCCAAGCCCATCCTCGCGCACTGCAAATCCGGTGCGGATCGCGCCGGGCTGGCCAGCACGCTGTATCTGCTGCTGAAGGAAAACGCGCCGTACGAAGAGGCGATCAAGCAGATGGAGTTCTGGCGTCACGGCCATGTCAGACAGGCCAAGACCGGCGTGCTCGATCACTTTTTCGAAACCTACCGTCAGCACCATGCCGCCCACGGCACTCCGTTCCGCGAATGGCTGGAGCAGCATTACGACCGTGGCGCGGTGGAGAAAAGCTTCCACGCCAGCTGGTGGGCCAACCAGCTGGTTGATCGCATCCTGCGCCGCGAATAGCGCCGTCTCCCATCCCCCTCTCCGCTGCTCAAGAAAATGGACAAACGCCTGCTCGACATCCTGGTCTGCCCGGTCACCAAAGCGCCGCTGGTATTCAAGCCGGCGCAGCAGGAACTCTGGTGCCGCGCCTCGCGCCTCGCCTATCCGGTCCGCGACGGGGTGCCGGTGATGCTCGAGGACGAGGCGCGCACGCTCAGCGATGTCGAGCTCGCCACGCTGTGAGCGCAGCGCCTTTCCATGTGGTGATCCCGGCGCGGCTGGGCTCCACCCGCCTGCCACGCAAGGTGCTGCGGCTGCTGGCCGGCAAGCCGGTGGTGCAATGGGTGTGGGAGGCGGCGCTGGCCGCGGGTGCCGCCAGCGTCACCATCGCCACCGATGCCAACGAGGTGGCTGCCGTCTGCAGGGGCTTTGGTGCGCTGGTGGCGATGACCGACGCCAGCCACCAGTCCGGTACCGACCGCGCCAACGAAGTCGCCCGCCAGCGGGGCTGGGCTGCCGACACCATCGTCGTCAATGTTCAGGGTGACGAGCCGCTGATGCCGCCGGCGCTGATCGTGCAGGCCGCCGCGCTGCTGGCCGACGATGGCGAGGCGCACATCGCTACTCTCGGGCACGCCATCCACGACGCCGCCGATTTCGCCAACCCCAACGTGGTGAAGGTGGTGTGCGACCGGCGTGGCTATGCGCTGTATTTTTCGCGCGCACCGATCCCCTGGCAGCGAGACGGTTCCAGTGCCGCCGCACCGCTGCTGCCCACAGGGCTGGCGCATCGGCACATCGGCCTGTATGCCTATCGGGTCGGCGCGCTGGCCGAGTTCAGTGCCCTGCCGCCGGCGGCGCTGGAAACCTGCGAGGCACTCGAGCAGCTGCGGGCGTTGACGCACGGCTTTCGCATCAAGGTTGGATTTACCGACCAGCCGCCGCCGCGCGGTGTGGATACCGAACAAGACCTCGCCGCGCTGGCGGCACACTTCGCCGCTCGCTAGTTACGGAAAGAGGCCGCCGCAGGCTGGACCTGCGGCGGCTGTCCTGCCCTGGATTCCGCGCCGCCCGCGGTGGCCTGTCAGGCTGGCAAGCAGCAGCACCAGCAAACCGAAGGCTCCCATTGCGCCGCCACCGAAGCGGCCCTCGGCGACCCCGCCCGGCGTCGGGCTCGGCACCAGAGCCGGCGTGATCACCGGCGGCGTGGTCGGGTCCGTCGGCACGGTCGGAGCACTGGCAAAGCGGTACGCATAGATGCCGCGCCCGAAAGTGGCGGCATACAGCAGTTTGGGGTCGTTGGGAGCGACCTGCAGGGCGGTGACGATGGCATTCGGCAGCCCACCGCCCAGCGGTGCCCAGTCGCTGCCCTGGGTGTCGCTGGAGATGAACGCGCCGATGTCGGTGCCCACCAGCAACTGGCCCTCGTGCAGCGTCACCGTGGTGGTGTGCACATTGGGTAGGTTGCCGGAGATGTCGGTGAAGGTCTCGCCGGCATCGGTCGACTTGAACACATGGCCGGTGCCGATGTTGGGCGTCGCATCCTGGTAGGAGCCGGGCGGGAACCACTGGGCGTTGGCGTAGTAGCCGCCGAGCGTCAGGTAGACCGTACTCGGGTTGGCGGGGTCGATCTCCACTCCGGTGATATAGCGTTGCGGCAGGCCGGCCGCAGTGGCGACGTGCCAGCCGTCGACGCTGCCGGCAGCGGGTGGCTTGTCACCGCCGATGTTGGTGGCGATGCCGTTGTTGAAGCCCAGGTCCGGCCTCAGGCCCAGCGAGCAACGACCGCAGAAGGCGACATAGGCAGCCGAGCCGTAAAGATCGAGTGCAGTCTGCACGCGGTTGACGGCAGGGTCGTTGATCGAGGGGCCGAGATCGAACACCGTCCGCCAGGTGCAGGCGCGGTTCTCGGTGGCGAAGGGGCAGGTGTCGGGGCCCTCCAGCGTCTCGCGGATGTTGCGCCCGGCGATGATCAGATGCTTCGGATCCAGTGGGTCCATCGCGAACGGCGTCGAGAACGGTGCCGAGGTCAGGCCGGTGGTGAGGTTCTTCCAGATCTTGCCGCCATCGATCGTCACCCGCATCGAACCGTTGGTGGTTTCCGAATAGGCGGTGTCGCTGTTGTCGGGGTCCACCGCGACGAAGAAACCGTCGCCGCCGTAGGTCATGATCCGGCGGCCGGTGGGCTCGGTCTTGCCGGAGCCGTTGTCCTGCAGACCCCACCAGACGGTGCCGTCCTTGGCCGCTGCCAGGTGATAGGGCAGCAGGGTATTGAAGCCGCGGTTGGCGCCGTCACCCCAGCCGCTCTGCGCGACTTCGCCATTGGCACCGACACACTGGCGATTCAGACCACCGTCGTGGCCGACGAACAGGCAGACGCCACCATCTTCCTGCGGCACCCACAGGGCCTCGTGCTGGTCCGGGTGGGTGGTGGTGCCGCCCACGGGCGTGTCGCGGAACTCGCAAACCGGCGGGTCGGGAATGTTCACCGACAGGAAGCAGGTGATGGCATTGCCGTACTTGCCGACCACCTGGAAATCGTCCGGCCCCGACTGGGCAATGCCGTTGACCGGCACCTGTGTCAGGCGATTGGCCCAGACTTCTTCCAGCCCGAACAGCACGCGGGTGGGTATGCCCATCAGCGCGCGGCTGGGATCTGGCTTGATCCACTGGTCGTACCAGGACTGCACCCCCGGCGCCAGCAGCGCCCGGAGAGGCACGAAGGTGGAACCGCTGTTGGGGTTGTTGGCGATCTCGTTGAAGTCCGCCGCGCGGGTCCAGCTGCCGCCGAAATCGGCCGAGACGTAGACGCCGTTGATATTGCTGACCAGGGCAGTCGCCAGCGAGTTGCTGCCGCGTTCTTCCTCGATATCGATGTAGGGTGCGCCGCCGGCGATGACGATGGCGTCCTGCACCAGGGCGTAGACGTAGTTGTGGTTCTGGTCGGGGCCGAGCGCATTGCCGAGTTCGACCCGGCCGACCCGCTCGCGCGGCGCGAAGCCCAGGGTGCTGACTCCGTCGCCGCCGACATCCAGGTAGCTGAAGCTGTCCGGTTCGCCGGTGTCGGAGCGATACAGCCCGGCCTGCGGCACATAGGGCTTGCCGTCCAGCCAGTTGCGGGTGGAACGGTAGAAGCCGACCACCGCCAGCACCTGGCCGCCGGCCTCGTCGGTGGTGCCGCCGGGCTCTTTCACCACCACGTCCGACACCACGTTGGCGAAGCGGCAGGGGCCGAGTTCGGTCACACCCGCGCATTCCGGCGAGGTGGGCAGCCGGACATTGACATAGCTGCGGCCTGCGTCCGTGGAGCGGAACAGGCCGAGGCTGGTGGCGAGGTAGACGACTTCAGGCCTGGACTTGTCTACCGCCACCTGGGTGGTCATCAGGCCTTCGGGCACACCGCTGGCTTCGTTCCAGGTGGCACCCAGGTCATTCGACCAGTAGGCACCCAGGCCGACATAGACGTTGCCGCCGCCCACCAGCGGCTCGCCGCCGCCGACCACCACGGTGCCACCGCCGGCGGGGGTCCAGGCGACTGCGCCGACGGTCTGCGAGGGCAGCTTGTCGCCAATCGAGCGCCAGTTGTCTCCATTGTCTTCCGAGGTCCAGACGCCGCCGGTGCCGACGCTGGCGAACAGGCGCTTGGCCTCGGGGTCGTAGTCGAGGCTGTCGACCCGGCCATTGAGTTCGCTCCAGCCGTAGCCGTAGGTGTGACCGAAGGCCGGATCGTTGGCCATCAGCGGCCCGCTGCCGTATTCCTGCCAGGTGCCTGCGGCACCGGCGATCTTCTGCTGGGCGCCGGCCTTGAGCAGCGCCTGTTTCTGGCGCACCGCCTGGCGCAGCGCACCCGGTGGCGGCGCTGCCAGCGGTGCGCTGCGGGGCGTCGACTGCGCATCGGCAACGGCCAGATAATCCCCGAGGCTCTCGGGTGCCAGGCTGCTGACGCAGAGGCGCGGACCGTATTGCTGCACGAGGTCGTCGTAGACCTTCGGCTCGGCGAAAGGATTGAGCCGCTGCGCCCAGGCCCGGGTGTTCTCCACCTCGTAACCCGCCGGGCAGCTGGCTGCCGGGGTGGCCGGCAAGCGGCTGGTATGCACGGTGGCTGCGGTGGCCATCACCGCCACTGCCAGTACCGCGGAAACTTGCGGCAGACCGGATCTGAAAATCATTGCTGCTCTCCTGGTCAATCGATCAGAGGGGCGAATGGCCGGCGTCGGCAGGGATTCTGGCGCGCCGACCCATCGCGGTTGCTTGTGGTCAACAAATTGTCAACGCAGCCAGGCTGCGGCCGAGGACAGCACCGCAGCACAAAAAAAGCCCGCCGGGTTGCGGCGGGCTTTCTGACGACAGCAGGAGGCAGTGCCTACACCGGGTTGTCCGGCGTTTGCTCGGGGCCCTCGCTTGCCGGTGCGGCAGCGCTGGCGTCGACCACGACATCTTCGACTGCAACCGGCGGCGGGCTGACGAACTCGCGGCGCGGCCTCGACGACTCACCACGACCGGAGACGATCAGCCGCGGCATGAAGTTGCCGGGAGGTGCCGCCGATACGGTCTGCGGTGAAGCGGAAACCACCGGCAGCGAAGTCGGTGTGCCATCACCGGAGACGATCAGCCGCGGTGCGAAGTTCTTCGGTGCGGACGCCGTCAGCGGCGTGCTCTCGCTCACCATCTGTGGCGCATCGCCGTCGAGGTCGCCATCGCCGCTGACGATCAGCCGCGGCATGTGGTCGCCGCTGACCTCTTCGGCGCGAGCGACGATGACAGGCAGCGCAACTGGAGCCGGTTTGGGGGCTTCGTCCGCTGGCGTGGTGACGATTGCGCGGGGTCGGCCCGAGGGCGTGTCCATCGCCGCCTGCATCACCGCCGCACTCGGCTGGAAGGCCGGGGCTTCGGCCATGGACGTCGGTGCGGGGGCAGCTGCCACCACCACCGGCGCTGCCACCGGGGCCACGAAGGGTGCGGCTGCGGGTGCGGCGACCTCGACCTCGACCTCGACGGAGACCGGCTCGGTATCCGGCGTCCGCGGCGCGAGATCCTGGGCGACGTCGGCAGCAGTGCCGTCGACGCCCTCGCCGAGGTCGTCGGCATCGCTGCCTTCGCTGCTGCCTTCAGCCGGCTCGGCGCCATCGGCCAGCAGCTGACCCTGGGCATCGCGACCACGGCCGCCGCGACGGCGACGGTTGCGGCGTCCGCGCAGGCTGCGGCCACCGGCGACGGTGTCGCGGCCTTCTTCGCCTTCAACAGCGACGGTGTCGCTTGGCTCGGAGCCGCCTTCGACCGCTTCGGTGGCCGACGGCGTGATCATCGGTGTGCCGCTCAGCAGTCCCGGCATGAATACCGTGCTGGGGGCATCGGCGAGCGGCGGCAGGGCGATCACGCTGCCGGCAGCGGCGCTCGACTCGAGGCCGGCGGCTTCAGGCGCGGCGCGCGGCGGACGGCCACCGCTGTCGCGGGCCGGACGACCGCCATTTTCCTGCGGCTGGCCAGCAGCCTGCTCGGGACGCGGCGTGCGTTCCGCGCGCGGCGGGCGGCCCGAGCTGGAGCCATCGGCAGCGACTTCGTTGCGCGGCGGACGGCCGTCGGCACGTTCGGGACGCGGGGTGCGCTCGGGGCGCGGTTGCGGCGCAGCGACGGCGAGGCCGGCAGCGGCCTGCGGCGGGCGAGCGTCGCGGCGTGGTTCACCGTTCTGCGGCTTGCCGTCCCGACGGTTCTGGTTCTGCTGCTGCGCGCCCTGCGGCGGGCGGGCGTCGCGGCGCTGGGCATCGTTGCGTTGTCCATCCCGATTCTGCTGACCGCGCTCGTCACGTTTGCCATCGCGGCGCGGTTCGCTGCGCTGACCATCGCGTTTGCCGTCGCGGCCGGGGCGCTCTTCGCGCCTGGCCTCGATGACCGGTTTGGCGCCAAAGCCGAACACGTAGGCGAGGCGCGCCCAGAAACTGTCCTTGGTGGTTGCGACCGGCTGCATCACCATCACCGGCGCGACCGGGGCAGCCACCGGCTTGGGGACTTCGACATGCACCGGCGGCGGGGTGGAAGGCAGGATGCCCTGCACTGCAGCCTCGTTGAGTGGCTTGCCGGCGGCGATGGTGACGATGGGCATCGACAGACGCTCATCGGCCTTGTAGTCGACGGCAATCTTGTGGCTGACGGCATTGTTGTTGCCCTCGCCGACGTGATCGCCCTTGATGCGGGCGATGTGGAAGTGCGGCGAATCGAGCGTTTCGTTGGGCACCAGCGTGACGGCGACCTTGTAGGTCTTCTCGATCTCGCTGAGCTTGGCGCGCTTCTCGTTGAGCAGAAAGGTGCCGACATCGACCGGCACCTGGGCGACGACACGGGCGGTGCGATCCTTCATGCCCTCTTCCTCGATCAGGCGCAGGATCGACAGCGCGAGGGACTCGACGCTGCGGATGTGACCGAGGCCGGAGCAGCGCGGGCAGGTGATCTGGGTGTGCTCGACCAGCGTCGGGCGCAGGCGCTGACGGCTGAGTTCCAAGAGACCAAACTTGCTGATCTTGCCGAGCTGGATGCGGGCGCGATCCATCTCGACGTGCTTTTCGAGACGCTTCTCGACTTCGCGCTGGTTCTTGTTCGACTCCATGTCGATGAAGTCGATGACGACCAGGCCACCCAGATCGCGCAGGCGCAGCTGGCGGGCGACTTCTTCGGCGGCTTCGAGGTTGGTGCGGAAGGCGGTTTCTTCGATGCCGCCGCCGCCGGTGCTCTTAGCGGAGTTGATATCGATCGAGGTCAGTGCCTCGGTGTGGTCGATCACGATCGAGCCGCCCGAGGGCAGCTTGATGGTGGACTCGTGCGCGGCCTCGATCTGGCTCTCGACCTGGTAGCGGCTGAACAGCGCCACCTCGTCCTTGTATAGCTTGAGCTTGGGCAGATCGGCCGGCATGGTGGCCTCCATCTGCTGCTTGGCCTGCTGATAGGTCTCCGGGTCGTCGACCCAGATCTCGCCGATGTCGGGGCGCAGGTAGTCGCGCAGCGCGCGCAGCACCACGTTGTTCTCCTGGTAGACCAGGAACGGCGCGGGCTTCTTGGCCACCGCCTCGGTGACCGCCTTCCAGATTTCAGCCAGGTAGTTGCAGTCCCACTGCAATTCTTCAGCCGTGCGGCCAACGCCGTTGCTGCGCACGATCACGCCCATGCCTTGCGGCAGTACGAGCGCATCGAGTGCTTCGCGGGTTTCTTCGCGCGCCTCGCCTTCGGCGCGACGGCTGATACCACCGGCCTTGGGATTATTGGGCATCAGCACCAGATAGCGGCCGGCCAAGCTCACATAAGTGGTGAGGGCTGCGCCCTTGTTGCCGCGCTCTTCCTTCTCCACCTGCACGATGATCTCGGTGCCTTCGGCGACGAGCTCCTTCATGTTCGGCGAGCTGTTGGGCGCGCCGGCCTTGTAATAGCTCTTGTGGATTTCCTTCAGCGGCAGAAAGCCGTGGCGCTCAGCGCCGTATTCGACGAAGCAGGCTTCGAGTGAAGGCTCTACGCGGGTGATCTTGCCCTTGTAGACGTTGGATTTGCGCTGCTCGCGGGCAGCGGTTTCGATGTCGAGATCAATCAGCCTCTGGCCGTCGACGATGGCAACCCGCAGCTCTTCCGGCTGCGTGGCGTTGATGAGAATACGTTTCATGTTTTTGGGTTTCGGGTGGTGCGTGCGACCACGGCGAGACGGAGGCAATCACGAACATCCTGGGCTCGGGACCGCTGCGGTGCGCAACGCTGGCGGGAGCCAGCGCCGGCACGGCTGCCAGGCGCGCGAGCGTCTGGAAAGGCAGCAGGCACAGCAGCGACGCGAGCTCTTGGCAGGTCTGCCAGAGCGCATCAAAACTGTTTTGGAGAAGGGTTTTCATCATCGCGTCCGCTGATTGGGCGACGCTGGGGGTGGAACACAACGCTTGTCGTGTGGCGGGTGGCAGCCCCTGAACGTCTTTGATGGGGGCGCAGCACGCTGGCGACAAGCACGATTAAAAAGGTCTTGGGGCCCGGTGGTTTGTTAGCATTGCGGCTTATAAACACCGGCGACCGGTTCACAGCTGCTCCATAAACCGCATGGAGTGCCTTGAGCTTGGTGCCCAAAGCACAGGAATTGTGACACAAAAGAAACCCGGCGGGCGCACCCCGTCCACCGCCAGCAACGAGACCCGCCGCGCACGGCCTACAGCCAAGTCGGCCTCCAAACCCTCTTTCAAAACCGCGTCCAGCAGTGGTGCGCGCGCTTCCACGCGGGCGGCTTCGAGCACGCGCCCCACCTACGGCGAGGCGCCAAAGCGCGCGCCCTCACGCACAGCGACCTCGCTCAGCGCCAGTCCCACCTATGGCAAGAAGCGTCCGGCCTCGGAGTTCGAGCCGCGCTCTGAGTCTCGCAGCGATACGCGCCCAGTCGCGCGTTCCGAGCCGCGTGCAGACGGCCGCCCCGCCAAGCGGCCAGCCTCTGCTGCGCCACGCTCAGAGCCGCAGGGCACCGTCCACGCCAAGCCGCGCAAGACCGATCGCACCTCGCCGCGCGCGCCGGAAGAAGCACCCGGCGGTCGTCGCGGCCGCGTGCCAGCCGAGCGCCCGCATCGCACCACCGATGCCAAGAAAAGGCCCAGTCGTTCGGCGGGTGGATTTGGTGCCAGCAGCCGTCCGGCAGGCCGGATCGGTGCAGGTCCGTCCAGCCGCATGGGTGCCGCTGGCCCCTCGCGCAGCAGCAAGCCCGCGGCCAGCCGCAGCGCCGCACTTGCCCGCGGCAAGCCGCGCCGCGAGCGCGAGGCCGTGCCTGCCCCGACGCCACGGCCGATGGAGTGGAACGAGGTGCGCCACCTCAAGGTCGACGCCAACAGCGACGGTCAGCGCATCGACAACTTCCTGATGAAGCATCTGCCCGGCGTGCCGAAATCGGCCATCTACCGTCTGGTGCGATCCGGGCAGGTGCGGGTGGATGGCGGTCGCGCCAAACCCGAGCGCAAGCTGGTGGCGGCCGAGACCGTGCGCATCCCGCCGGTACGCCTGCAGGACCCGGCCGAGGCCGTGCGCCCACCCGACCGCGTGCTCAACGAGCTGCGCGAATCGGTGATTCATGAAGATGCGAATTACCTCGTCATCAACAAACCCGAGGGCCTGTCGAGCCACGGCGGCACTGGCCAGCTGTATGGCGTGATCGAAGCGATTCGTGCCTGGGAAAAATACGAGTTCATCGAGCTCTGCCATCGCCTCGACCGCGATACCTCCGGCGTGCTGCTGCTGGCCAAGAGCCGCAAGGCCTTGCTGCGCGCGCAGCAGGCGTTCAAGAACCACGAGATCACCAAGCGTTATTTCGCGCTGGTGCATGGCCGCTGGAAAGGCGAGGACCGCGACTGCGATGCCGCGCTGGTGAAGGTGCGCCTAGGCGATCAGCACCATGTGCAGCAGGATGAAGAGGGCAAGCCCAGCTTGAGCCGCTTCTCGCCGCGCAACAAATACAAGGAGGCCACACTCTGCGAGGTGGAGATTTTCACCGGCCGCACGCACCAGATTCGCGTCCATGCCTTAGCACTCGGCCACCCGGTGGTGGGCGACGCCAAGTACGGCGAGCGCGACCAGAATCACCCGATGCGCGAAAAAGGCCTGAAGCGGATGTTCCTGCATGCGCATTTCCTGCAACTCAAGCCCGAGGGTGATTTTCCCAAGCT
>JBKJJE010000060.1:0-26393 GCA_046598075.1 Stagnimonas sp.
CAGACCGCTGGCATCCGGCCCACGCAATTCAAGCACGAAGTTGTCGGTGGTCATCGCATCCAGGGCATCGAGCAGATAGGTGACGTTGAAGCCGATCTCCATCGGTTCGCCTTCGAGCTGCACTTCGACTTCCTCTTCGGCTTCCTCTCGCTCGGGGTTCTGGGTCTGGATGCGCAGGGTGCCGCCTTCCAGTTGCAGGCGCACGCCACGGAATTTCTCGTTGGACAGGATCGCCGCACGCGACAGGGCGGAACGAACACCGACGCGGGAGCCCTCGACCCGACGATCCTGGGACTCCGGTACCACCCTTTCGTAGTCGGGGAAACGTCCGTCAATGAGCTTGGAGGTAATGCGCAGATTGGCGAGCTGCACCTGAATCTGGCCACCACCGATCCCGAGCGTGACTTCGGCATCACCGCCATCCAGCAGACGCGCCAGTTCCAACACTGCCTTGCGCGGCAAGATCAGCTGCATTTCTTCCTTGACGCCGGTCTGCATCGGCAGCTCCGATAGCGCCAGGCGATGGCCGTCGGTCGCCACTGCGCGCACCCAATCCGGGCCGATGTGCAGCAGCATGCCGTTGAGGTAGTAGCGCACATCCTGCTGCGCCATGGCGAACGACACCCTATTGATGAGGTCGCGCAGCTGCTTGTGGGTCAGGGTCAGCCGGGTTTCAGCCTGCACGCCGCCGAGCGACGGAAATTCATCGGCAGAGAGTGTGGCCAGCGCGAAGCGGCTTTTGCCGGAACGCACGGTCATCCGCGATTCGTCAGACGCCTCGAAGCTGATCTCTGCACCTTCCGGTAGACCGCGCAGGATGTCGTGCAGCTTGCGCGCCGGTGCCGTCAGCTTGCCCGACTTCAGGCTCTGCACCGGAATGCTGACTTCCATCTCGATTTCGAGATCGGTGGCGCGAACCACCAACTCGGATTCGCGTACCTCCAGCAGGACATTGCTGAGAATGGGCAAGGTCTGACGCCGCTCGACAACCCCAACGACCGTGGAGATGGCGCCCAGCAGCTCATTGCGCAGATGAATAATATGCATGTACTAAATCCTCTCTAATAATATTAAGCTGTGCCATTTTTTGGGGACTAAGCATAATACTTAAATTAAATCAAACGGTTAACTACGTTTTTTTACGGGCTTTGCTGTTGTATCACAGCCTTTGCCAAGGCCTGAAAACCGGTGCATAAGTTTCCCACTTCATTCTGTCGGCAGCTTATCCACAAGCTGTGCAATGCGCATCCCGGCAGTTTTCCTCAGTTTGTTAGCTTGCGCAGCAGGTTGGCGTAATCCTCCCGAACACGCACGTCGGATTCCCGCAATTCTGCAACTTTCCGGTGTGCGTGCAGTACCGTGGTGTGATCTTTGCCGAAAGCGTCACCGATCTCCGAAAAACTGTGCTGGGTCAGTTCCTTGGCCAGCGACATCGCGATCTGCCTTGGCCTGGCCAGTGACCGGGTGCGGCGCACGGACGAAAGATCGATCAGGCGGATATTGAAGTAGCTCGCCACTTCCTTCTTGATGTTTTCCAGCGTGATCGCACGATCGTAGACGGCAAACATGTCGCGCAGGCTCTCGCTGGCGAACTCCGGGGTGACCTGGGTGCCCGACAACCGGGCGCTTGCCACCAACCGGTTGAGCGCGCCCTCCAGTTCCCGGACGTTGGAGCGCACCCGTCGGGCGATCAGGAAGGCGACGTCTTCCTTGAGTTTCAAACCTTGCTGCTCGGCCTTGGAGAGCAGGATCGCAACCCTGGTTTCGAGATCCGGCGACTCCACGGGTACCGACAGCCCCCAGGCGAATCGGGTTTTCAGCCGGTCGTCGAGACCGTCCAACTCTTTCGGATAGCGGTCGCAGGTCAGCACGATCTGCTTCTTGCCGTCGATCAGGGCATTGAAAGTGTGGAAAAACTCTTCCTGGGTGCGCTCCTTGCCGGCGATGAAATGAATATCGTCGATCAGCAGTGCATCGGCGGTGCGGTAGTGGTTCTTGAATTCCTCGGCACGTCCCAGTCGGATCGCCGAGGTGAACTGGTTGAGCCATTGTTCGGCGCCGACGTAGACGATGCGTGCCCTCGGATTCTTGGCCAGGATGGCATGGCCAACTCCGTGCATGAGATGGGTCTTGCCCAGACCGGAGTCGCCATAGATCAGCAGCGGGTTGTACTGGCCGCCCGGTGCGCTCGCCACATACTGCGATGCCGCGCGCGCCTGCGAATTGGATTTGCCTTCAATAAAGGAATCCAGCGTATAGCGGGCATCGAGCCGGCTGCTGGCGAAAGCCGCGCTGTTGACCGGCACTTCTTCCGGCGCATCGACAGCCGCTGCTAATCGCCCGGGTGGAGCGCCGACGGTGATGTTGAGTGTCAGGTCGTAGCTGAGCAGCTCCGACAAGACCTTGCGGATGGGCGCCACATACTCGCGCCGCACCCGGTCGCAGACCACCCGGTTGGGTGCCAGCAGCGTCAGCTGCTCGGCCGACAGCACCGGATGCAGGGGCCGGATATAGGTATTGAGTTCGGATTCCGGCAACAGGGCTTCGAGCCGGCGCACGCAATCAAACCAGAGGGTTTCGCCAGACATCTCGTGCGCGCCGTTATCCAGACTATGGGGAAGCAGTCTAGCCGTGTGGGAGAGACCGCTCAATGAACATTTTTAGATCAGCCGGCAGTTGCACACGCACGAAACTTGCCCGGAACACCCGACTTGCTTAGACTCTGCGACCTTTTTTGCACCACCTAAGGCTTTCATCATGGCCACCAAACGCACTTTCCAACCTTCCAACCTGCGCCGCGCCCGCGTGCATGGCTTCCGCGCCCGCATGGCAACCAAGGGTGGCCGCCTGGTGTTGGCACGCCGCCGCGCCAAGGGCCGTCAGCGCCTGATTCCGTAAGCGCTGCCGCAGCAGGCGTGATGCACACGGCGCGCTTCAGCAAGCGCGCCCGGTTGTTGAACGCGGCGCAGTTCGATGCCGTGTTCAAGCAGGGCCGCCGCTTCACTGCCGGTGCCTTCACTGCAGTGATGGCCAGCAACGAGATCGGCTTTCCACGGCTCGGCTTTGCCTTTTCGAAAAAACATGCGCCGCTGTCGGTGCAGCGCAACCGTGTGCGGCGCATCCTGCGAGAACGGTTTCGCCTGCAGCAGCAGGCGCTTGCCCCGGTGGACCTGGTGCTGATGCTGCGCGGCAAGCTGCCCACCGAGGCCGAGGCGGTCACCCTGGCAGCCAACGCTTTCTGGACCGATCTAGCCCGACGATGCGCCGCCTCCTGATCCTCTGCGTCAGGGCCTACCAGCGCGGCATCAGCGTCTGGCTGCCGCCGCGTTGCCGGTTTTATCCCAGCTGCTCTAGCTATGCCATCGAGGCGCTCGACCGGCATGGCGCCGCCCGAGGCAGCTGGCTGACCGCCAAACGCCTGTGTCGCTGCCACCCGCTCAATGCGGGCGGGTATGATCCCGTGCCCTGAAAGTGGCCCGGCTGTTTTCATCCGCACCGCTTCGCCGCACCCACCCTTACACCTGTAGACGTTCTCAAGTCGCTTCCAATGGAAAATCGCCGGTTCTTCCTGTTCGCCGTTTTTGGCGCACTGTTGTTTTTTACCTACCAGACTTGGAAAAAGGACTCTTCCGCGCTTTCGGCGTCGACATCGGCCACCATCCAGGCCGCAGGGCCGGCCGCAGTGGCTGCGATGCCGGCTGCCCCCGGCGAGGACGCCCTGCCCGCAGCACCGACGGCGGTGCCCAGCGCCGCTGCCCCGGCTGCCGGTCCAGAGACCGCGCCCGTTAGCGATGCCCGGATCAGCGTCATCACCGACAAGCTGCGCATGGAGATCTCCCTCGCCGGCGGCGATCTGCGCCGGGCCGAGCTGATCGGCTATCCGGTATCGAAGGACAGGCCCGAGGAAGACCTGGCGCTGCTGGATGACCGCGCACCGCACTACTTCATCCTGCAAAGTGGTCTGGCGAGCGCCGACAAGCCGCTGATCAGCAGCGGCACCCTGTTTGCCGCCAGCGCCCCGCGATTCGTGCTGGCCGAAGGCAGCAACACCCTGGATGTGCCGCTCACGGTCACCGATGCCAGCGGCCTGCAGCTGACCAAGGTCTATCGTTTCAGCCGCGGCAGCTATCAGGTGATCCTGACGCAGCTGGTCAACAACCAGACCGCACAAGTGTTGCAGGCCTCACCCTACGCGCGCCTGCAACGCACGCCGGTGCGAGCGGGCTACGAACCGCCGTTCTCGCAGACCTTCATCGGTGAAGGTCTCTACGAGCAGAAAGAGCCGGGCTCGTACCGGTTCAGGAAGATAGGTTTCGACAAGCTCGCCAAGGAGCCTTTCGAGCTGACCCAGACCGGTGGCTGGCTGGCGATGCTCCAGCATTATTTCGTCGCCGCCATCCTGCCGCCCGCGGGCGAGCAGGCCACGTTCTCCGGCAAGCCGAGTCTGGTCAAGGGCTATCTCGCCCAGTATCACGGCCCGCTGAAAGCCGTCGAGCCGGGCCAGACCGGCAGCTACACCACGCAGTTCTACATCGGCCCCAAGCTGCAGGGCGAGCTGGAAGCGGTTGCTCCCGGCTTCGAGCTGACCGAGGACTACGGCATCCTCAAGAGCATCGCCAAGCCGCTGTTCTGGACCATGAAAAAGCTGCACCAGTACACCGGCAACTGGGGTGTCGCCATCATCCTGCTGACCCTGCTGGTGAAGGGTGCGATGTACAAACTGAGCGAAGCGCAGTACCGCTCGATGGCGCGCATGAAGAAATTCACGCCGCGCATCCAGGAAATCCGCGAGCGCCATGCCGGTGACAAAGAGAAGCTCAACAAGGCGATGATGGAGCTCTACACCAAAGAGAAGTTCAACCCCCTGGCCGGCTGCTGGCCGATGCTGGTGCAGTTTCCGGTGTTCATCGCGCTCTACTGGGTGTTGAACGAATCGGTCGAGCTGCGGCAGGCCGACTTCGCGCTCTGGCTCACCGATCTGTCCTCACCCGATCCCTTCTATGTGCTGCCGGTGCTGTTCGGCATCTCGATGTGGCTGCAGCAGAAGCTCGGCGGCCAGATGGCGACCATGGACCCGATGCAGCAACGGATGATGCAGTTCATGCCGATCGCGCTCACCGCCTTCTTCGCCTTCTTTCCCGCCGGCCTCGTGCTCTACTGGTTCGTCAGCAACCTCATCAGCATCACCCAGCAGTGGTTCATCACCCGAAAAATCGCCAACGAGCCGGTGAAGGTCATCGCCAAGAAGTAGGCTTGCCGCACACCGACACCATCGCCGCCATCGCGACCGCTGCCGGTCGCGGCGCGCTGGGTATCGTGCGGCTCTCCGGGCCGCAGGCCCTGCGCATCGCGCAGGCGGTTGTGGGCACGCTGCCGCCGCCGCGCCAGGCGGCACTGCGGCACTTTCGTGACGAGACCGGTGCGGTGCTCGATCAGGGCTTGGTGCTCTGCTTCCCAGGCCCCGCTTCGTTTACCGGTGAGGATGTGGTGGAGCTGCAAGGCCACGGCGGGCCGGTGGTGCTGGCGGCGCTGCTGTCTACCGTCGTCGCGCAGGGGGCGCGTATCGCGCAGCCCGGCGAGTTTTCCGAGCGCGCTTTTCTCAATGGCCGCATCGACCTGGTGCAGGCCGAGGCGATTGCCGATCTGATCGATGCTGCCTCCGTGCAGGCCGTTCATGCCGCACAGAAAACGCTGGACGGGGTGTTCTCCGAGCGCCTGCACGCCGCCGCCGCCGCACTTACTGACCTGCGGGTGTTCGTCGAAGGCGCGCTGGATTTTTCCGACGAGGACATCGACTGGCTGGCGGATGCCAAGCTCGCCGAGCGCCTGGGCGCACTGGAAGCGCTGCTCACCCGCACGCAGCGGGATGCCGGCCAGGGCCGGCGCCTGCGCGAAGGCCTGACGGTCGCCATCGTCGGCCAGCCCAACGTCGGCAAATCAACACTGCTTAACGCGCTGGCCGGCTTCGATGCAGCCATCGTCTCCGAGCAGGCCGGCACTACCCGCGACGTGCTGCGAGAGCATCTGCTGCTGGGCGGCATGCCGCTCACGCTCATCGATACCGCCGGCCTTCGCGAGACCGAGGACAGCGTGGAGCGCGAAGGCATTCGCCGCGCCCGGCAGGCGCTCGAAAAAGCCGAGCTGGCCCTGTTCGTCGTCGATGACCGGGACGGCATCACCGCCGCCGACGAGGCGCTGCTCAGCAGTCTGCCGCCGATGCCGCGGCTGGTGCTGCGCAACAAATGCGATCTCGCAGACCACGCTGCAGGGCTGCTGGACGACCAGGGCACCCGCACTCTCAGGCTGGCGGCCAAATCCGGCGCGGGGCTGGACCTGCTGGTTGCCGAACTCAAGGCGCACGCCGGTCTTGCCAGCGGCGGCGAAGGGCTGTTCCTCGCCCGCGCCAGACATCTCGAAGCCCTGGCTGCGGCAGCGACACACGTCCAGCGGGCGCGGGCGCAGCTGGCGGCACGACAGCACGCCGAGATCGCGGCCGAAGAACTGCGGCTCGCGCAACTGGCGCTGGGCCGTATTACCGGCGAGCAGACCAGCGATGCGCTGCTGGGCGAGATTTTCCGACGCTTCTGCATCGGCAAGTGACAGCACCAAGGCCGGCCGCTACCGTATCCGCATGACCCCATATATCTACTGCCCGCAGTGCGCCAGGCCGCTGATCGACGCCGAGCATGGCGACCGCCTGCGCCGCAGCTGCCCGGATACAGCCTGCGGCTTCATCTTCTGGGACAACCCCGTGCCGGTGGTGGCCGCCATCGTCGAGCACGAGGGCCAGATCATCCTCGCCCGCAACGTCGCCTGGCCCGCCAACTTCTACGCGCTGATCACCGGCTTCCTGGAAAAAGGCGAGTCACCCGAAGCCGGGGTGCAGCGCGAGGTGGAAGAGGAACTCGGCCTGGTGCCGCAGGGCGCTACCTATATCGGCAGCTACGAGTTCACCCGCCAGAACCAGCTGATCATCGCCTATCACGTGCCGGCGACCGGCACCGTCAAACTCAATGAAGAGCTGGCGGACTGGAAGCACCTGCCCTTCGAAAAAATCCGCTACTGGCCGGCCGGCACCGGCTACGCCCTGCGCGATTGGCTGCGCAGCAAGGGCTTCGATCCGCAGCCGATGGAGCTGCCGAAGCGGTAGCGGTAAAGCTGAGGGCGTTAACATCGCGCTACTTCAAGGAGTGCAGATGAGTTCCGCAGACCACGCCCAGCCCGATACTGACCCGACAGAAACCCAGGAGTGGCTTGACGCCTTGGCCTCCGTCTTCAAGAACGAAGGCCCCGAGCGCGCCCATTACCTGCTGGAAACGCTGACCGAAAAAGCCCGGCGCAGCGGTGCGCATATCCCGTTTTCGGCCAACACCGCCTACGTCAACACCATCCCGACCGATCAGGAAGAACGCTCGCCGGGCGACCACGCGCTGGAGTGGAAAATCCGCTCGATCATCCGCTGGAACGCGATGGCGATGGTGGTCAACAGCAATCGCGAGCACGCCGGCATCGGCGGCCACATCGCCACCTTTCAAAGCGCGGCCACGCTCTACGACGTCGGCTTCAACCACTTCTGGAAAGGCCCGGATCACGACAAGGGGGCTGACCTCATCTACATCCAGGGCCACAACACGCCGGGCATCTATGCGCGTTCGTTTCTGGAAGGTCGCTTCAGCGAAGCCCAGATGCACCGCTTCCGCATGGAAGCACTCGAACCGGGTCTGTCGAGCTATCCGCACAGCTGGCTGATGCCGGACTACTGGCAGTTCGCCAGCGTCTCGATGGGCTTGGGCCCCATCCAGGCGATCTATCAGGCACGGCTGATGAAGTATCTGCACCACCGTGGCCTGTCCGACACCGAAGAGCGCAAGGTCTGGTGCTTCTGCGGCGACGGCGAGATGGACGAGCCGGAGTCGCTGGGCGCGATCGGCATCGCCGCCCGCGAGAAACTCGACAACCTGGTGTTCGTCGTCAACTGCAATCTGCAGCGGCTCGATGGCCCGGTGCGCGGCAACAGCAAGATCATCCAGGAGCTGGAAGGCACCTTCCGCGGCGCCGGCTGGAACGTCATCAAGGTGATCTGGGGCTCGGCCTGGGATCCACTGATCGCGGCCGACCAGAGCGGCAAGCTGTTGCTGGCGATGATGGAGACCGTCGACGGCGAGTACCAGAACTTCAAGGCCAAGGGCGGCGCCTATACCCGCGAACATTTCTTCGGCAAGTATCCCGAGCTGCAAAGCCTGGTCGCGACCTGGAGCGATGAGCAGATCGCCCAGCTCAACCGAGGCGGCCACGATCCGCACAAGGTGTATGCGGCGTACGCCGCAGCCAGCAAACATACCGGCACACCAACCGTCATTCTCGCCAAGACCGTCAAGGGCTACGGCATGGGCGAGGCGGGCGAGGGACAGAACGTCACCCACTCGCAGAAGAAGATGGGCGAGGAGGCTTTGAAGGCCTTTCGCGATCGCTTCAAGGTGCCGATCTCCGATGACCAGATTGCCGCCACGCCGTTCTATCGCCCGGCCGAAGACAGCGCAGAAATCCTGTACATGAAAGCCCGTCGAACCGAGCTCGGCGGGTCGCTGCCGGCGCGACGGGTGATTGAAGAAACGCTGGACATTCCGCCGCTCTCAACCTTCGAGAAAATCGTGATCGGCAGCGGCGAGCGCGAGATCAGCACGACCATGGCCTTCGTGCAGATCTTGCAGACGCTCTGCCGCGACAAGAACATCGGCAAGCGGGTGGTGCCGATCATTCCGGACGAGGCGCGCACCTTCGGCATGGAGGGCATGTTCCGCAGCCTCGGCATCTATTCCATCGTCGGACAAAAGTACAACCCGGAAGACGCCGGCCAGCTCGCCTATTACAAGGAAGACATCCAGGGCCAGATTCTCGAAGAAGGCATCACTGAAGCCGGTGCGATGTCGAGCTGGAACGCTGCTGCGACGAGTTATGCCAACCACGGCGTGGCGCTGCTGCCGTTCTACATCTTCTATTCGATGTTCGGCTTTCAGCGCACCGCCGATCTCGCCTGGGCGGCAGGCGACATGCGCGCGCGCGGATTTCTGCTTGGTGCCACCGCCGGCCGCACCACCCTCAACGGCGAGGGCTTGCAGCATCAGGATGGCCACAGCCACACCTTCGCGAGCGTGATCCCCAACTGCCGCAGCTACGACCCGGCGTTCGGCTACGAGCTGGCGGTGCTGATCCAGCACGGCATGAAAGAGATGTATGCCGAGCACCGGGATGTCTACTACTACCTGTCGCTCTACAACGAGAACTACCAGCAGCTCGCCATGCCGGCCGGTGTCGAGGGCGGCATCGTGCGCGGCATGTATCTGCTGAAGAGCGACGAGTTCACAGGCAGCCCGCATGTGCAGCTGCTCGGCAGCGGTGCGCTGCTGCGCGAGGTGATTGCCGCCGCCGAGCTGCTGCGCGAGGAATGGGGTGTCAGCAGCGATGTCTGGAGCGTGCCGAGCTTTACCGAGCTGGCACGCGATGGCGCCGAGGTGGAGCGCTGGAACCTGCTGCACCCGGAGCAACCCGCCCGCAAGACCTATGTCGCCGAATGTCTCGCCGGCATGATCGGCCCCGCCATCGCATCCAGCGACTGGATTCGCGCCTGGCCGGAGCAGATTCGTCCCTACGTACCCATGCCCTATCACGTGCTTGGCACCGATGGCTTCGGGCGCAGCGACAACCGGCCGGCGCTGCGCGACTACTTCGAGGTGGATCGCCGTTGGGTGACGGTGAAGGCGCTCAAGGCGCTGGCCGACCTCGGCACCATCCCGCAGGAGCGCGTCGCGCAGGCGATCAAGATCTACGGCATCAAGCCGGAGCGCGCCGCTCCGTGGCAGGGATAAGTCATGGCTAATCTCATCGACGTGAAAGTGCCTGACCTCGGCGACAGCAAGGCCGTGCCGATCATCGAAATCCTGGTCAAGGACGGCGAGGCCATCGGCAAGGACAGCGTGCTGCTGGTGCTGGAGAGTGACAAGGCAACCATGGAGGTGCCCTCGCCCGCCGGCGGTACCGTGCGCAATCTCAAGGTGAAGGTCGGCGACAAGCTTTCGCAGGGCGATGTGATCTGCCAGCTGGAAAGTGCGGCTGCGGCCGAAGCGCCACCGGCTGCAAAACCGGCTGCGCCAGCACCTGCTGCCACCTCTGCGAAACCCGAATCCAAGCGGGCATCTGTCGCGCAACCTCCCGCACCTGCACCTGCACCTGCAGCAAGCAGCACGCACCGCGTGCTGGTGCCCGACATCGGCGACTACCAGAACGTGCCGGTGATCGAAGTACTGATCGCCGAGGGTGCCACCGTCGCCAAGGACGAGGCACTGATCGTGCTCGAAAGCGACAAGGCGACAATGGAAGTGCCCGCACCCGCGGCGGGCATCGTGCGCGGCTTCAAGGTGAAAGCCGGCGACAAGCTCAACCCCGGCGATTTCATTTGCGAAATCGAAGTGCAGGGCAACACAGCGTCGCAAAGCTCACCTCAACAACCGGTTGTTGCCGTGCAGTCGGCAACCCAGGTGGCTTCCGCACCACCAGCACCTGCCAAGCTGGTTGCCGAAACGCCGCAGCCCACAGCGCCGGTCGCTGCGAGCGGCAGCGGCGCTGGTCACGCCGGCCCCGCCACCCGCAAGTTCGCACGCGAACTCGGTGTCGATGTGGCGCTCGTCAAGGGCAGCGGGCTAAAAGATCGCGTCACCATCGAGGATGTACAGGCCTATGTGAAGGTACGCCTTGCGACGGCGCCGAGTGCAGTGGCAACGGCAACGAGTGGCGCGGGTATCCCCGCAATCCCCGCTGTCGACTTCAGCCAGTTCGGTGCCATCGAGACCAAGCCGCTGGCACGCATCCGCAAACTCAGCGCTGCGCACCTGAGCCGCGCCTGGCTCAACGTGCCGCATGTCACCCAGTTCGACGAAGCCGACATCACCGAGCTGGAGGCCTTCCGCAAATCGGCGAGCGAGGACACCGGCGTCAAGCTGACGCTGCTGCCGTTTCTGATGAAGGCCATCGCTGCGGCGCTGCGGCAATTCCCGGAGTTCAACAGCTCGTTGGCACCCGATGGCGAAAACCTCATCCTCAAGCAGTACTGCCATCTCGGTTTTGCGGCCGATACGCCCAATGGCCTGGTGGTGCCGGTGGTGCGCGATGTCTGGACGAAGGGTGTGGTGCAGCTTGCCGGCGAGTGCGGCGAGCTGGCGAAGAAGGCGCGCGACGGCAAGTTGAAGCCCGACGAGATGCGCGGCGGCTGCATGAGCATCTCCAGTCTCGGCGGACTCGGCGTGACCGGCGGCTTCACGCCCATCGTCAATGCGCCGGAAGTCGCCATCCTGGGGGTGAGCAAGGCGACGATGAAACCGGTGTGGGACGGCAAGGCCTTCGCGCCGCGGCTGCTGCTGCCGCTATCGCTCAGCTACGACCATCGGGTGATCGACGGCGCCTATGCCGCACGCTTCACCGTGGCACTGGTCAAACTGCTGTCCGACCTTCGCCGCCTGACGCTGTGATCTCTCCGGCATCCCTCACTCATCGGAGTTCTCCATGAAGACCCTCATCCTGCTGCTGTCCCTCTTCAGCCTCGCCGCCTGCGCAGTACCCGCCACTCAGACCACCGTGACCACCACACCCGTCGCAGGCTTCGTCACCGATCTCGCCGCCTTCGAGCAGTTCATCGCCACTGCCCCCACGCCAGAGCAGTTCCGTGCACGCTATCCGGACGTCACCCTGGCGTTGCCGGGCAGCATCAACAGCAAGGAAATGCGGCTGAACAACTCGCGCTATTTTGCGCAACTCGATGCGCAAGGCTGCATCACTGGCGGCAAGTTTCAGTAAGGGCTCAGCCGCTGCGGGTTTATAGTGGCGGCCTCAAGCAATGCAGGGCACCCCGCCAGGAGCGACACCAATGGCTTCAAAAGCCGCGAGCAAAACCACCGCCACCCGTACTGGCAAGACCATCGGCAAGGCGATCGCGAAAACCTACGGCGTGCCCAAGCGCAAGGCAGCGAGTAAACCCGCGGCCAAGAAGGCCGTGAGCAAGGTCGCCGCCAAGGCGGTGAAGAAGCCAATCGCCGCACCCAAAAAAAAGGTCAAGCCGGCAGCGACCAAGGCGGCCAAGCCGAAAGTCGCGGTGCCGGCAAAAGCCAAAAAGCCACCGGTGACGAAGGCTCGCAAGCCAGTCGCCAAGTCTGCCTCTGCAGCAAAGCCGGTTGTCAAAGCCAAAGCCAAGGTAAAGCCAAAGCTAGTGGCGAAAAAGACCGTGGTGGCGCTGGGCAGCAAGCGGCCGAAAGCCACGCCCAAGGCAGCCCAACCGGCGGCCAGGAAAGTTGCGAAACCGGTCGCTAAGGTCGCTGCGAAGGTCTCTGCCAAGAAGCCACTTGCCATCGGGCGCGGCAAGCCCGCCAGCAAGGCGCTGTCGAAGAGCCTAGCGAAGGCACCGACCAAGCACGTGCTGGTACCCGGCGCAAAAAAGAAAAAGAAGGTCGCCGCAAAGCCCGTGATCTTCCCCGCGCCCAAGAAGCCCAGAACGGTTTGGGACTTGCGCGTCAAAAAAGCCAAGCTGCCCAAGGCCAAGCCTGCCGGCCCTGCCAAGCCACGGCCCTCCAGGCGCAAAGGCTTGGTGATCTACGTCAAGGATTTGAAGCACGCGCTGTCGGTGAAGAAGCCACCCGGTCCGGTCGTCGAACAGGTGCTGCGCGCGGACTACGGCGAAGGCCTGCGCGGCAACAAGGATGCCGAGCGGCTGCTGGGCGTCTCCCGCCAAGTGCATTGATGCGGGCATGAGCACCACGCTGGCTTTCCACACGCTGGATGTATTCACCGACTTAGCCTTTGCCGGCAACCCGCTGGCAGTGGTGCTGGAAGCCGATGGCCTGAGCAGCACGCAGATGCAGCAGCTGGCGCGCGAGTTCAACTTGAGTGAGACGGTGTTCGTGCTCAAAGGCACGCGTACCGATGCCGACGTGCGGGTGCGCATCTTCACGCCCGCGACCGAACTGCCGTTTGCAGGACACCCCACGGTCGGCACCGCCTGCTTGCTGGCCGATCTTGGCTGGTTGCCGACCGAGGCGAGCCGCATCGTGCTGGAAGAAAACGTTGGCCTGGTGCCAGTGCGTCTGGTATCGGAGGCCGGCAAGCCCTGGTTCGCCGAACTCAGTGCCGCGCAGGGGCCGGAAATTCGCGCGGCGGACTTCGATGTCGCCGCACTCCCCGCTGTGCTCGGCATCGATGCCGCCGCCATCACCGGCGTGCGGCTCGCCTCCTGCGGGAATCCCTTCGTCGTCGTCACCCTGCGACAGCCCGAAGTGCTGCCTGCCATCGACTTCGACGCCAGCGCCGCAAGACGCCTGCTGGCTTCCAGCTGGGGCCATGCGATCTATATCGCAAGCCGGGGTTACGAAGACGAGTGGCGCACCCGCATGTTCGCGCCCGACTTCGGCCTCACCGAAGATCCTGCCACCGGCGCAGCTGCCGTCGCCTTTGCCGGTGCGCTGGCGCTTGACGCCGCTGCCCGCGGCGAATCCGGCGAGTTCGCCTGGACCATCCACCAGGGTGTGGAGATGGGCCGCCCCAGCCTGCTGCAGGCCAGCGCCACGGTTGCCGACGGCGGCGTCACCGCCGTGCGCGTCGGCGGCCACGCCGTGCGGGTCAGCGAAGGCCGCATACGCATCCCGCAATAGCGACACAGGCAGCACGCCGCCAAGCGGGTTCAAGCGCGCCGAACGGATAGACGGAGCAAGCAGATGATCAAGTCACGGGGCCCCAGACCGCCAAAAACCAGTGCCGAGGGCTTCATGCAGGCCCGCCGCGACATCCTCGCAACCATCCAGCGCATTCCGCGCGGCAAGGTGGCGAGCTATTCGCAGGTGGCCCTGGTGGCGGGATGGCCGGGCCGCGCGCGGCTGGTGGCGCGGGTGCTAGGCGATGTGCCGTCCGAATTCGAAGGGCTACCCTGGTTCCGCGTCATCAACGCGCAAGGCCGCATCGCCATTCCCGAGAGCAGCCCCGGCCATCTGCAGCAGCAGCGGCTGCTCAAGGCCGAGGGCGTGGTGTTTCTCAACGGCCGGGTAAGCTTTGACAAGCACGGATGGAAACTGGGCGACGCCAGCCCCCTGCTGGACTAGCCACCGAGGAGAAGGACGATGACAGGGTTTCAACCGACGGCCCGCCGCAAGCGCCTTTACCTGCTGCTGGCCGCCCTGAGCTGTGGCAGCTGCGGCGATTCGGGTCTCTCGCCGTTCGGACAAGGCAATTCCGGCGGCGGGGCGGGCGGCGGCGGTACGCCGATCGCCATCGACCGTCGATGTGATGGCGCCAGCGACCCCGCAGGCTTCGTGCAGTGCGAGGCCGCCAACTACGCCATGGTCGGCCAAGCGCCGGCGGAGCAGCTCGCTGGCGATTTCCAGGCCCGCTGGACCATGCAGTCGCTCGCCAACACCCAGTCCTGGGCCGCGCGCGCGGCGGCTGACAGCAGCTGGCTGGATCCCGGCTCCGGCAACTCGCTGACCTTGCCGCTGTGTGCCACCTGGTCCATGCAGTGCGCTGGCGACCCGTTCCGCTATCCGGCTGTGGCCGGCGCCGACGGCGACCGTTTCTACGGCAGCGAGGCCGAGGTCACGCCCATCGTCTACTACGACGAAGGCTGCGCGCGGCAATCCGGCCGGGTATGGGCGCCCAAGGGCAGCAAGGCGGGCGACCGGCTGCCGGCGGTGGTGATCGAGAACGGCTCGGTGCAGGCGCCCGAAACGGTGTACTGGTGGGCCGCGCAGGCACTGGTGCGCGCCGGCTATGTGGTGATGAGCTTCGATCCCCGCGGTCAGGGCCGCTCTGATTTGCAGACTCCGGACGGCGAACAGGGCAGCAACTCCAACATCGCGGTGTTCCAGACCGGGCTGGTGAACGCCATCGATTTCTTTCGTTCCAGCAGCGTGCAGCCGTACCCGCACAACCTGAGCTGCCAGGACACCTATGCCACGGTGGTCACCGCCTTCAATCCCTTCCAGGACCGTATCGATCCGGCGCGCCTGGGCATTGCCGGGCATTCTGCCGGCGCCTCCGGCGTGGTGCAGGTGCAAGGCTATGGCGCCTCCGGTGCGATGCCCTGGACTGGCAGGATCGACCGCAGCAATCCGGTGAAGGTGGCGGTGGCTTGGGATGGCCCCACCAATCCAAACATTGCCACCGGCGGCGCCAACAGTGCACCGATTGCCGGCGATCTGTTCGTGCAGGTGACGGGCGCGCTGGCGGCCTTCCCCGCCACTTTCCATCCGCGGGTGCCGACCATGAGCCAGCTTTCGGAATACGGGCTGGCACCGGTGGCCTACACCGCAGCCCCTGACATCGAAAGTCACAAGGCAGCCTACCGCCTTTGGAAGGCGGCCAATGTGCCGGTCATGGAGTTCACCATTCGCGGCAGCAGCCACTACGAGTGGTCGGTACTGCCCACATTTCCGACCACGTCCTGGTGCCCCGAGGTGGTCGATGGCCGCTGTGTCGGCGGCTGGGGCCGGCCGATGGCCGAGCACTACACGGTCGCCTGGTTCGACCGTTTTCTGAAGCAGCCGGGCGAGCCCGGCCATGCCGATGCCGACGCGCGCCTGCTCGATGATGGCGGCGAACACGGGGCCAACAAGATGAGCTATCACTTCCGCTCCGCGCGCGCGTTCATCGATCGCGGCGGCAGGGCGCGGACCTGCGAGGACATCCGTGCCGGCTGCTGAACCGGCTGGCGCCGCGCGGCGGCGCTGACCAGCCAATGCCAGTCGGCACTCCTGGCTGGAGCGGCAAGGCGAGCCTAGGCCTGGGTTGGGGGCTGTTCACAGGGCATGCCGGCGACAACCGCCCGCATGCCCATCATGCGGTCCAGATCGTGCTCTCCGAGACGACGCAGGCGCTGTGGATTGCGGGTGCGGAGTGGCAGCGCTGCCATGGCGCGATCCTCGGCCCCGACGTCCAGCACCGCCTCGCCGAGAATGCGGCAGCGGTGACGCTGCTGTATCTGGAGCCGGATTCTGCCGAAGGCCGTCAGGCCAGCGCCGGGCTGGCATCGGGCTGGCGGCTGTTGGCGGAGGACGTCGTGCAGCGCGCACTGGCGGCCCTGCGGGACACGACCTCGGATCATCCCGCCGCTGCGATCCTGCAGCCGCTGGGCTGTCCGGCCACTGCCGGCGGCGGGCTCAGCCGCGACGCCCTGATCGAATCGCTGATCGCCGGCTTGCCCGCGCAGCTGCCGGAGCGGATCAGCGCGCAGACGCTGGCTCGGCAGGCAGGCCTCTCCACCAGCCGTTTGCAGCACCGGTTTCGCGCCCACACCGGGCTGGCGTTGCGGCCGTATCTGCGCTGGCGGCGTCTGCTGACGGCGATGGATGCGGTGAGCCGCGGCCAGCCGCTCACCGCTGCCGCACTCGATGCCGGCTTTGCCGATGCCGCCCATTGCACACGCACTTTCCGCCGGCACTTCGGCATCACGCCCAGTGTGCTGCGGCAGCTCCAGTCGAGGTCCGCACCGCCGTAAGGGCAGCGCAGCACCCGGGCCGGTTCAGGTGCCGCTACTTGGGCATCTGCATGCCATCCGGCATGGCCATCTTGTTGGCAGCCAGCCAGTTGTCGAAAGCGGCTATTTCCTTCGCCTGCGCGGCGGCAATGCGCCTGGCCATCTTCACCATCTGTGGGCTTTTGCCGTTCTTGATCTCGGCTTTCGACATCTCGATCGCCATCTGGTGATGCATTTTCATGTTCACCGCGAAGTCGTAGTCGGCATTGCCGGTCATCGACATGCCATCCATATGCTTCATGCCCATCATCTTGGAATGATCCATCTGGCCTTCGGGCATGGTCATGCCGGAGGCCGCGGCAGGTTCGTGGGCAGCAGCCCATGCGGGGGTCAGCGCCAGCATCGCCACGGCAATCGCGGCGGCCATGGTCGGCAAGGCAGTGGAGCTTGAGTTGCCGCGGTTCAGTTGCGTGGACATGGTGAATCTCCTCGGTGGTGGCTGGGAGGATAAAAGCATCCGTCCATGGCAGCGGCTCGACGACCTGCAAGGCGCCGGCGAGTCATGGGTGAGACGCGGCCGATCAGGCAGCCATCTTCCGGCACTCGGCAGCACAGCTTCGGCAGGCTTCGGCGCAGGCCTGGCAATGGGCGTGGGCATGCTGCGCACACTGGCCGGCGCAGGCTTCGCAGATTTCGGCGCACAGGGCGCAGAGCTTGGCGGCATGGGGGCTGCCCCGCGCCATGAAGCTTGCGGCAAGCCGGCAGATCGCCGCGCAGTCCTGGTCGAGCTTGATGCAGCCCACCATCATGGCCAGCTCTTTTTCATCGAGACAGGCGGTGGTGCAGTGATCGCAGGCATCCGCACAGGCATAGCAGGCGGCAATGCAGGTCTGGTGTAGTTGATGCGACATGGGAGTCTCCGTGGTGGATTCGCACGCTATCGCGTGCGAAATGCCGATGTCCGTGCGTTCGCGTACCACCATCGACGCCCGCAGTAGATGCCCGCCGCTTGAATGCAGGCTGATCGCTGCGCGGGGCATCAGCCCCCGTGCTGTGGCGAGCAAGCTCATTCGTTCAAGACCCCCGGGCCTTACGGCGACAAGCTCTACATCCCAAACTGGAGCCCCGCATGCGCCGACTCATCCGCTACACCGCCTATCCCCTGATCGCGGGAGGGCTTGCCGTGCTGCTGCTGACGATGGCCAGCCGCGGCGTCGTCTACTGGCCGGCGTTTCCGCTGGTGGTGCTGCTGGGGGTCTGCATCGTCGCGGTGCTGGAGCGCATCGCCCCCTACGAACCCGAATGGAACCTGGACCACGGCGATACCCGCGTCGATGCCCTGCACCTGCTGGTGAGCCAGCTGCTGATCCAGACCAGCGTGGCCATCGCCTTTGGCCTGCGCACATTGTTGCCGGATATGCCAAAACTCTGGCCGCACGACGCTGCGATGTGGCTGCAGGTGCTGCTGGCTGGCGCGGTGATGGATCTCGGTCTCTACGCGATGCACCGCTACAGCCACGTCAGCAGCTTTTTGTGGCGGCTGCATGCCCTGCATCACAGCCCGCAGCGGCTCTACTGGCTCAACGGTGGCCGGCGGCATCCGCTGTCCGCCCTGGTGCTGGCCGGGCCGGGGTTGACGGCGCTGCTGCTGCTCGGCGCCACACCGATTGCCGTCGGCGTCTGGATGAGCTTCATGAGCATCCATCTGGCCTTCCAGCACGCCAATCTCGACTACCGGCTGGGGCCGTTCCGCTACCTGCTCGGCGTGGCCGAGATGCACCGCTGGCACCACAAGCGCGAATTCGAGGATGCGCAAGTCAATTTTGGCGAGGTCTGGCTGCTCTGGGATCACCTGTTCGGCAGTTTCCACGATGCGCCGCGCAGCCCGGGACGCGGCGAGGTCGGGCTGGCCGACACCAGCATCCCGGCCGGCTACTGGCAGCAGCTGCGCTGGCCCTTCCTGCGCGCCGAAAACCAGATTGCAACCAATGGCACCCGCGGTGCATCTGAGCCACCATAAACCGAAATCCAGGGAGTCCTCATGCGCCTTTTCCAATGCGGTCTTTTCGCAGTCTCGTTGCTGCTGGCAAGCCAGGCCAGCGCCCTTACCGCCGACGAGTTGGTGGCTAGGAACGCCGAAGCAAAGGGCGGGCTGGCGGCGATGAAGGCGGTGCAGGGGCTGCGGCGCAGCGGCAAGTTCATCATCGGCGGCGGCCGGCTGGTGGCCGAGATCGTCGAGCTGAAGCAGAGACCGGCGGCGATCCGTAACGAGTTCTCGCTGCAGGGGCTGACCCAGGTGCAGGCTTACGACGGCAGGGACGGCTGGCAGATCGACCCTTTCCAGGGTCGCAAGGATGCCGAGCGCATGGCTCCGGACGATGTCAAAGGGTTGGTCGAGGACGCCGACCTCGACGGCCCGCTGGTGGACTACCGGGCCAAGGGCCACAGCCTGGAATATCTCGGCACCGAGGACATCGACGGCACGCCGGCACACAAGCTGAAGCTGACGCGCAGCAACGGCGACCTGCAATACATCTACCTCGACCCCGACCAGTTTCTGGAGATCCGGGTCGAGAATCAGCGCAGCGTGCGCGGGGTGAAGCAGATCGGCATCACCGACTTCGGCAATTACGAGAAAGTGGGCGGAGTGTTCTGGCCGATGTCGCTGGAGTTTTTCCAGAAGGGCTCCAGCAACAAGCAGGTCATCGAGTTTGACAAGGCGGAGGTGAATCCGGCGCTTGCCGCAGCCACGTTCGCGTTTCCGACCACCACCAAATAAACCAGGGCGCGCACATGATCCGCAATCTTCTCGTTGCTGCCGTACTGCTGCCCGCCACGGTCTTCGCACAGGTGCCGGTGGCCGACTCCGGAGTGGTGTCCGGCCTCGGCATCCGCAACATCGGCTCTGCGGCGATGAGCGGGCGCATTGCCGCTCTCGATGCCATCCATGCGCCCGACGGCAAGCTCACCATCTATGTCGGTGCGGCCAGCGGCGGGGTGTGGAAGTCGCTGGACAGCGGCACCACCTTCACCCCGGTGTTCGACGACCAGCCGGTGCAGTCGATCGGCGCGGTGAGCATCGATAAAAAGAATCCGCAGACGGTCTGGGTCGGCAGCGGCGAACCCTGGACGCGCAACAGCGTCTCGATCGGCGATGGCATCTACAAGACCACTGACGGCGGCGATACCTGGAGCAACCTCGGCCTTGCCGGCTCGGAGCGTATCGCGGCGATCAAGATCGACCCCCGCGACAGCAACACGGTGTATGCCTGCGTGACCGGCGCGCTGTGGAGCGACTCCGCCGAGCGCGGCGTCTACAAGACCAGCGACGGCGGCAAGAACTGGCAGCACCTGCTGAAGGCGCCGAGCCTGTCCACCGGCTGCGCCTCGCTCAGCATGGACGAGAAAAACCCCGACACGCTGTATGCCGCAATGTGGGACTTCCGCCGCAAGGGCTGGACTTTCCGCTCCGGCGGCGAGTCGCCCAGCAGTGCTTCGGCGAGCGCCCTGATGGTCTCCCGCGACGGCGGCAGGAGCTGGGGCGAAGTCACTCCCGAAACCCACAAGGGCTTCGCCAGCAAACCCTATGGCCGCATCGCGGTCAACGTCGCGCCGAGCGATTCCAAGCGCATTTACGCGTTCGTGGAATCCACCGATTCGGCCCTGTACGTGAGCAACGATGGCGGCCAGAGCTGGGAGGCCCGCGACAAGAGTCAGTGGATGGTCTGGCGGCCGTTCTACTTCGCCCGCATGACCGTCGACCCCAGCAATCCCGACCGCATCTACAAGGACGACGGCAATCTCATTCTCTCGGAAGACGGCGGCAAGAGCTTTGGCGTGGTGGGCGGCTTCAGCGGCATGCACGGCGACGTGCACGCGGTCTGGCTCGACCCCGCCAACGCCAAGCAGGTACTGGCGGGTGACGACGGCGGCCTCTGGTATTCCCACGACGGCGGCAACAAGTGGTGGAAGAACGAGAGCCTGCCGATCTCGCAGTTCTACCATGTGAGTGTCGACGACGCCGATCCCTACCGCGTCTACGGCGGCTTGCAGGACAACAGCAGCTGGGTGGGCGACTCGGCCTATCCCGGCGGCATTACCAACAGCCGCTGGGAAAACATGTATGGCGGCGATGGCTTCTGGACCTTCAACGACCCCAGCGACCCCAACTATCTGTATGCCGAATACCAGGGCGGCAACGTCGCGCGCATCCACCGCCACACCCATGAGGCGCGCGACATCCAGCCGAAGGCGAAGCAGGGCGAAAAGCTGCGCTTCAACTGGAACACGCCGCTGCATCTCTCACCCAACGAGCGCGGCACGCTCTACATCGGCAGCCAGTTCCTGTTCCGCAGCCGCGATCACGGCCAGAGCTGGCAGCGCATCTCGCCGGATCTGACCACCAACAATCCCGACAAGCAGAAGCAGGAGCAGACCGGCGGCGTGACCGTCGACAACTCCGCTGCCGAGATGCACACCACCATCTACGCCATCAGCGAATCGCCGAAGGCCGCAGGCACGCTTTGGATCGGCACCGACGATGGCAATGTGCAGCTGAGCCGCGACGGCGGCAAGAGATGGAAGAAGGTGATCGACGGCGATGCCGGCAATGTATCCGGCCTGCCGAAGAACGCCTGGGTGAGCACCATCGAGGCCAGCCGTCACGATGCCGGCACCGCCTACGCCACCTTCGACCGCCACACCTACGGCGACCATCAGCCCTACCTCTTCGTGACCCGCGACTACGGCAGCAGCTGGCAGCCGCTGGTCACCCCCGCCGCAGCCAAGGGCGTGCGCGGCTACGCCCACGTGGTGAAGGAAGACTTGGTCGCCCCCGGGCTGCTGTTTCTCGGCACCGAGTTCGGGCTGTGGATCTCGGTGGATGCGGGCGCGAACTGGGCGGCATTCAAGGGCAACAATTTCCCCGCCGTGGCGGTACGCGACATTGCGGTGCAGGCCCGCGACAACGATCTGGTGCTGGCCACCCACGGGCGCGGCATCTGGATCATCGACGACATCACGCCGCTGCGGCAGGTGAACACTGCGCTGCTGAACCAGCAGGCTGCGTTTGTGGCGGCACGGCCGGTGCAGCAGCGCATCCAGGGGCAGGGCGGCTGG
Source organism: Stagnimonas sp. (assembly GCA_046598075.1). Lineage (GTDB taxonomy): Bacteria > Pseudomonadota > Gammaproteobacteria > Nevskiales > Nevskiaceae > Stagnimonas. Next base: position 21,623 of record JBKJJE010000060.1, read on the forward strand.
TCGACCGGCAGCGCCGTGTTCATCGGCGATAACCCCACCGATGGCGCCGTGATCACCTACTACCAGAAAGCCCGGCACCTGTTCGGCAAGCTCAAGATCGAGATTCTCGACAGCAGCGGCAAGGTGATCGACGAGCTGCCGGCCAGCAAGCGTCGCGGCCTCAACCGGGTGGTCTGGGCGATGCGCGTCAAGCCGCCGCGGGTGCCGCCGGCCGTGCAGCTGGCGTTTGCCGGCACCCAGGGTCCGCGGGTTGTGCCCGGCAGCTACACCGTGCGGATGACCAAGAACGGCCAGGTGGTGGAGCAGAAGATCAACGTCGGGCTGGATCGTCGCAGCAGCTTCACGGTGCCCGACCGCAAGGCGCAGTTCGATGCGGCCATGCGCGTGCACCGCCTGTTTGGCGAAGAGAGCGCGCTGATGGATCGCATCGCCGCCCTGCGCAGCGCCCTGGCCAAGAGCAGGGCCGCCACCAGCGCCCCGGCGCTGCAGCAGGCGATCACCGAATTCGACGGCAAGGTGGACGGCGTGCGCAAGCGGATTGTGGCGACCACCGAGGGCGGCGCGATCACCGGCGAAGAGCGCCTGCGCGAGCACACTGACCAGCTGTATGGGGCAATTCTGAGCTACGAAGGCAAGCCGGGCAGCTATCACCTGGAGCGCATCAAGGCGCTCAAGGCCGAGCTCGCCGACACCGATGCCGCCTTCACCGCGCTGCTCGACACCGAGCTGCCCATACTCAATGCCGTTCTCAGGGCCGCGCAACAGCCGGAGATTGCCAGGCCAGCGCTGGTGGCGGTGCGCGAAAGCGCCACCGGGTCCGCGAATGCCGCCTGGGCATCGGGTCTGAGTCGCAAGGACAAAAAGACGCGGGCAGAGATGCTGCTGCTGCCGGAGCGGCTCGGACGGTATCAGTAGGCCGACACTTTTCCACGTTCCGTCCAGCGCGCGTAAAGCCTCGGCGGCCGAAACTGACTGTTGCGGCACCAACGCCGTATTTGAGGAGTTCCCATGAAGCTGGTTCTACCGATGTTGCTCGTCCTGCTCAGCTCGGCCTGTGTCGTGGTGCCAACCGAGAGCTACGGCGGCAAGGCCGGCGGCGGCTCCCAGGACGCTGCCGGGTCTACCCTGGTCTGCCACAAAGGCAAGAAGACTCTGCAACTGCCGCCGGACGCAGTGCCTGCGCATATGAACCACGGCGACAGCCGCGGCCCCTGCTAGCTGAACACTACGCCGGCCCGCCTGGGCGCAGCAGATTGCCGACGGCGGAACGACCAGTGCGAGACCGGCATCGGAAATTCGTGCCGGATATCCAAACGTGCCGACCGAGTGCCGCTGACGGGAATATGCCTTCCGTACAGCGGCTTTTTCGTTTGATCGGCGGTCTTCCTTGCCGTCTATCCCGCATTCCTGATCCAATGCGACTTATCCCAAGTGAAAGTCGTACTCCGGTACGGCGGCCGAAATTCGTAATCTGAATTCATTTTTGAAGAGGTTGAATTGATGAACAAGTCCATCGCCGCCCTGGCATTACTGCTCGGTCCAGTCGCTGCTGCATTGGCGTCCGAGCCGGCCTCCCAAGATGTCGCCGTCTCTACCGTGGCCGGTTCCAGCATGGTGGTCGAATGGACCGGCACCGCTTTGCCCGGCGGCAGCGGCCTTGGCAGCGCCGGTGGCATCGTCGATCCGGCGACGGCGGTGGGTTGCCAGATGGGCCCGGATGATTCGCACGACATCGTACTGACGGTGCCGGCTGGCGCCTACGACAGCGTCGATGTGATCGCCGACTTCCACATCGAATGGGATCAGGGCACTCCACCCCCCGGCGGGCTGGTGGGCGATCCGGATCTGGCGCTGACGGTCTATCGCGGCAGCACCGAGATCGCTTCCAGCGACGGCGGTGCGCCGGAGGAAAACGTGCGCGTCATCAACCCAGAAGCCGCGACCTTTGGTGTCGTGGTCTGCCCGTTCACGGCTTCGCAGCCGACCGATTACCGCGCCTCGCTGACGCTCAGCACCAAGGCCAAGGCGATGTGTTTGATGGCGCCGACCAAGGCGCTGGCGCATTCCACACTGCTGTCCGCTGGCAGTGGGGCGAAGGACGACGAGTCATACTTCGAGCTGCCCAATTTCGACCGTTACCGCCAGGAGGCCCGGACCCAGGCGAGTGCGGTACCCAATGATCTGCAGGGCCGCTACCAGTCGGCACAGTTTGATCGCAGCATGGGGCTACCGACCTTTCTGTGGGCCAAGACCGATGCGCCGGTTGCCAGCGTTGGTGCGCTGACGGCACGCGAGCTGCTGATCGAACGTGCCCGCGCGCATCTCGCCAGCGAGGCAAAAAAACTCAAGCTCACCTCGGCAATGATCAGCGAGGCCAAGGTGTTTGACGCGCAGTACAACGGCAAGGGTCCCGCGGTGGTGCGTCTGCGCCAGACCGTCAACGGCCTGGAGGTCTATCACCGCTCGCTCAACGTGCTGTTGGATCGCAGCAACAAGCCGGTCGCGGTATCCGGTTACTTCGCCACCGACTACAACCCGGCCGACATCTCGGGTCTGCGCTTCGCGCACAGCGCGCCGGAGGCGATTGCCGCGGCCTGGGGCAACCTCGGTGGCGCGGTGAGCGGCTCGGCTTTCACCCGCACCGGCAGCAAGGCGGGCTACGAGATTTATTCCTCGCCGGTGCTCAGCGGCAACTACGTGCTCGAGCGCGCACCCCGTGCCAAGGCCATCTACTACCCGCGCAAGGGCGGGCTGGTGCCGGCGTATCAGGTCGAGCTGGTGGCCAGGCCAAAGTCCGGGCGCGGCGGCTTTCTCGCCTATGCGCTGGTGGTATCGGCCGCTGACAACAGCGTGCTGAATCGCGAGACGCTCTCTGCCCAGGCCACGCCGTTCAGCTATCGGGTGTTCGCCGATGTCGACGGCATCAAGCAGCCCTACGACGAGCCCACTGGCAACGGCTATATCCCCTACATCGGCGCCACGCCGGAGCAGCAGCCGGAAATGCTCGGCGCCCCCAGCAATCTGGTGACGCTGGTGAGCGGTCCGATCAGCACGGGTGATCCCTGGCTGGCCGACAACGCCACGGTGACGACCGGCAACCACGTCGATGCCTGCATCGATACCTACGATGTCATGGGCGTGCCGATTGCCGTGCCGCCACCCGTCAACGCCTGCCTGCAGGGCCTCGAACCGCGCACGCCGACCACCGCGGCCAACACCTTCGACTACCCCATCGCCGCCTACGATGACCCCAGCACCGCCAGTGCCAAAAACGGCGCCGTGGTCAGCATGTTCTATGTAATCAACTGGCTGCACGACTGGTGGTATGACCACGGCTTCAACGAGGAATCCGGCAACGCCCAGACCAGCAACTACGATCGGGGCGGCGAAGAAGGTGATCCGCTGCTGGCGCAAGGCCAGGACGGTTCCGGCCGCAACAACGCCAACATGGCCACCCCGGCCGACGGCAGCTCGCCGGTAATGCAGCAGTACCTGTTCAACGGCAGCATCAACGGCAAGGTGGAAGTCACTGCGCCTGCGCTGGGCGAGATCGCCTTCAACGGCGTCGAATACGGCCCGCAAACCTTCGACTACACCGGCACGGCCATCGTCCCCGACGATATGTTCGACCCGACCGACGACGGCTGCACCGGGCTTACCACGCCGGCCTCGCCGGTGACCCCGCCCATCGTCGGTTCGCCGGTAGTGGCAATACCGGTGCCGCAGCCGGACCCCGCGATGATGGGCAAGATCGCCGTCATCGTCCGCGGCGGTGGCTGCCCCGGCAGCTTCAAGGTGCGCTGGGCGGTGCAGTCCGGTGCCGCGGCAGTGGTGCTGGTACACAACGCCGATGGGCCGCCGCCATATCTGGTCAATGGCGACGTGCCCATCGACGCCCCGGTGCAGCCGACCAACATGGTCTATCAGATCCCGATCGTCACCATCCGCCAGGACGACGGCCAGCGCATCAAGGACGCCATCGCCGCCGGCGAGACCGTGACCATGCATCTGGTGCGTCAGCCGACCATCGATCTTGATGGCACGCTGGATAACCTCATCATCGGCCACGAGTATTTTCACTACGTGCACAACCGTCTGGCCGATCCCGGCAACAATCAGGCGCGCAGCATGGGCGAGGGTTGGGGCGACATCAACGCCTTCATGATGTCGGCGCGTCCTGAAGATCGTCTGGTGCCCGGCAACGACAAGTATCAGGGCGCCTACGCGGGCGCGACCTATGTGGTGCAGAACTCGTTCTTCGGCATCCGCCGCGCACCCTATTCCACCAGTTTTGCCAACAACGGCTTCACGCTGAAGCACATTGCCGACGGCGAGCCCACGCCCGACGGCGGCGATGGCGCGATCAACTCCGAAGTGCATAACTCCGGCGAGATCTGGGCCAACATGATGTGGGAATGCTACGTCGGCCTGCTCAATCAGCCGCGCCATTCGTTTGGCGAAGCGCAGAGCCGCATGAAGGACTACATCATCGGCGGCTTCAAGATGACCCCGGCCGATGCGACCTATACCGAGGCCCGCGATGCGGTGCTCTCGGTGGTGCTGGCCGCTGATTATCTCGACTACGAGGCCTGCTCGAATGGCTTCGCCCGTCGCGGCGCCGGCCTCAATGCCATCTCGCCCGAGCGTGACAGTGCCGACCATGTCGGTGTGGTGGAGGACTTCGCGCCGTTCGTTTGCAAGGCGACCACCGTCCCGCCAGTACCCGGTACTCCGCCGGTCATCACGCCGGGGCCGGTCCCCCCCGGCAGCA
>JBKJJE010000069.1:0-49379 GCA_046598075.1 Stagnimonas sp.
CGCGAAAGCTGTCGGCCTGCTTGGCGGTTTCGTGGGTGAGGTGCACGTGCATGTCGATCAGCCCCGGCATGCAGGTCGCCTGCCTGAGGTCGATGCGCCGGGCGTCGGCCGGCACGGCGGCATCGGCGGCCACCACGGTGAATCTGCTGCCCTCCACCACCACCCGCACGCCGCTCTTCAGCACGCCGGTCTTCACATCCAGCAACTGTCCGCAGTCGATCACCGTGGCGGCCTGCACCGGCAGCAGTACGGTGGCGGCCAGGACAGCGAGGGTGGTTTTGAACAGGGTCATCGCGCGCTCCAGAGCGTCAGGAGAGCTGATGGTAGCCGGCAGGTGCCGCCTTGCGGGTGCCAAATCTGCGGAGCATGAAAAAGCCCCTCGGCGCGCGGGCGGCGAGAGGCTGTTGCGGCGATGAGGGCTAGTCGAAGGCGAAGTGTTCCACCGGCAGCTTGGTCAGCGACTTGCTGGGCTTCACCATCGAGCTGGCGTGGCCCTTGGCGCGCGGTAGCAGATGGTCGAAGTAGAAGCGTGCGGTGGCGAGCTTGGCTTTGTAGAACTCCCTGCTCTCGGTGCCGCCGGTCTTCAGCTTGTCGCTGGCGATCGAGGCCTGCAGCGCCCAGAAGTAGGCCATCATCACGTAGCCGGAATACATCAGGAAGTGATGGCTGGCCGCGCTGACGATGTCGCGGTCCTTGCGGGCGGTGAGCATGATGCGCATGGTCAGCACATTCCACTCCGCCGCATGGCGGGCGAGGGTGGTGGCGTAGGGGCGCAGACGGGCATCGCGCAGGTTGTTCATCGCGAAGCTGGCGATCAGGCCGGTGAACTCGCGCACGCACTTGCCGCGGGTGTTGAGCAGCACCTTTCGACCCAGGAGGTCCAGCGCCTGGATGCCGGTGGTGCCCTCATAGAGCGTCGCGATGCGGGCATCCCGGGCGATCTGCTCCATGCCGTGTTCCTTGATGTAGCCGTGGCCGCCGAACACCTGCATGCCGTGGTTGGCCGCCTCGAGACCCATTTCGGTCAAGAAGCCCTTGAGGATGGGCGTGAAGAAGCCGAGCTTGTCGTCCCAGAGCTTGTACTTGGCGTCGTCGTTCTCGATGATGCCGTTGACCATGTGGTCGGCGTACTGGGCGGCGAAATAGAGCATCGCGCGGCCGCCTTCGGCGACGGCTTTCTGCGTCAGCAGCATGCGCCGCACGTCGGCGTGGTGGATGATCGCGTCCGCCACTTTCTCCGGTTCCTTCTTGCCCGACAGCGCGCGCATCGAGCGACGCTCCTTGGCATAGGCGAGTGCGCCCTGGAACGACAGTTCGGCATGCGCCACACCCTGGACCGCAGTGCCGAGGCGGGCGGTGTTCATGAAGGTGAACATCGCCTCCAGGCCCTTGTTCGGCTCGGCGATCAGATACGCCGTGCTGCCCTCGAAGTTGATGACGGCAGTGGCCGAGGCCTTGATGCCCATCTTGTGTTCGAGCGAGCTGCACACCACGTGGTTGCTGCCGCCCATCGTGCCGTCGGCATTCACCTTCATTTTAGGGATGATGAACAGCGAGATGCCACGCGTGCCCGGTGGTGCATCGGGGAGGCGCGCCAGCACGATGTGAATGATGTTCTCGGTCAGATCATGGTCGCCCGAGCTGATGAAAATCTTGGTACCGGTGACGCTGTAGCTGCCATCGGCGTTCGGCTCGGCCTTGGTCTTTACCTGTCCCAGATCAGTACCGAACTGCGGCTCGGTGAGGCACATGGTGCCCATCCAGCGGCCTTCGGTGAGCGGCGGCATGTAGAGATTTTTAAGCTCTTCGCTGGCGTGCTGCATGATGGTGTTCATGGCGCCGAGCGAGAGGCCGGGATACATGGTGAACGACCAGTTGGCGGTGCCCATCATCTCGCTCTTGATGAGGCCGAGCGACATCGGCAGGCCCTGGCCGCCGTACTCGGTGGGGTGGCTCAAGCCCTGCCAGCCGCCGGCGACGTATTCGTCGTAGGCCTCCTTGAAGCCCTTCGGCGTGGTGACCTTGCCGTCTTTCAGATGGCAGCCTTCTTCGTCACCGCTGAGGTTCAAGGGCGAGAGGGTCTGTTCGCAGTACTGGGCGCAGGCTTCGAGGATGGCGTCGACGGTGTCCTTGTCGGCGTCCTTGCCATTGCTCAGAGCGGCGTAATGCGCGGGGAAGTCGAACACCTCGTTCATCAGGAAACGCTTGTCGCGCAGGGGTGCTTTGTAGGCAGGCATGGGAATTCCGTCCGGAAATTTAGTAAACGAGTGTAAGCAATCGTGTCTACACTTGTCTACCTCGGGGCGGACGGCCATCCCGGGTCTTCGCCCGTTGGCGACATGGCGCAATGGCTGGAGTGAATCCGTACAATCGCCGCCCTCAAAGCCGTCACCGCAGGTCGCCATGTCCGAACCGCTCAACAAGAACTCCAAAACCATCACCGCCGGCATTGCCCGCAGCCCCAACCGCGCCATGCTGCGCGCGGTCGGCTTCGGCGATTCGGATTTCAGCAAGCCCATCGTCGGTGTGGCCAACGGCCACTCGACGATGAACCCCTGCAATGCCGGCATCCAGCCGCTGGCAGATGCGGCCTGTGCGGCGCTGAAAAAAGCCGGTGCCATGCCGCAGACCTTCGGCTTCCCCACCGTCACTGACGGCATCTCGATGGGCACCGAGGGCATGAAGTTCTCGCTGGTCTCGCGCGAGGTGATTGCCGATGCCATCGAAACTGCCGTATCGAGCCAGTGCATGGACGGCGTGCTGGTGGTCGGCGGCTGCGACAAGAACATGCCGGGGGCGATGATCGGCATGTTGCGCATGAACCTGCCGGGCGTATTCGTCTACGCCGGTACCATCAAGCCGGGTAGCTGGAAGGGCGTTGCGCTCACCGTGGTGTCGTCCTTCGAGGCGGTCGGCAGTTTCCAGGCCGGCAAGATGAGCGAGGAAGACTTCCTCGGCATCGAGAAAAATGCCTGTCCTTCGGTCGGTGCCTGCGGCGGCATGTATACCGCCAACACCATGTCGTCTTCGTTCGAAGCACTGGGCATGTCGCTGCTGGGTTCCTCGCAGATGGCCTCGCCCGATGCCGAGAAGGCCGACAGCGCCGCCGACAGCGCCAGAGTTCTCGTCGAGGCGATCAAGAAGGACATCAAGCCGCGTGACGTGGTGACCCGCAATGCCATCGAGAACGCCATCGCGCTGGTGATGGCGACCGGCGGCTCGACCAATGCGGTGCTGCATTTTCTCGCCATCGCCCATGCCGCCCAGGTACCGTTCGTGCTCGACGATGTCGAGACCATCCGCCTGCGCACACCGGTGCTCTGCGACCTGAAGCCCAGCGGCAAATACGTGGCGGTGGATTTCCACCGCGCCGGTGGCGTGCCGCAGGTGTTGAAGATGCTGCTGGTCAACGGCCTGCTGCACGGCGATGCGCTCACCATCACCGGCGAGACCATGGCCGAGGCGTTAGCCAGCGTGCCCGACGAGCCGCGTACCGATCAGGACGTGATCCGCCCTTTCGACAAGCCGATGTATGCACAGGGCCATCTGGCTGTGCTCAAGGGCAATCTCAGCCCCGAAGGCGCGGTGGCTAAGATCACCGGCCTAAAGAACCCCGTAATCACCGGCCCGGCGCGTGTCTTCAACTCGGAAGACGAGTGCATGGCCGCGATCATGGCGGACAAGATCCAGCACGGCGACGTGTTGGTGATCCGCTACGAAGGCCCAAAGGGCGGGCCGGGGATGCGCGAGATGCTCGCCCCCACCGCGATGCTGATCGGCAAGGGTTTTGGCGAGACCGTGGGCCTCGTCACCGATGGCCGTTTCAGCGGCGGCACCTGGGGCATGGTGGTGGGGCATGTGTCGCCGGAGGCCTTTGTGGGCGGCACCATCGGCCTGGTGGAAGAAGGCGACAGCATCACCATCGACGCCAAGCAGTTGCTGCTGCAACTCAATGTCGAAGACTCGGTGATCGCCGCCCGCCGGGCACAATGGCTGCAGCCGCCGCTGCGCTATCCGCGCGGCGTGCTGGGCAAGTTCGCCAAGCTGGTCAGCAGCGCCAGCAAGGGCGCCGTCACCGACTGAAGCCGCTTTGCAAGGTGACTGCCGTCGTCAGCTGCAGGGGCCCAGGTAGCGGCCGGTCATCTTCTGGCTCATGTTGGTGGGCTGGCCGTCATGGCTGCCTTTGAGCGTCATCTCCGAGCTCATGGTGTTGCCGCTGTAGACCGCCTTGCCGACGCCATCCATGTCGCCCTTGGGATCGGTGCAGTGCATTTTCCAGCGCACGCTCGAGCCGCTGCGCTGCATCTCGGTGACCTCGCATTTCTGCGCTGCCTTGTCGTCTTTCGGCACCAGCTGCTGGTCGGTGATGCAGGCCTCGAAGCTGGAGCTGATGCCCTGCGGGCCGAACGAGGGCATCTTCATGCCGCCGGGCAACTTGAATCCCTCCGGCAGCTTCGGCATGTCCGGCATTGCCGGGCTGTCGCCGGGCGCTCCGAACTGCATCTGCACCTGGTATTCCCATTTGCCCTCCCTGATGCCGTCGCCGGCGAAGGTGGGTGCTGCCAGGGCGGTAATGAGCAGGGCGATCACGGGTTTGGTTGGCATCGACATTCTCCTGATGGTGACGGGGGCTTGAAGACGGGACTGCGAACGCTATGGCGGTGCAGATTTCCGCACCGGACTTTTTGGCCTGGCACTGCCGGTGCGGCGGGCATTGCGCAGGCTCAGTTCGATGTCGCCGAAGCCGTATGCCAGGTTCTCCAGCACGCCCTCGGCCGCTTCGCCGCCGCCCTGCAGCAGCTGGCGGGCATCGAGCTTTACCTTGATCGGCGTCGCCTGCAGATTCTGGAACGGCACTTCCAAGCGGTAGTGCTGGGCCTGTGACAGGAAGGCGTTGTTGCCAACGCTGCCGGCGCCGGTCAGCGACTCCCGCATGGCATTGGCGCCAGCGACCAGGTCGGCGAGGCTGGCCTCGCCGCGGTCGTAGCGGGCCTGCAGGGCGTCCATCGCCTGCACCTTGACGGCCATGTCCTGTTCAAGCTGGGCGGCTTGGGCATCGGCTTGGCCGCTGTCCACCATCTTCATCAGCGCGCCGATGTTGAAGGCCAGCCGGAACCAGCTGTCGACCACCGGGAACGGCGCCAGCCCCGGCAGGCTCCAGGTTTCCCTCTCGCCGCGTCCGGCCTGGGCGCCCAGCGCCTCGACGTAGACGAAGGCCTGATCCTGCGCCTGATTCCTGCGGCAGCAGGGCAGGTCGATCACCACCGTGGAATTGATCTGTGCCGGCGCGCGGTAGGCGTTGCGCTGGCCGGGGCCAAACATTTCGGCGCTGTCGATGCGCAGCGACATCGGCCGCTGGCGCGGCACATCGCCGTCCATTTCGACGCTGCGCAGCAGGCCGCACTTGCGGTCGCTGGGGTCGATATAGGCGAACACCGGCGTGCTGCCGCTGACCTGGGCCAGCACGTAGCCACCGCTGCCGGCGTTCTGGCCGGCCAGCTTCACCTGGAACTTCAGCTTGAGATCGAGCACTCCGAAGGAAATCATCGTGACCACCGACTCGGTGGCATCGGTGGCGGCCAGCAGGTGCTGCTGCTTTTCAAAGGCGATCATGGTCGCCATGTTGCCGAGCTGGCCGAGGTCCTTGCCGATCAGCAGCCTGCGGTTCCATTCGTCCCTGAGCGCGATCAGCTGGCGCTGGATGAACTGGGTCTCCTGCGTCATGTCGCGTTCATCACAGGTCAGCAGCTGCTCGATCTTCAGCTGGGTGATGTAGGCGAGCCAGACCGGGCGGCCGCTGGGATACTGATCCTTGCGACCGTATTCGCGCCTGAGCTTGCCGCCCTTGTCGCCCAGGCCCCACAAGGCGACGTGGTACAGCCGCGCGTTGAAGCCGCCGCGCAGGGTGGCGCCGGTAGCGGCCAGCGTCGCGCAGGCCGAGCCGGGCTGCTGCCCGGCCTGCGCCAGCGCCGGGCCGCTGGAATATTCCTTCTTGGCGTACTCGACGACGGCGCGCAGGGTGCGCATCTCCGGCTCCAGATAACCGCCGAACCACTGCTGTTCCACCCAGTCCTGGGCGTCTTTTTCGTACTGCTGCTGGCGGTCGAGATCGCAGCCGTAGCAATCGAAGTAGTCGATGGCAGGCGGTGCTGGAATCGGCGGCAGGTTCGGGTAGCGGTTCCTGCCACTCGCCAACTGTGCCGCCCAGTGGCCCGCCGCCCAGGCCGCGGTGCCGGCCATGTCGGCGCACCAGGCTTCCAGGTCGAGCGGCGATGCGGCGGGCGCTGGCATCGGCTGCGCCGTGCGGCCTCTCGGCGGTGCCTCGACGTCGATGGCTTTCTGCACGGCCTCTCGCACGTCCAGCGAGAACTGCCGCTGCCGGGTCGCCGCCTCGCGCAGGGCATGGCGCTCCAGCCCGGCATCGGCCTGGTCTGCCTGGGCCTGCAGCTGGTCGGCGCCCTCATCCAGCAGCCGGTCTATCTGGGCGGCCTGGAAGCCGCTGCCGCCATCGGGTGGCTGGATTTCGACTTCCACCGCGCCGCCCGCACCGCGCTTGAGGCCGATGCGAAAACCCTTGGCGGTGAGCAGGCTGCCGTCACCTTGCAGGCAGCCGGGCATGCCGATCAGCACGGCCGGCCTGGCGGGCGGTGTGCAGCGGGGTGTGGTCAGCGGCAGGCTCGCGGCGTTCACCACCGCCGCCTGCATCGCGCCAGCGGTAAACGCTGCCGCCAGCAGCGCCAGCTGAATCACTCGCACGGCACGTCCCTGGACAGCGCGCGCTTGATCATCTGCCAGTAGGCCGCGCTGCGGTGGGCCTCGTCGCTGATCACCACCAGCGTCTCCAGATCGCGCACCGCGTCCAGCCTGGCCTGACTGTAGCCCTGCCGGCTGATGCCGCTCTGGGCCTTGATGGCGAGCGGCGCCAGCTGGTCGGCGAAACCGACGGTGTCGACCGCCAGCACCCGCCGCCGCTCGTAGGCTCCCCGCATCTCGGCGAGCTGGCCGGTCATCAGCGCCACATGTTTCTCGGCATAGGCGCGCTGCAGCTTGAGGGCGGGGCCAATGCTGCCGCGTGGACAGTTGCGGACCAGCGCGAGCGCGGCGGCTTCTTCGTCACTGAGCTTGCCGTGCTCTGCCGCCAGACGTTGCAGCAACAGGGGCAGCTCGGTGTGCGCGCGCATGTCGGCGTCCATGCGCGCCATGCTGCCCTCCTGGCGCTGGCCGAGCAGCACCACCATTTTCTGGTCCGCCGCGGAGAGCGGGCCGGGCTGCAGTTGCGCGCTCATCTGTGCCGCCATCTGCTGTCCTAAGGCCTGCTGTTGCTGCGGCGACATGTTCTGAACCGCAGCCTGCATCGCCGCGGCAGATGCCGCGTCGGTGGGGGCTCCCATGCCCGGCACCGACGGCGTGCCAGACAGACCCTGTGACGAGGCCAGCATCCCCTCGCCGCCGAGTTTGTTCTTGACGGCGGCGACGAAGGGCGGTGCCTCGATCTCTACCCGTGTGCCGGTGCCCGCCACCAGGGCATCGTCGACCAGGCAGGCGGTGTAGGCCTCGGCAGCGCTCTGCGGCGGCGGTGGAATCTGCTGGAAGTAGGACGCCAGCCCGCTGCCGCCGGCGGCGTAGCTGACTGGCGGCAGCAGCAGGGCAGCGCCCAGCATCAGCATGTGGAGCTTGTTCATGGTCGCTCCCCTCAGCGGAAGATCCTGTCCAGCGCCCGGTCCAGCACCGAATCCACGGCCTGGTCGGCGGCCTGGTCGGCGCGATCCTCGATCTTGTTGGCGACCCGGTCCTGCTGGCGCTCCACTTTTTCGCCCGCTTTCTCGCTGGCCACTATTCCGACCTGGCTGCCGACCACTTCGGTAGCGGGTGGCGGCGCTGACTCGTTCTGGGACGGAGCGGGATCACCGGCATTGACCAGACTCGCCGCGGCGAGCAACAGCCCACAGGTTATGGATTTCATCGTCAAGCTCTCCTTCAAAGTTTCAGTTTGCGGCCGGCTTCCAGCGCGACGGCTGCAACCCGGTTGATTCTCAAGGCATGCATGGTTACTTCTTCACCAATTCAACCCGACGGTTCTTGGCGCGGCCTTCCTCGCCCCGGTTGTCGGCTACCGGCCGGGTATCGCCGTAGCCCTTGGCGGTGAGGCGGCTGACGGCGATGCCCTGTCCAGCCAGTGCCTGGATCACGCTTTCTGCTCGCGTCGTGGACAGCCTGAGGTTGGCATCGGGCTTGCCGACGTTGTCGGTATGGCCAGCGACCTCGAGTTTCAGATCGGGTGCCGACTTCAGCATCTCTGCCACCTGCGTCAGCGTCGGGAGCGAATCCGGCTTGATGCTGGCGCGGCCGGTGTCGAAGTTGATGTAGAGCGCGACGTAGCCGTCCTTGTTGATCCTGTCGAGCAGCTCGTTGGCGACGATGGCCTGCTGCATGGCCTCGCGCTCGCCGATATACAGGACATAGCCGCCGCCGCCGTTGTACGGATGCACTTGCGCCCAGACATCTTTGTCACCCTGCTTCAGGCGGAGCACGGTGGCACGGTCGCCGCCCCCCCAGTTGGCGTCGTTGAGTTGTTTGCCGCTGTATTCACTACCGTATTCGGCCACCACCACCCCGCCCTTAGCCTTGATCGCGTTCTGGAAGTTGCGCTGGATCTGCAGGCCGCTGGCATGGGTGGATTCCCCCCCCATGTCGTAGATCAGATAGGTCTGCACGCCCTCCACCGTCTCCACCGTCACCGGCTTGTTGTCGGCGTCGAGCGCGTCGTTGGCGGGAAAGTCACGGGCGTCGAACTGCTTGGTTTCGCAGCTGTTGATGCGGTAGCCGGGCATGCGATTGAACAGCGGGTGATCCTTGCAGCCCTCGGCGTCGGGTTCCTGCGCCCATGCCGGCAGGCTGGCCGACAGCAGCAGGGAAAGGAAAATAGATGGCGACAGCTTCATGGTCGGACTCCAGGGGGGCGGGACTGATGGCTTTCAAGAAGGCGTCATGCTGCGACTGCCGCAGGCTAGAATCCTGATGAAATCCAGAGGAATTCCTGCGGAATGCGGGAGGCGCCACCACGAAGAGGGGCAGGGGAGGCGGTATGAACGCAGCATCACGGGATTCGCGTGGCAGGGAGGCGACCGCCGCGGCACTGCGGCGCTGGTCCTTCGGGGAGGCGGTGCTCGACGAACGGACGCTGGAGCTCAGGGTGCGCGGCGAGCTGACCGAGCTGGAACGCAAGCCGCTGGAAGTGCTGATCTACCTGCTACTGCACGCCGGCGAGGTGGTCACCAAGGACGAACTGGCAGAAGCCCTCTGGCCCGGCCGCATCCTCACCGAGACCGTGCTCACCCGCTGCATCAGCCTGCTGCGCCAGGCCCTGCATGACGAGCACCGTGAACAGATCAAGACCGTTCATGGCTACGGTTACCGCCTGCTGGTGCCGGTCAGCGTCGAAACACTGGTGGCGGCCACCCCCGCGCTGCCGCCCTGCATTGACTTCAAACCCGGCGATACCCCGCCGCTGCGCCCGCAATGGCGGCTGGAACAGCGGCTTGGCGGCGGCGGCCATGGTGAAGTCTGGCTGGGGCGGCACGGCAAGACCCACGAGGCTAGGGTTTACAAGTTCGCTCTTGGTGGCGTGGCGCTGACGGCGCTGAAGCGCGAGATCACCCTCTACCGGCTGCTGCACGACAGCCTCGGCGAGCGGCCTGATCTGGTGCGCATCATCGATTGGAATCTGCGGGAGTCGCCGTATTTCATCGAGTCGGAGTTTTGCAGCTGCGGCAGCCTGCTCAGCTGGGCGGCTGCCCAGGGCGGCGTCGACCAGCTGCCGCTGGCGATGCGCCTGGAACTGCTGGCTCAGGTCGCCGACAGCCTGGCAGCCGCGCACGCGGTCGGCGTGCTGCACAAGGACCTGAAACCGGCCAACGTGCTGGTGGTGATCGAGCCGGATCAGGCGCCGCGGATCAAGCTCACCGATTTCGGCAGCGGCGGCCTGTTGGAGCCGGGGCGGCTCGATAGTCTCGGCATCACCCGTCTGGGCTTCACCCGCGCGCTGGCGGCCAACGAGCTGACCAGCGGCACCCCCTTGTACCTCGCGCCGGAGGTGATGGCAGGTCAGCCGTCCACCGTGCAGGCCGATATCTATGCGCTGGGCGTGATGCTCTACCAGCTCTGCGTGGGTGACCTGGCGCGCCAGCTGGCACCGGGCTGGGAGCACGATATCGACGATGAGTTGCTGCGCGAGGACATTGCGCTGGCGGCAGATGGCAATCGCAGCCGGCGCCTGGCCGATGCCGCCGAACTGGCGACGCGGCTGCGCTCACTGGACGCGCGCCGCCGCCGCCGCAGCGCCGAGCGCGCCGCCCAGGCCGAACTCGAGCAGGCCCGGCGCGGCATGGAGCGGCTGCGTGCCCGCCGCTCCTGGATGCTGACCGCGATGGCCGTGCTGGTGATCGGCCTGGGCACCAGTCTCTGGCTTTACCTCGACGCCAAGGCGGCGCGCAACCAGGCGCTGAGTGCTGCCGCCACCAGCAAGGCAGTCAGCGATTTCCTGAACCAGGATCTGCTCGCCGGCATCGATCTGAACCGGGGCGGCATCCGCGACCTCTCCGTGACCGAGTT
This sequence comes from Stagnimonas sp., assembly GCA_046598075.1. Lineage (GTDB taxonomy): Bacteria > Pseudomonadota > Gammaproteobacteria > Nevskiales > Nevskiaceae > Stagnimonas. The sequence continues at coordinate 10,612 of JBKJJE010000069.1, forward strand.
GCTGGAGCGTGCGGCCCGGCAGGCCGACGAGCGGTTTTCCAAGCAGCCGGAAGCAGCCGCCCAGGTGCATGTCTCGATCGGTAGCTCCTACGGCAACCTGGGTCTATATGCGCTGGCACGTGAGCAGTTCCAGCGCGCGGCGACGCTGTTCGAGGCGCTGCACGGGCGCAGTGCCGACACCACGCTGCAGGCCCTGCGCCAGGTGGCCGGCCTCGATGACCTGCAGGATCGCCATGCGCAGGCGATGGCGCTCTACGAGGAAATTATCGCTGCCCAGCAGCGGCGCTACGGGCTGAAGGATCCGAGATCGACCGAAATCCTGCCGGAAGCCGCCTGGGCCATCTTCAATGGCGGGGCCTATCGGCGCGGGGCGGAACTGCTCACTCGCTACATCGACGAGACCGGCGCAGAGGCACAGCCCGATCTGCGGGCACTGGCCGGTGCCCGCTCGCGGCTGGCTTCCTTCCTGTTCAAGCTCGGCGACTATGCGAGGGCCGAACCGCTCGCCCGCCGCGCCATCGCCGAGCAGACCGCGACAGTCGGTGCCGGCTACATGGAGACGGCAGTTTCCAGAATCATCCTCGGCGGCATCCTCACCGAACGTGGCGAGTACGCGGCGGCGGAGGACGAACTGCTGGCCGCCCAGCAGATCATCCAGACCCTGGTCACGCCAGAGGATCCGTTCATGGCCACTCTCGGCACCTACCTCGGTCGCCTGCGCATGGAGCAGGGGCGGGTCGCTGAGGGCACCGCCCTGCTGGCGCGGGCGCTGAAGCTGCGCGAAGCCAGTCTCGGCGCCGAGACCGGCATCGTCGCCTACAACCGCTATCTGCTGGCGGAGGCCTGGCAACAGCAGGGCCGGCAGGCGGAGGCGGTAGCGGCGGCGCGGCAGGCACTAGCGGCCAGCGAGAAATCCGATGGGCCGGCGCATCCCGTCGCCCTGCAGATCCGCATCGGCACCGCCGGCCTGCTGAGGGCGCAGGGCCTGCACGCCGAGGCCTGGGCGACGCTGAAGGCGATTCCTGCCGAGGCCATGGCAGCACTGCCGGCGCAGCATCCGCTGGCGGTCAGCCTGCGCCGCGAGCAGGGCCTGCTCTGGCGGGACGAAAAAAACGCTGTCGCCGCCCGCACCGCCTTGCAGCAATCCCTGCAACTCGCCCAGCGGGCCTATGGTGCCCAGCACTGGCGCAGCCTTCGCGCTGCCGCGGAGCTGGACAGCATGGGCCAGTCGATGGTCGCTAGCGACCCACCCAGCCATTGATGGTGAAGCGGCTGTCCATGAACATCCGGCTCTCGCAGTTCACCATCAGCACCTCGTGCATCTCCTCGGCGGCGAAGAAGACGATGCTGTTGTCGCTGGGCTCCACGGTGCGGTAGCTGTCGGCGGCGTAGTGGTAGCCGTTTTCCACCTTGTGGTCGTAGACCCTGAGTTCGCCGCCACTGAAGCCCTTGGGCTGGCGGTGGAAGTAGTAGACGAATGTGAGCACGCGGTGGGCGGTATCCGCCGAGCCGCTGTCGTTGTGCAGCTTGTAGAAATTGCGGTCGTTGTGGCTGGTCAGCTGGGCTTCGATGTCGCCGGTGGCGAGCGGAATCTTCAGCGCCGCACACACCGCCGGCAGCAGCTGCCGCACCTTGGTGCGCAGCAGTTCGTCGAAAGGCGTGAACTGGTACAGCACCGACGATTCCCGGTAATTGCCGCGTGCGGTCGAAGTCGTGGTGCCGACAAAGGCGGCCTCGCTGCGCTGCACGAATTGCAGCAGCCGCTCGTGTTCGTCAGCACTGAGGACATCCGGCACCTGCGCGCAGAACACCGCGCGCACGCCATTGGGCTGGCCCGGCGCGGGCACGCCGACCGGGCCCTCGACAACCGGTGCCGCCGGAAGTGCAGTCGTCTGCACCGGCGACGCCACATGCTCAGGTTCGCTCAGCACGCCGACCAGACGGCTGGCGGCAATGGTGAGGGTGACCTCGGGGCGCAGCGGCAGGTCCAGCAGGGTGCCGGGCGGCAGCCCGCCGGCGAGGGCGGCGCGCAGCTGGCGGTGCAGCGGACCATCGGCCTCGACGATCAGCGATTCGCCACCACCACCCTCGAGCAGCAGGGTGAGCTTGAGCCGCTTCGGCGCCAGGGTGGCGGGGCCTACGGTGATCTTGGGCTTCAGCATGCGGCTGATTATGCCGACGCCAGGCGAAAGAATCGCCGGGCATTGGCGGCGGTCTGCGCGGCAATGGTGTCGATGGATTCGCTCCGCAATTCGGCCAGTGCGCGGGCTACCCAGGGCAGATAGGCCGGCTCGTTGCGGCGGCCGTCGATGCCCGCCTTGTCGCTGTGCAGGCTCGATGGCCGCTGCCCGCGCGGCAGGTTGTGCGGCAACAGGTAGGGGGCGTCGGTCTCAATCAGCAGCCGGTCGGCCGGAATGTGCGGGACGATGGCGCGCAGGGGCGCCCCGCGTCTGGCATCGCAGACCCAGCCGGTAATGCCGATATGACAGTCGAGGGCGACATAGCTGTGCATCGCCTCGCGGGTATCGGTGAAGCAGTGCACGCAAGCATCGACCAGGCTGGCGCGGTAATCACTGAGGATGCCCAGAAAATCCTCGTGCGCGCCGCGCTGGTGCAGGAATACCGGTTTTTTCAGCGCCACCGCCAGTTCCAGCTGGGCGATGAAGACCTTGCGCTGCACGGCGCGCGGCGACAGATCGCGGTGGTAGTCGAGACCGCATTCGCCGAGGCTCACCACTTGCGGCAGTGTCGCCAGTTGGCGGATCAGGACTGCGTCTTCATCGGTCCATTCCGCAGCATGGTGCGGATGCACGCCGGCAGTGCAGGACAGCCGCGCCGGGTCCGCGGCGGCCAGCACCGCGACCGCGCGGTTGGAGGCACGGCAGGAGCCGGTGAGCACGATGTGGTCCACCCCCGCTGCCCAGGCGCGTTCGAGCACGGCCGAATAGTCGGGGGCGAAGCTTTCATGGGCCAGGTTGGCGCCGATGTCGATCATGGGCAGTGACGCAGAGGGCTGGCTGCGGTCAGCTTTCCGCAGCTGCCGCCGGCGCGACCGCCGGCATCTTCCTGCCGATCCAGCCATTGACGGTGAAGCGGCCGTCGGCAAACGCCCGGCTGGGGCAGACCACCGGCATCACCTCGTGCATGTCGCGCGAGTCGAAGAACACCAGGCTGTTGTCGAGCGGCTGGATGTCCTTGTAGGTGCTGGCCGGGCGCAGGATGCCATCCTTGACGTCGCGGTCGTAGAGCCTGAGTTCGCCACCGCTAAACGCCTTGGGCGTGCGGTGGAAGTAATAGACGAAGCTGATCATGCGGTGCATGAAGCCCTCACCGCTGCTGTCGTTGTGTACCCGGTAGAAGTGCCCGTCGTTGTGGGCGGTGAGCTGGATCTCGATGTCGCCGTCTGGTGCTGCCAGGCCGAGCTGCAGCGCCACTTTCGGCAGCAGCATCCGCACCCGCTGGCGCAGCAGGTCGTCGAAGGGATTGAAGCTGTGGCAGATCATCGACTTGCGGTAGTCGCTGGCGCCTGTGCTGGTGCCGCTCTGCACGTAGACGCTCTGATTGAGGCTGGCGAACTCGACCAGCGCCTTGTGCTGTTCGGCAGTCAGGACATTCTCGACCCGTGCCGCACGGGTCGGTGACAGGCCCTCGGCCAGGCCGGTACCGGCCGCCTGCACATTGGGGACAGACCGACCAGCCGCTTCCGGCGGCAGCTGCACGGTGAGCGGCAGGGGCGGCTCGGTGATCACCCCGACCAACTGCGCGGAGTGCACGGTCAGCAGGCCGGCCCCCTCGCGCACCGGAATCTGGAACAGCCAGGGCTGGCTCAGCGTGCCGGTGAGCGTCTCCCGCAGCTTGTCGAACAGAGGGCTGTCGGCTTCGATGGACAGGCTCTCGCGGTGGCCGCCCTGCAGCAGCAGCGTCAGCCAGACACGGGTATTGGGAGTGGGCGCGGACATGGGATGGGCGAATCTGGGCTGGTCGTGAGTGTTCACAGGATATCGATCGGCGCCTCGCCGATGCGCAGCAGGATGCCGGCCTCCAGCAGGGCAGCCAGGCTGTGCGGTAGTCCCGCCTGCCGCATCACCTGGCCGCGATAGATGCGGGTGGCGTCGTGGATGCTGCCACGGACGACGGCGGCGCGCCCTTCGTCCAGCAGCGGAAACATCTTGCCGATGTCGGCAAGGCCCAGCAGCTGGTTGTCGAAGTCACCAAGCACCGCGAACTTGCTGTAAAACCAGTTGAATCCGCAGTAGGCGAAGTGCAGCACACAGAGCGCGCGCTCATCGTGCCGCACGGTGACCGGTGTGAACTCGTGGGCGCCGGCAGATTGCCGGGCGCTGCCATGCAGGTTCACTGCCGCCTTGCCGTTGCTGTAGGCGAGAAAATAGCGCGCCCCGAACAGGCTCAGCGCGATCCGCCGCTGCACCTCGTCCATGCAGTGGAAACTGCGCTTGAACAGGGTCACCTCGGCGAAGTAATCGTCGATATGCCAGTGCTCAGGCACCGCCTCATGGTTGGCGAACGAGACCATGTCGGTGTGGCCGTGCGCCGCAAAATAGTCAGCCAGCCGAGGGCCGGTGGCCGGCACGTGCAGCAGCTCGTCGATATCCAGATGCAGCAGCCAGTCGAGGCCGTCGGCGCGGGCGAGCTGCATTGCCAGATCGACGTTGAGGCATTGCCGCGAGTAGGCCTGCCGCTCGCAGTAAGGCTGATGGAACGACCAGCTGTCGAGCTGTTGCCAGCGCGCCGCCAGGTCGGCATCGCGGACGACGAAGTACACATCGCCGAGCTGCAGCGCCTGGTAACTGCCGAGTTCCGCCGGATCATCGACGAACAGGTAAAAGCGTTCGACTCCCAGCGCGCGATGGTGTGCGACCCAGCTGCCGAGCACGGCGCCAGCACGGATCAGGGTTGTCACCAGCGCGATCCGCATCAGCCCTTTCGCCTCGACGGCGGGCGGACGCGGGACACAAAAAAGGGAGCTTTCGCTCCCTCTCTTTGGGACACGTGCCTACTCGGTGATCAGCTTCAGATCGCCCATGCCGCCAGTGCCGGCGTCCAGCCATTGCTGGTATTCCGGCGTGACGCTGCGCTCCTCCACCGCGCCGATGCCGCCTGCGAACGCGCCTATTGGCAGCGGCAAGGGCAGGGGGAGTGGCAAGGGCAGGGGCAGGGGCAACGGTAAAGGAAGCGGAAGCGGCAAAGGTAAAGGAAGCGGCAGCGGGCTGGCGGGAGGCTGGGCTCCCGGAGGTGCTGCGGGCGTGGCGGCGTCGCGGGTGTCCTTCTGGTTCACCACCTCCGAAATGCCGAAGCCGATGCCGACCGCACCCAGGGCGAGCAGACCGTAGTCGACCACGGTGTAACTGCTGGCGGCTGCGGCCTCACCTTCGCCTTCGGCCTGCTGCAGCATCACCCGGCGGGCGAAGGGCATGCCATTCAGCGAGGCGCTCACGAAACCGGCACGGTCGAAGTTGACCTGCGCGGCCGGCTGCAGGGGCAGCGTCTGTGCGGAAAAGCGGCGGTCGTAATCGAGCGACATGCCGAAGTTCATGTCGACGGGGCGCACCGACTGCTCGCCAAAAGTGCTGCGCCAGTAAAGACGGGCCTCACCGAAGCTCGAATCAACACCGGCCGCCATGGCCGTGCTGGCACCGCTGAGCAGCAATGCCGTCGAGGCCTGTGCGAGTTTGCGCATCGAAAATCTCCTAGTGGCCTCAAGTGGCCTTGTGATATTTAATTCCAGTGCCAACGATGCTAGCGCGAACAATTCAATGCTTACAAGTAATCCGGGAGTCAGTTTGCGAATCGTGAAAATCGCTGTGCCGCAGCTTGCGATCATCCATGTCGTCTGAGCGCCTGGCCGCGGGCATCTCCGTCAACGATCCAGAGCGTCTGGCGCTGCTGCTGGCCGAGGCGCGGCGGCAGGCTTTTCACGGCGATGGCGACTTCATCGAGATGGGGGTATATCGCGGTGGCACTGCGCTATTGCTGGCCGATGCCCTGCGCGAGCAGGACTCGCCGTACCGGCTGCACCTGCTGGACTCCTGGCAGGGCATGCCGCCGCCGCAGGCCGAGGATGGCCGGCCGCTGGTGGGGCAGGGATTCTTTGACGATGTGAGCGAAGCCCAGGTGCGCGAAACCCTTGCGCAGCATGGACTGCTGGCGCGCTGCCAGACCTACGCGGGCTGGTTCGAACAGACGCTGACGGCCATCCGCGGCCCGTTCGCACTCGCGCACGTGGACTGCGATTACTACCAGCCGGTGAAGTTCTGCCTGCAGCATGTGCTGCCGCGGATGAGCGCCCGCGGGGCCGTGATCGTCGACGACTACGGTGCGGCGGAACCGCGCAGCTTTCCCGGCGTGGCGAGGGCGGTACACGAGGCCATCGCCGACACCGACTGGCGACTGCTGCCTCTGGGCGGTGCGCGCGACCAGTCGGTAATCCTGCTGCGCGCACCGACCTCGACCGATGCCATCACCCTGATATGACGCTGCAGTCACTGTTCACCCTGCCTGCTGCGGGCCAGAGCCTGGCCCTGCTGCCGCAGGGTCCTGCCGGCGTCATCGAGGCCCTGCTGGCCGCGCCCGCGCAACCGCCCTGGGGTGCCTGCATCGTCTGCCACCCCCATCCGCTGCATGGCGGCGCAATGAGCAACAAGGTGGTCTATACCCTGGCTTCGACGGCGGCCAGGGCGGGGCTGCTGACACTGCGCTTCAACTTTCGCGGGGTGGGCAAGAGCGCCGGCCTGCACGACGACGGCCGGGGCGAAACCGAGGATGTGGTCTGGCTCGCCGCCAGCTTGCGTGCTGCACTGCCCGCAGATGCCGAGCTGCTGCTGGCGGGATTTTCCTTCGGTGCCTTCATTGCGCTGAAGGCCGCCGCGACGGTGAAGCCGGCCGCGCTGATGAGCGTGGCGCCGCCATTCGGCAAGTACCTGGGCGATCACGGGCCGCGGCCGCCGCATCCCGACTGTCCCTGGCGGGTGATCCATTCGCGCGACGACGACACTGTCGCCTATGCCGACACCGCCGCCGATCTGGCGCGCTATGCGCCGCCGCCGGCACTGGTGACGGTGGACGGTGCCGGCCATTTCTTTCACGGGCGGCTTGCCGAGGTGGGCAGCGCCTTCGCCGGACTGATTGCCGAAGTCGCGCCGGCGCGCTGATACTCTTGTTCCAAATCCCCCCTCGACCAGCCGGAGTTTCGATATGCGCGTCGTCCTTGCCCTTACCCTTGCCTTCACCGCCACTGCCGTGTCGGCGCAGGATTTCGACTTCGAGCCGACGGCGACGCAGTCCGATTTCGCCATCGTCTCCAAGGACATCATCGCCGTCACCAGCTACAAGGCGCTGGGTCCGGCGGAAGCGGGCGGTGTCACCGGCTTCAGCGTCGGTGCCTACGGTGCGTATTCGTCGGTAAACGACAAGGGCGCCTGGCAGCGGCTAGTGGGCGAGAAGGTCGACGGCGTCGGCGTGGTCGGCCTTTCTGCCCGCAAGGGCCTGCCGTTCGGTATCGACATCGGGGCCATGTATTCGCAGGTGCCCAGCACCAACGCCAAGCTCTACGGCGGCGAAGTACGCTGGGCCGCGTTCCCCGGCGGCGTCGCCACGCCGGCAGTGGCGTTTCGCGGCACCTATGTGAAGCTCACCGGCGAGGACGATCTCAAGGCCGATGCGCAGACCGTCGATGTCTCGGTCTCCAAGGGCTTCCTGTTCGTCACCCCCTATGCCGGCCTCGGCTATGTCTGGGGCACGGTGGATCCGTCCAACCGGTTTCCGAGCTTGAGCAAGGTCGATGTCAACGACGCCCGCTTCTTCGCGGGCGCCAGGGTGTCGCTGGGGTTTCTGGAAATCACGCCCGAGTACGAGAAGCTCGGTGACAACGACGTGTTCAACCTGCGGCTGTCATTCGGCTTCTGAGGCGATCCGAACCACACGGTCAGCCCATGGCTGACCGCTAGCGGGCGCTCAACTCGAACACCGCCACTTCGGCGAACAGGTTCGGGAATGCCCGGCTCAGCATGCCGCCCTGGCGTGCATGGTTGAGCAGCGCCTTGTCGGTGATCTGCCACTGCCGCGCGACGCACAGCGCCTCGAAATCGGCGACGGTGCAGAGGTGGATATTGGGCGTGTCGAACCAGCGTTCCGGCAGCGAGGGAGTCACCGGCATGGCGCCGCGCAGCAGCGCCCAGCGCACCCGCCAGTGGCCGAAGTTGGGGAAGGTGACGATCACCGTCCGGCCCACCCGCAGCATTTCTTCCACCGCATCGTCCGGGCGCTGCAAGGCCTGCAGGGCCTGGGTCATCACCACCACGTCGAAGGCGGCATCGCCGAAGTCGGAGAGGCCCTTGTCGAGATCGGCCTGGATGACGTTGACGCCGCGCGCAATGCAGGCGGCGACATTGTCGGCGTCGATTTCCAGCCCGTAGCCGCGCACCTGCTTGTGCTCGGCCAGGTGCGCCAGCAATGCGCCGTCGCCGCAGCCGAGATCCAGCAGCCGCTGGCCTGGTTCTATCCACTCGCTGATCAGGGCGAGGTCGGGACGCAGAACGTTCATGGGCACTCCGCCGCGATCCGGCCCAGATAGTTCTTCAGCACCCGGTGGTAGTGCGGGATGGGCATCAGGAAATCATCGTGGCCGAGTTCCGATTCGATCTCGACATAGCTGACGTCCTTGCCAGCCGCCACCAGGGCTTCCACGATCTCGCGCGAGCGGGCGGGGGAGAAGCGCCAGTCGCTGGAGAAGGCGACGACCAGGAAGCGCGCGGTCGCCGGGGCATAGGCGCGCTGCAGATCGCCACCGGCGTCACGGGCCGGATCGAAGTAATCCAGCGCCTTGGTCATCAGCAGATAGGTGTTGGCGTCGAAGCGGTCGACAAAGCTCTGGCCCTGATGGCGTAGATAGCTCTCCACCTCGAACTCGACATCGAAGTTGAAGCTGGGTGTCGCCGCCTTCAGTTCCGCCCCGAACTTGGCGCGCATCGCGGCGTCGCTAAGGTAAGTGATGTGGCCGAGCATGCGCGCCAGTTTCAGGCCCCGGCTGGGCACCACGCCGTGTTCGTAGAAATGCCCGCCGTGAAAATCCGGGTCACTCAATATCGCCTGCCGCGCGATCTCGTTGAAGGCAATGTTCTGTGCCGAGAGCTCCGGTGCGCTGGCGATGATCAGTGCATGGCGGATACGCGCGGGGTATTCGATGGCCCAGGCCTGTACCTGCATGCCACCCAGCGAGCCGCCGACCACCGCCGCCCAGGCATCGATGCCAAAGTGATCGGCGAGGGCGGCCTGCGAGCGCACCCAGTCGCTGACCGTGAGCAGCGGAAAATCCGGTCCCCAGGGCTTGCCGGTGTCGGGGTTGGTGGTGTTCGGCCCGGTGGAGCCCTTGCAGCCGCCGAGATTGTTGAGCGCGACCACGAAGAACTGGGTGGTGTCGATCGGCTTGCCCGGCCCGATGCAGTTGTCCCACCAGCCGGGCTTCTTGTCGTCGCCGCCGTAAACTCCCGCCACATGGTGATCCCCTGACAGCGCATGGCAGATCAGCACCGCGTTGCTGCGGCTGGCGTTGAGTCTGCCGTAGGTTTCCACCATCAGCTCGAAACCCGGCAGCGTCCGGCCGCAGTCGAGTGCCAGTGGTGACTCGAAGCGGATTTTTACCGGCGTGACGACGCCTACCGAGCGGCCGTCCATCAACGGGTCGGGACAATCGTTCCGCGGCAGCGGGTCAGCAGAATCGTTCCGCATCAGCGGAACAGCAGCGGCAGCGGAATGAGGCGAATCAGCACCTGCAGCGCCAGCATCACCACCAGCGGTGACAGGTCGAAGCCGCCGAGCGGCGGAATGAAGCGGCGCACCGGCTTCAGCAGCGGTTCGTTCAGGCTCCACAGGATGCTCGCCGCCGGGTTGTGGCCGCCGGGCCCCACCCAGCTGAGGATGGCCTGCACGAACAGCGACAGCGTGTAGACGTTGATGGCGAGCACCAGACACTTGAGCAGCGCGAACCAGATCAGCCCGAGCACGCTCACCGCTGCGCCCAGCATCCAGCTGGCCACCGCGATGTAGATCGCCGCCACCAGATACAGCACCAAGAGCGCCGCGGTATCGAGGTTCTGGTAGCGCGGCATGAACGCCCGCAGCGGCTGTACCGGCGGGTTGGTCAGCTTCCACACCAGCTGCGACAGCGGGTTGTAGAAATCAGCCCGCGTCACTTGCAGCAGCACCCGCAGCAACAGTGCGCCGAGATAGAGGTCGAACAGGACATTGACCAGAAAGAACAGCGCGTTGCCGGCACCCATGTGTGGTTCCTTATTGCTGATCGAGCGCGTCGCCCAGCGACTTGGCGCGGGTATCGGCGGCGTTGAGGGCTTGCTTGAAGATGGCGCGCAGGCCGGCTGATTCAAGGTGTTCCAGTGCCGCCTCGGTGGTGCCGCCCTTGCTGGTGACGTTGGCGCGCAGCACGCTGGCATCCTGTCCGGACTCAGCCACCATGCGCGCGGCACCGATGCAGGTCTGCGCGGCGAGCTGTGCGGCGACGGCGGCGTCCAGCCCCAGTGCGGTGCCAGCGTCGCGCAGGGCTTCCACCAGCAGGAAGAAGTAGGCGGGGCCGGAGCCGGACAGCGCAGTCACCGCGTCGAGCTGATCTTCGCGCTCGACCCATACGCAGGCCCCGGCCGCTGCCAGCAGACGTTCGGCCAGGGCGCGCGCGGCGGCGGCGGTACCGACCGGCGCGAACAGCCCGGTGATGCCCGCCCCCAGCAGTGCCGGCGTGTTGGGCATGGTGCGCACGTAGGCGGGCGCTGCACCCAGCAGCCTTTGCAGCGTCGCCAGCCGTACGCCGGCGGCAATCGAAACCACCACCGCCCCGGGCTTCGGAGTCATGCCGGACAGCGCGGCCGCCATCTGCTGCGGCTTCACCGCCAGCACCAGTGCATCGGCATCCGCCGCGATCGCCGTGCCGGCGTCGCCCACCTGGATGCCGAACCGCTCGGCCAGCCAGGCGGCGCGTTCGGCCAGCGGCTCGGCGGCGGCGATGCGATCCGCAGGCCAGCCGGTTTTCAGCAGGCCACCGATCAGTGCCGCCGCCATGTTGCCGCCGCCGAGGAAGGCGACTTTGGGGTACTCGGACATGGCAGCGGACATGAGCAGGTCGGGCGATGGCAAAAATGCGCCGCGTATCATAACGGCCGATGACTCTGAACAAGCCCTTGCCCAAACCACTGGTGCGCTTCGACGCCGCCACCCGGAAAATCCTCGCCGACCTGCGCAGCCGCATCGACGCCGCCCGCGTCTACGAGGTGGCGCTGGTGACGCCCCTGCAGCCGGCGGCCAAGCTCAGCGCCCGCCTCGGCAACACTGTGCTGCTCAAGCGCGAGGACCTGCAGCCGGTGCATTCCTTCAAGCTGCGTGGCGCCTTCAACAAGATCGTCGGCCTGACGGCTGCGGAGCGCGCCAAGGGCGTGATCTGTGCCAGCGCCGGCAATCATGCCCAGGGCGTCGCACTCGCCGGTAAGCATCTTGGTATCGCCACCCTCATCTGCATGCCGCGCACCACGCCGGCGATCAAGGTGGATTCGGTACGCGCGCTCAGCGGCAAGGTGGTGCTGCATGGCGATGCGTACGACGACGCCCGTGAGCACGCAGAGAAACTGGCGGCGGAGAAGGGGCTCACCTTCGTGCACCCCTATGACGATATCGAGGTGATCGCCGGACAGGGCACCGTCGCCAAGGAGATGCTCGAGCAGCTACAAGGGCAGACGCTGGACGCGGTATTCGTCTGCGTCGGCGGTGGCGGCCTGCTCGCCGGGGTTGCGGCCTACATCAAGGCGCTCAGCCCGAAGACGCGGGTGATTGCGGTCGAACCCGACGACTCTGACTGCTTCGCGCGCGCTTTCGAGGCGGGCCGCCGCGTCGAGCTGAAGCAGGTCGGCCTGTTCGCCGATGGCGTCGCGGTAAAGCAGGTCGGCGTCGAGCCCTGGCGCATCGCAAGACATCTGGTCGATGAGGTGGTGCGTGTCGATGCCGACGAGATCTGTGCCGCCATCCGCGACTGCTTCAGCGAGAACCGCAGCGTGCCGGAACCGGCCGGTGCGCTGGCGGTGGCCGGCCTGAAGAAATGGGTGGCCCTGCACGGTGTCAGCGGATTGACGCTGGCGGCGACGGTGTCGGGCGCCAACGTCAACTTCGACCGCCTGCGCCACATCGCCGAGCGGGCCGAGATCGGTGATCACACCGAGGCGCTGCTGGCGGTCACCATCCCGGAACAGCCCGGCAGTTTCCGCCGCTTTCTCAAGCAACTGGGCCGGCGGGTCATCACCGAGTTCAACTACCGCTATGCCGGCGCCAAAGAGGCGCAGGTGTTCGTCGGCTTCAAGCTCAGCGAAGGCCTTGCCGAAACGGCCGGCCTGATCGCCCAGCTGCGCGAGCTGGACTATCCGGTCACCGATCTCAGCCACAACGAGATGGCCAAGCTGCATGTGCGCTACATGGTCGGCGGCCGCGCGCCGGGCCTGGATGACGAACAGCTGTTCCGCTTCGAGTTCCCCGAGCGTCCCGGCGCCTGTCTGGCGTTTCTCGATGCCATCGGCAGCCGCTTCAACATCTCGCTGTTCCACTACCGCAACCACGGTGCTGCCTACGGTCGCGTGCTGGCCGGCCTGCAGGTGCCGCGAGGCAAGGGCCGCGAGTGCCGCGAGGCGCTGGATGCGCTGGGCTATCCGTACTGGGACGAGACCGACAACCCGGCCTATGCGCTGTTTCTGGGCAGCGCGCAGGCCTGAGGTTCGGCTACTTGCAGACCGCGTAAGGCTGGCTCTGGCACTGGCAGGCGGCGCGCGACTCCGCCGGGCAGTTGGCGACGTAGTCCTTGCCGCCACACTGGATGTAGCAGCTGCGCCCGTAATCGTGGACGACTTCCTGTCCCGGGGCGGGCAGTACCGCACCGCTGGTGGGCACGCCATAAGGCTGCACACCGCCTGGTCCGGCGGTGCCATAGCAGCCGGCCAGCAAGGCCAGGGCGGACAGCGGCAACAGGCAGCGGATAGCGAATCGGTTCATGGCGGCTTCACGTCGATGGATGAATCCGCAGGGTGTCTTTGCGATCTGAAACCAATCTGAACGCGGCGCCGGATGGGCGCTGCGCAACGCTGTTTTGTTACCATCGCGCATGTCCAGATCCAGCGCTGAAAATCCCTTTCAAGGCGGCCAAGGCTGCCGACAGAAACCGCTGTGGGCAGGCTGATGCGCTTCGCCATGCTCGGCAGCGGCAGCAAGGGCAACGGCACGCTGGTGGAGGCCGGCGGCGTGCGCGTGCTGGTGGATTGCGGCTTTGCGGTGCGCGAGGTGGAGGCCCGTGCCGCAAGGCTCGATTTTGACCTCGACAGCCTCGACGCCATCCTGGTCACCCATGAGCACGGCGACCATCTCGGCGGAGTGGCCCGGCTGGCGCGGGCCTACCGGGTTCCGGTGTATCTGACCCGCGGCAGCTACCAGGCCTGGAAGGACCGGGAGGTGGAGGACGTGCGTTTCATCACTCCCCACGAGCCCTTCCACATCGCAGCACTCAAGGTGCGGCCGTTTCCGGTGCCGCACGATGCCAAGGAGCCCTGCCAGTTCGCTTTCGAACATGCCGGCAAGAAGCTGGGCGTGGTGTCCGATCTGGGTGCGATCACCTCGCACGTGCGCTACGTGCTGGGCGACTGCGACGCCCTGCTGCTGGAGACCAACCACGACGCCGCCATGCTCGCCAGCGGGCCGTATCCGCAGCGGCTGAAAGACCGGGTCGGCGGCGGCCTGGGGCATCTGTCCAATGCCCAGGCGGCGGGGCTGGTGCGGGTGGTGCAGCGCGAGCGCCTGCAGCACCTGGTGCTGACCCATCTCTCAGAGCAGAACAACACGCCGGAACTGGCGCGCGCCGCCATCTGCGAGGCGCTCGAGCAAGACCCGGACTGGTGTGTGTGCGCCGGGCAGGCAGCGGGACTGGCCTGGCGCGAGCTGGCCTAGGCCGCTGGGGCCTGCCGCTCAGGGTCGGTGCGGCTGCCGCAGGTATTCCAGCGTGCGCATCTCGGTCAGCCGCGATTTGGTGCGCTCGAACTCGAACACCAGCCGGTCGCCGCGATAGAGCTGCTCCAGCGGGGCATCGGCGGCAATCACCACTTTCACATTGCGGTCGTAGAGTTCGTCGATCAGGGTGATGAAGCGCCGCGCCTCGTTCTCGTCGGCGACGGTCAGCACCGGCACCTGTGAAAGCATCAGGGTGTGATGGGTGCGTGCCAGCTCGATGTAGTCGGCGGCCCCGCGCGGGCCTTCGCACAGTTCGCAGAAATCGAACCACACCACGCCCTCGGTGTGGCGGCGTGTGATCAGCTCGCGGCCGTGGAGCGTCAGCGTCACGCCGGCGGTGCCCTCGGTGCCGGCAAAGCGGCCGAAGTAGTCCGCCAGGCGCCGCTCGCAGGCGCTATCGCAGGGGCTGAGATACAGCTCGGCATCGGTGAGCTGGCGCAGCCGGTAGTCGGTGCCACCATCGACATTGAGCACCTGCACATTGGCCTTGAGCACCGTGATGGCGGGCAGGAAATTCTGCCTTTGCAGACCATCCCGGTAGAGACCATCGGGCTGGATGTTGCTGGTGGTCACCAGCGTCACGCCCCTGCTGAAAAGAGCTTCCATCAGGCGCCCCAGAATCATCGCATCGGCGATGTCGGAGACGAAGAACTCGTCGAAGCAGAGCACCCGGGTCTCCTCGGCGATCTCCTCCGCCACCCTGGCCAGTGGGTCGCGCAGCTTCGGGTAGCGGTGGCGGCGCTCGTGGACGTCGAGCATGAAGCGGTGAAAGTGGGTGCGGCGCTTGCGGGTGAATGGCAGGGCCTCGAAGAAGGCATCCATCAGATAGGTCTTACCGCGTCCGACCCCTCCCCAGAAATACAGGCCCTTGACCTGCGGATAGAGCAGACGGCCGGAAGTCAGGCTGCGTTTGGGCGGCTTGCCGATCAGTTCCTCGTAGAGTTTCTGCAAGGAGGCAACCGCAGTGGCCTGTGCGGCGTCGGCGGCAAAACCGCTGCGTTGCAGGTCGGCGGCGTAGCGGGCCGCAGGCGACAGCGCCGCGCTCAAGGCTGACGTGCCCCCAGCAGGCGGCCGAGGTAGTCGTTGAGGAACACGCCGCGCGGATCGAGTCTGGCGCGCAGGGCGAGAAAATCATTCCAGCGCGGATACAGCTCCGCCAGCGATCCGGCCTGCTTGCCGTGCGCGGAACCCCAGTGCGGGCGGGCGTCATGACGCTCCATCACATCGGCAAAGGTGTTGGCGATGGCGTCCTGCTCGATGCCGCGGAACCGCTTCAGCCGCACGAACGCCGAGTCGCGGCCGAAGGCGGGCGACAGCCAGACATCGTCGGCGGCAACAAAGCCGACTTCCAGCGCCAGATAGCCGCGCAGGTTGAGTGCCGCCAGCAGGTGCTCAAGCTGGATCAGTGCCGGGCCGAGATCCTCCACCGCCAGCTGGTACTCGAGCAGCTCGGACTGCCGCAGCAGCGGTTGCGAGGCCGGCGCGGGGGTGGCCTCGATGCGCTCGGACTCCGGCAGCAGCTGCAGCGCCAGCTGCTGCGCGCGCCGTGCAAAGCGTGGTGCGCGGTCGCTGGCATGCGCCAGCATCCAGTGGCCGGCGTTGCGCATCAGCCATTCGCGACCGGTGGCGCTGCCTCTCTCGCTGCGCGCCGGGGCCTCGGTCGCCATCGCGGTGCGGATGCGGGTGACGCCAGTGCCGGGGAACCATTCGAACGAGAGCTGGGTGGCATGTGCGCACAGCTCCGGCAGGCGGGCGAGGGTGTCTTCCAGGGCGCTCTTGAAATGGCGCACCCGCATCGGTCGTGCCAGGTCGCACTCCAGCTCGACGTGGCTGACCACGCCCAATGCGCCCAGTGACAATCTGGCGGCACCAAACAGCTCGGCGTCGCTGGCGGCGGTGACCCGCCGCAGCACGCCGTCGGCGGTGATCAGCCCCACGGCTGTGACGTGTGCCGAAAGATTGCAGAGCTTCGGCCCGGAACCATGCGCACCGACGCTGACCGCGCCGCCGATGGTGGCGCCGGCCGGCCAGCCATCCATCGGCAAGGCCAGATTGTTCGCTGCCAGCGAAGCCGCCAGCGCCCCCAGCCGGGTGCCGGCCCGCACCCAGACCCGGCCGCGTTCGAGATCGGCCGATTCGATGCCGACGAAATGGTCGAGCGTCAGCAGGTTTTCGTCGGTGCGCCAGAGGGCGTTGACGGCGGTGCCGCCGCCCGCGACCCGCAGCCGCTCGCCGTCTTCGGCGCAGCGCAGCACTTCCGACTGGATGTCCTCGACATTGACCGGATGCGCGATGTGCGCCGGGTCGGCGAGTGCCGCACCGCGGGTGAAGCGCGGGCGCGCGGCGGTGGAATGCAAAACCATGGGGTCAATCCTTCAATTCATGAGGTTCGGGCAGCGGATGCGCGGCATCCGGCTCGCCGCAACGGCCCAGAATGGCCGCGCGTACTGCATCGCGCAGTGTATGGGCAGCCTCCCTGCCGTCGCCGGTCGGGGCGACGGCAGGCAGTACTTCGACGGTGATTCGCGACCAGCCCGGCAGCAGCATGCCTTCGCCGAACAGCTGGCGGGTGCCGCGCAGCACGGCCGGGACCACCGGCACGCCCGCCTTGCTGGCGATGACGAAAGCCCCACTGTGAAAGCCCAGCAAGCCGGGCGGCCGCTTGAAGGTGCCTTCGGCAAAGATGGCGAAGCTCTCGCCCGCCTGGATGCGGCGCAGCAGTTCGCGGGTGGCGAGGGCGGCCTCGCGGGCCGAGCCGCGGTTGACGAAACTGACGCCCATGCGGGTGATGGTCCGGCCCGCCAGCGGCCAGTTCGCCGCCCCGTCCTGCACCAGAAACGTGAAGCGCGCCGGCAGTGCCGCCGTCAGCACCAGGCCATCGACATAGCTGGCGTGATTGGCCACGCAGACGCAGGGGCCGGGCGGCAGATGCTGGAGACCGCGGATACGGAGGGGCTGGCCGATCAACAGCAGCGCCAGTTTCACTCCGGCCCGGCCGGTCGCGCGGCGGATGCCAAGCGTGGGACCCACGATGATCAGCAGGCACAGCGGCACGATCGCCAGCGCCAGCATCACGGCGGCATAGGCGCCGTAGAGGGTTTTCAGGGAGCGTTTCAGCATCGCTCTATTATAGATTCGTGATCCGACCCGACTCGCCCGAAGCCATGCTGCCGTTGCGCCCCGAAGACCAGGCGGTGCTGGCTGCGTTCAGCGACGTGCTGTTCATCGAATACGGTCTGGGACCACAGACCCTGAGCGCCTACCAGTCCGACCTCGGCATTCTCGGCCGCTGGCTGGCCGCGCGCCGGCTTTCGCTGCTCACCGCCAGCGACGCCGAGCTGCGCGACTACCTCGCCGACCGCCAGCGGCAGGCCGCGGCCGGAAAGGCCCAATTCTCTGCCCGCTCGCAGGCGCGGCACATCACCGCGGCGCGGCGTTTCTACCGCTGGCTGGTGCGCGAAAACCGCCGCAGCGACGACCCCACCCGCCTGCTCGAGACGCCGCGGCTGGGCCGTCCGCTGCCGAAGACCCTGAGCCCGCAGGACGCCGTACGCCTGCTGCTTGCCCCCGATGACACGCCGATGGGCCTGCGCGACCGCGCCATGCTGGAGCTCATGTACGCGAGTGGTCTCAGGGTGAGCGAGCTGGTGGCGTTGCCACTGCCGCGCCTCAATCTCGCCCGCAACGTGGTGCTCATTCTCGGCAAGGGTGGGCGCGAACGGCTGGTGCCGATGGGCACGCCGGCGCAGCAGGCGATCCAGCGTTACCTCGATGAGGCGCGCGCCGGCCTGGCTGCGGGCAATGCCAGTAGCGATGCGGTGTTCCTCAGCAATCGCGGCGAGGCGATGAGCCGGCAGAACTTTTGGCATCGCGTCAAGCTGCACGCGCGGGCGGTGGCGATCGGCGGCGCACTCTCGCCGCACACCCTGCGCCATGCCTTTGCCACCCATCTGCTGGAGAACGGTGCCGACCTGCGCTCGGTGCAGAGCCTGCTCGGGCATGCCGACCTGTCGACCACCCAGATCTATACGCATGTCGCCAAGGCGCGGCTGAAAGCCCTGCACGCCGAGCACCATCCGCGCGAAAAATACCGTGACCAAACCCCGAAACCATCTGCGGGCTGAACGTCTGGCGAGGCGATTTGTCATACTCGCGCCGCTTCTTTCTCCACCGTCTGAGTCATGAACCTCACCCGATTTGTCCGCCTTGGCGTTCTTTCCATCTCCCTGGCCGCGACCACGGCCTCCTGCGCCCCGCCGCAGCCTGACAAGGCGGCACAGAAAAAAGCCAAGACCGCGCCGGTCGCGGCAGCTCCGGCCGGCACTCCCGCCGCAGCCGTGCTCGATGCCGAAGGCATGAAAGCGAAACTCAATGCCAGCATGCCGGAGCTCAACCTCGAGGCCGTGCGGGCCTCGCCGATCCCGGGCCTGTTCGAAGTGCAGCGCGGCTCGCTGTTCGGTTACGTCACTGCCGACGGCCGTTTCCTGATCTCCGGCGATCTGATCAATCTGGAGACCGGTGAGGAAATCACCGAAGGGTCGCGCAAGCAGATGCGGCTTGGGCTGATCGCCGGCCTGGGCGACCAGTACGTGGCTTTCAACCCGCCCGGCGGCATGCCGCAGAACGTGGTCACCGTGTTCGTCGATGTCGACTGCGGCTACTGCCGCAAGCTGCATGACGAACTGCCCAGCTACAACGCGCTGGGCATCGGGTTCCACTACGTGTTCTTCCCCCGCGCCGGCCTGGGCTCGGACTCTGAGCGCCAGCTCAACGCCGCCTGGTGCTCACCCGACCGCCAGGTGGCCACGACGCGTGCGATCCACGGCGAGAAGTTCACCGTGGCGGCCTGCGAGACGCCCACCAAGCGGCACTACGAACTCGCCGCCAAGCTCGGCGTACGCGGCACGCCGATGATGATTCTGCCTAGTGGCGATGTGGTCAACGGCTATATCCCGGCATCACAGCTCGCCGAGCGTATCGTCGCGGCGACGCTGCCGCCGGTGCCGATCGGTGGTGCCGCTGCGGCAGCACCGAAGAGCGCGCCCTGAGCACTGCCTTGCTGTGAAAAAGCCCGCCTCAGGCGGGCTTTTTCATGTCTTCGACCAGCGCCAGCAAGCGCGCCTCTGGCGTCCAGATCACCGCTGCCCGCACCAGCCGCTGCGGGAACAGTTTTCGCACTGCCGCGAGATAGCGCCGCAATTGCTCGCCGGCGCCGGCGAGAACCGTGGCGGCATCGGCCGCGCGGTGGGTCTTGTAGTCGATGACCCAGAGTGTGTCGCCGATATCGACCAGCCGGTCCAGCACGTTGACCTGCACGCCTTCGTCGGTCTCGATGTGCAGCGCCACTTCGTTCCAGGCCCGGTGTCCGGGTGCAAAGAACGGCGCGAGTACGGCTGCCTCGCGCACGCGGCGTGCTTCCGTGAGCGCGTCCAGCCAGAGCGCATCCGGTAATTGCAGCGCCAGTTGCTGCTGCACGCGCGCCCGCAGCGCGGCGTCGCTGACCATGGCGCTGCCCAAGCCCTGCAGCGCGGCATGAATGACCTGGCCGCGCAGTGCCGCGGCGCTGTCATGGGCCGCTGTGCTCACCGCGGCTGCGACCCGGGGGGCTGGCAGCGGCAGCAACAGCCGCAGATCCAGGGCGGAGGCCGCAACCGCCGGGGCCGCAGCAGCGGTGATGGCAGGCGCGCTGCCTGCCGCGTGGGACCAGATCATCGCGGCCTCGCCCGGCAGCGGCAGCAGACTGCCGATGGCCGCACGGCAGCGCGCATGCCAGCTGTCGGCCTGCACCGACTTGCCGGACTGGAAGCCGGACACGAACAGGTACTGCTGAGCGCGCGTCACCGCGACGTACAGCAGGTTCAGCGCCTCGCGCTCGTCGCGCTCGGTTTCCGCTGCGATCAGCCGCTCTGACAGCGCCTCGCGCTGCCCGGCCTTGCCGGCGTGGACGATCACCTGCGGCCGCTCGGCGTCCGCCGGCCAGTCCACCCGCCAGCCGGCGTGGGCGGCGCGGGTCGAGGGCGCGCTGTTGACCAGGAACACGGCCGGGGCTTCCAGCCCTTTCGCGGCGTGGATGGTCATCACCCGCACGCGCGGCTCGCTGCTCGGCGGCGGTGCTTCGTCAGGCCCCTGGCCGGTGGCGAGCTCGGCGCAGTGGCGCAGAAAGCCGCCGAGCGTCGGATAGCGGCCGTGGTCGCTGTCGAGGGCGAGTTGCAGCAGGGCGGCTAGGTTCGCACCCAGCAGGGTGTCGTGGGGCCTTGCGGCGCGGCAGCGGCGCAGCAGATCACCCTCGCTGACGATGCGGTCGATCAGATCGTGCGGCGGCAGGCCCTGCGCCAGCGCCCGCCATTGCGTGAGCAGCTGATGGGCGCGTTGCAGGCGTGCTGGCGCCGCGCCGGCGGCAAGTGCGCTGAACCAGCTCTGCGAGGACGCATCGGCCCGCACCGACAGCCACAGCAGCTCCTCGTCGCTCGCTGAGAACAGCGGCGAGCGCAGCGCATGGGCGAGATCCAGATCGCGGTGCGGGCTGTCGAGCACGGCCAGCAGCGCCAGCAGGTCTTGGGCGATGGCGGTGTCGAGCAGGGTGCCGCGGGTGGCGCTGCTGTAGGGGATGCCGCTGGCCCCCAGTGTTTTTTCCAGCACGCCCAAATGGGTGCGGTGGCGGGCGAGCACCATTACGTCGCCGTGGTGTATCGCGCGAGTGCGGCCATCGCGTTCGGTCACCGGCGTGGCGCGGTCGATGAGCTGCGCGATGCGATCCACCACCCATTGCGCTTCTTCTGCCGCGCGGCGGTCCTCGCCAATTTCGCGCGGGGTGGTGAGCGGGTTGCGCAAGGCCGCGTCGTTGGCGGCTTCGGCCTGCTCTTCGGCGAGGATCAGCGGGGCGATTTCGACGCTGCCATGCAGCGTGTCGAGCGCCGTGCGGTGCACCGTGAAGGCGATGCGCTGACCGACTTCGCCAGCGAACAGTGCATTGACGAAATTGATGATGGCGGGCGCGCTGCGGCGGGACTGGTCGAGCGATTCGGTGACCGCGCCGAGCTGTTCGTGCAGCCAGTTGCCGGCAATGCCCAGCAGCGCCGGCTCGGCACGGCGGAAGCCGTAGATACTCTGCTTGCCGTCACCGACCAGAAACACCGTGCGCGCGCCGCCCTGGCGCTCGGCGAATTCCTGCAGCAGCGGCAGCAGCAGCCGCCATTGGGTGGGGCTGGTGTCCTGGAACTCGTCGAGCAGCACATGTTGGAGTTGCTGGTCGAGCTTGTAGCGCACCCACTCGGCGGCCCCGGAGCGTCGCAGCAGACACACGGTCTGCCATTCCAGCTCGGCGAAGCCGAGTTGATGGCTGCGCTGCAGCGCCTGCGCGAAGGCTTCGAGCGCGGCGATGCCGAGCGTCAGCGCAGCACTGCTGCGCCGATAGCTGGCAGCCCTCAGCAGGCCTTGTCGCACCAGCACGGCCGCCTCGCTGACATCCCTGAAATGGGCGGTGACGGTGTCTGCCTGCGACGCCGTGTATTTGCTCTTTGCCGGCTTGAAGGCGTACGGCTCGCCATCGTTCCTGAGCAGTGCCTCGGCCAGGGCTGCGTAGCGCGCAGCCCCGTGGCATTCGACCGCCGGGGCGAGTTTCCGCGCCTTGACTGAGCCGACATCGCCCTGCGCGACCAGCAGGCGCAGCAGCATCGCCAGTTTCGCGCTGAGTGCAGGCGCCTCGATGGCGGCATGGACATCCTCGTCCGCGCGCCACGGCAGCGCGCTGGCAAGCTGTGCGCACAGGGTCGCCAGCGGCGCGTCCTGACCATCGGTGGCAGCCCACAGCTCGGTGCGATGCTCGAACAGGCTTTGCAGCACGTTCTTCACGTCGAACTCGCTGAAACCTTCCTGCGCCAGCGTATCGAGCGCCAGTGCGAGTGCGCCACCTGCATCTCGGTGCGCCCGCTGCAGCACCGATTCGATGGCCTCGCTGCGCAGCGCGCGCTCGTTCTCGATCAGCGTGAAGCCGGCCGGCACACCGGCTTCCAGCGCGAAGCGGCCGAGCACCTCGGTGCAGAACACGTGCAGCGTGCTGGCGCGCAGTGGCGTCTCGGCATAGGTGTAGGCCTCGAACAGCGCCAGCGCGCGCAGCCGGGTTTCGGTGTCGTCGTCCGCGCCGACTTCGCGCAGCAGCGCGCCGAGTTCGGCCTCGTCGGCAAAAGCCAGGGCCTGCAGGCGCGAGACCACCCGCGCCCGCATTTCGGCAGCCGCCTTGCGGGTGAAGGTGAGCGCCAGAATGCCGCCCGGTTCCGCACCTGCCAGCAGCAGGCGGACGATGCGTGCGGTCAGTGTCCAGGTCTTGCCGGTGCCGGCACTGGCGAGCAGGGTGACGCTGTGGGCGGGGTCGAGTGCCCGGCTCATGGGCGGGCCAGATCCTGCTTGCGGCAGACGCCGAGGTACTCGCAGCGTTCGCAGACCAGCGCCGCGCCATGCGCAGGCAGCGGCGCACCGCGTTCGAGCGCGCTGGCCAGCATCGCCAGTCTCGCCGTCATCGCCGGCAGCAGCGCACCGAGTTCCTGCTCGTCGAGGCCCAGCGATTTTTCATCTTTCAGATTCCAGTATTCGACCTCGGTGACGGCGGCCGTGAGCAGCGCGTAATGCGGCAGCTGCACCGCCTCGCCGGCCAGCAGCTCTGCTTTGGCCGGCGACTGGCCGGTCTTGTAATCGACCAGCCGGCAGCGGCTGGCCTCGTCGTCGATGCGGTCGGCGCGGCCGCGCAGCAGCCAGCCTTCGTGGCTGGTGGCGAGTTCGGCCTCGACCCGTACGCTAGCCATGGGCCAGCTGGCCAGCTGCTGCACCAGCCAGGGGGTGCGCACGGCAAATGCCTGCTGCCAGAAACGCGCCAGCGGGCGCTCGGCCAGGTCTTTGGCAAACACCGCCCTTGCAATCTGCTGCAGGTGTGCGGCCATCGCCTCCAGATGGGCTTCACCACGTGGGCCGGTATAGGGCGGCGGCAGACCCGCCACCGCAGTTTCGAAGCCGTAGAGGATGCGATGCACGCGCTCGCCGTAATCGCTGCGGTCCAGCGGTGCGTCGGGCTCTTCCAGCCGGTTCAGACCCAGCGCATAGCGGGCGTGGAAGGCGTACGGACACTCGATGAGGGACTGATGTCCGGCTGCCGAGAGTGGCCGCGCCAGCAGCTGCGGCACCGCAGCGGGCGCGGCACGCTGGGCTACCTCGGGCAGCAGCGAATCGGCTGCGATCTCGGCCAGCGGAGCGCGTGCGGCGAGTGCCGAGTCCACCGGCAGCGCATGGCCGCTGGCGCTGGCGAAGGCGATCAGGGCAAGCAGGGGCGCGGCAGCCTGCGCCTCCTCGCCGGCCTGTTCGGGTGCGAACAGCAGGCGCACCCGCGGCGCGGCTTCAAGCACGCGGCGCAGGCGGCCCAGCGCCAGTGCCTGGCGGTGTGCAGCGGCCGGCAGGCCCAGCTCGCGGCGCACGCTGGCGTTGAAGAACGGCGAGACGCTGCTGGCGAACAGCGCCGGTGTCGCGCCGGTGACAATCACCGCATCGGCAGCCAGGCCCTGGGTCTGCTCGAAAGTCAGCAGCTGCACCCGGCGGTCGGCACCCGCGGTGGACGGGAAGGTGGCGTCTTCCAGTGCGGTGTCGAGCAGGGCGCGAAAGGCAGGCCAGTGCAGCTTGAGCGCAGTGCCTGCCAGCGCCTCGCGCAACTCCTGGATGCGGGCGAGCACGCGCGCACCAGCGACGTCGCCGGCCAGTGCGCTGTCGAGTCCCAGTCGCCCGAGGCTTTCCAGCAGGCCGTCGGCATGGCTGCCGGCCGGGTGGCTGCCGCCCAAGGTCTGCACTGCGCGGGCGGCGTGGACGAGCTGCGCCCATTGCGCAGTTTCGTGGTTCTCCATCGCCTCGCGCCAGCGCGCGGCACCGCCAGCGATGCTGCTGCGATAGGCGCGCGGTTCCAGCGCATCGGCCCAGGCCAGACCGCCAGTCACGAAGCCGGATTTGAGCAGCGCGAACAGCGGCCGGAACGGGAAATCCTGCTCGACACAGTCCAGCCAGCTGTCGAGCGTGGCGGCCGCGCGGCTGGTCGACAGCGCCCAGCCGCCGCGATCCGCCAGCACGATGCCGGCGCGCTCAAGCCGGGCCCGCAGACGGCGGGCAAGGCGGCGGTCGTTGCAGATCACCGCGACCCGTCGGGCGCCGGCCAGCAGCGCCTCGCGCACGGCGAGATCGGCGCACTGCGCCTCGTGTTCTGGGTCGGCGGCGGCGACCAGGGCGATGTCGCCGAGCGCGAGTGGCGTATCGCGCAAGACAGCGGCGCGGACATGGGCGCTGTGGCCTTCATCGAAGGCGGCATCCAGCCAAAGGCTGCGGTCGCTGGCGACGGCTTCGATAGTGCTGGCCCTGATCTCGAGCTGCGTCAGCAGGCGGCTGCAGGCCGCGCCGTCGCGGCCGCTGTTGCGGCCCTGGGCGATGAAGCCGGTGAGTGGCCTGGCGAGTGCCAGCTGCAACGCCGCTGCCTCGCCCGCGCTCAATTCATCGAAGCCGGCGAACAGCAGCGGCGAGTCTTTGGGCCAGTCCTGCAAGGCCATGTGCAGGGCCTTGCGCTGCGCGACTGCGGGGGCGGCGTCGCCGAGTTCCTCCCGAAACGCCTGATGCAGGCGGTGCACGATCTGCGCCTCGCGGGAGAGCGCCGCCACCGGCTGTGCGCTGCCATAGCCGCGTCGCAGCAGGGCTTCGAGCGCAGCTTCGTCGTCGGGCAGGGTGACGGCATGGCGTTCGAGTTCGTCGAACAGCGCATACAGCGCATCGGCCACGCGCAGCGGCGTCTGGCCCTCGAACAGAAACCGGAAACGGCTCATCGCCTCGGCCAGCCGCAGCCGGCAGGCGAGCGCCGAGGCGGGTG
The DNA here is from genome assembly GCA_046598075.1 of Stagnimonas sp. Taxonomy (GTDB): domain Bacteria; phylum Pseudomonadota; class Gammaproteobacteria; order Nevskiales; family Nevskiaceae; genus Stagnimonas. Next base: position 35,555 of record JBKJJE010000069.1, read on the forward strand.
GGGTGGCGGGCGCGGCCAGTGCGGCCAGGGTGACTACACGCGGCATCAGCAGGGCGCCACCGGCGGCATGCAGCAGCGCCTCGCGCAGGGCGGCGGCGAGTGCGGCCTGCGGCACCACCAGCGTCAGCGCCGAGAGATCGGGCAGTGCGGTGCGGTGCGCATCGAGAACGTGCTCTGCAACCGCCCGCGGAAAATCAGCGCCAGGCGGGATCAGCAGGCAGTGCGCGTCGGTCATGGCGACGCGGCGGGAATCAGCGTTCGAGCAGCGCCAGCTTGTCCGGCTTGCCGTCCCAGGACTTGGCATCGGCCGGCGCGCCCATGCGCTCGGTAAGCACCGGCCAGAGCTTGGAAAGCTCGGCGTTCAGGGGCTTGAAGTGCAGTTCGTGTTCCTTCAGATCGTCCTCGGCCTTGATTGCGTTGGCCGGACATTCAGGCTCGCAGAGCGTGCAGTCGATGCACTCCTCCGGGTCGATGACCAGGAAATTGGGCCCGACATGGAAGCAATCGACCGGGCAGACCTCGACACAGTCGGTGTATTTGCACTTGATGCAGTTTTCGGTGACGACGAAAGTCATTGCAGCGGCTCGGCTTAAGAGGCTCAAGAGTGAAGCGGCGAGCATTTTACGGCACGAGTCACCTCCCTGCTTACGCTGGTGCTTAAACCGCGCTCGTCAGGCCGGCCCGCTGGTATAGAGTGGATGGTCGCTGCGCTCGGCAACGCCATAACTGCCGCTAAAGCGGCACACCCAGGGCTTTGCCCACCTGCCAGATATTCTTGTCCACTTTCTCGGTCATCATGATCACCACCGATTGCTCTGGCGTCAGCTTGGCAGCCTCCTGGAAGGCCCAGGCCAGGGCATAGGAAGTCTGGATCGCCGGGATGATTCCTTCGTAGAGGCTCAAGTTGTTGATCGCTTGCCTGGCCGCAGTCGCGGTGGTCTTGACGTATTCCACCCGGCCGCTGGCCTTGAGCCAGTTGTGCTCGCGCTTCACGCGTGGATAGTCCATGCCTTCCATGATGACGTTGGCGAGCTGTTGTTCCTGCAGCGTCAGCGGATTGGCATGCGAGGTGCTGTCGTCCTTGGATGAAAGCCCTCCGGCGACGTTATCCAGATGATCCGGGGCGTCCACGCATACCAGGCGTGTTTTGAGCGCCTTGAGGAATGGCGGGAAAAACCCGATCGCATCGGCGTTGTCGCCGGCGCGCGCCACCAACAGGTCGGGAATCTTCTTGTTGATCGAGTACAGCTGGCGCTGGCATTCGCGGCCGGTCGCAGAGGCAAACTCCAGTGTCATCATCGGGTACGGATGCGGCGCCGCATCGAGTCCCATCACCAGGAAACACTCACCCGGATGGTCGCCCCAGTGATCCCAGGCGGCGCGGCGGATGTCTGGGGACTTGTGACGGCTGTTGTCGGGCGCGGTCACGTGCGTGCCCATCATCATCATGCGAAACACATTGCTGGATTGCAGCTGCATCTGCTCCGCGTCCATGTAGATCAAGGCCTTCAAGCCGAGGCGCGCAGCCACTGAGGCGATCAAGGCGCCGCTGCGGCCGTTGGGACTCGAGGCCACCAGGGTCTTCTTGCCCATGCGCCGCGCCAGCAGGGCCTGTCCGACCACGGCGGCGGTCATGTGCGACGGCTGTGTCGGGAGATCCTCGCGCTTCAGATAGATCTGCGCACCGCCCAAGTGCTGCGACAGCCGGCGCGCGTGCTGTAACGACGACGGATGACCTGCGGTCTGAATCAGTTCGAAATCCAGCTCGTTGATGAAGCGCGGGTCCTTGCGAATCTCGGTGTAGCCCTCGGACAGCTCCTGTAAAGGCTTGCGGAAGCGTTCGTCGTCACCGATACGCGTATAGCTCGCCTTCGCGGCGACAGCCCTGGGCGCAATGAACTCGATGGTCGCGCCGATGGCAGCTTCGGAGAACATGGGATCGTGGTCGGCGATCATGCGGCCCATGCTCACCACCTTGCGCCATTCCTCGACGTTGACACTGCCCTTGATCAGCGCGCGCATCTGCCGCGCCTGGCGAAGGAAGTCTTCGGTGCGGCGTGTCTCGTAGTAAAGCTCGGCCAGCCGCAGCCGCAAGTTCATCAGGTTTGGCTGTTTGGAAATCTGCTGCTCCAACAGCTTCTCTAGATCATCGTAAAAGGTAGTCGTGACAGGACTGAGTTCTTCGTTGCGCGCCATGGCATTTCCATAGGGTAGCCGGGCTGGAAGTATGGGCGGGGGGCTGCCTACAGCGCCAATCACCAGTCGCCGCGCTGCGCCAACAATGCGGCCAGCAATGCCACGGGGGCGGTTTCGGTGCGCAAGATGCGCGGGCCCAAGCCCACTCGCAGCCAGCCATGGCGGTCGGCGATGTCCAGCTCCACTTCGCTGAAGCCGCCTTCGGGGCCGATGAGGGCAGTGATCTGCGATGTCGCTGGCAGCTGCATCAGGCTGATGCTGCCGCCGGGGGCGAGGATCAGTTTCAGGCCCTCGTGCGGGGCGACGATGTATTTGTCGAAGCTGATGGGGGCGGTCACCTGCGGCAGACGCGTGCGGCCGCTCTGCTCGGCAGCAGCCACCACCACGCCGCGCCAATGCTCGAGCTTTTTCTCCCAGCGTTCGCCATCCATCTTCACCACGCCGTGACCCGAAAGTACGGTGTCGAAGTGCGCCGCACCGAGTTCGGTGGATTTCTGCAGGGCGTAGTCCATACGGTCGCCCTTTGACACGCACTGGGCAATGGTGACGGCGATGGGTGCCTCGCGATCAACAGGGTTATGCGCGCCGATGGCGAGAGTCGCGCCCTTGCGGCTGGCAGTGGCGAGGGTTGCGGCGTACTCGCCGCCGTCGCCGTTGAACACGGTCAGCGCCTCGCCGGCCTGCATGCGCAGCACCTGCACGAGGTGACGAAACGCCTCGTCGGCTAGCGGGATGTCGCTGCCTGCCACCAAGGCTTGCGGCACATACAGGCGGGTCATGGTGCGGCCCGCGTCGCTACATCCACTGCCTCGCACAGCACCTCGCACATCATCTCGGCTTCTTTCAGCGTCAGCACATAGGGCGGCATCAGGTACAGCACATCGCCGAGCGGCCGCAGCACCACGCCCTTCGTGAGCGCATGGCGGTAGGCGATCAGCCCGCGCCGTTGTTCTGCCGGGTAGGGGGTCTTGCTGCCGGCGCGCTGCACCATCTCGACGGCGAGAATCATGCCGGTCTGCCGTACTTCGGCGACCTGCGGATGGCTGCGCAGGCTGGCGGTGTGAGCCCACAGGTGTTGCGCCATCAGGCGGTTGGCGGCCAGCGCGTTGCCTTCGCCGAACAGCTCCAGCGAGGCCAGTGCGGCGCGGCAGGCGAGCGGGTTGCCGGTGTAGCTGTGGCTGTGCAGAAACGCCTTGTGGGCGGCGTAGTCGGCGTAGAAGGCCTGGTAGATCGACTCGCGCGCCAGCACCACCGCCAGCGGCAGCGTGCCGCCGGTGATTCCCTTCGACAGGCACATGAAATCGGGCGTGATGCCGCTGGGCAGCCCCTTGCCGTATGCGGCCGGCGGCGCCTGCTCGCAGGCAAAGAAACTGCCGGTGCGACCAAAGCCGGTGGCGATCTCGTCGGCGATGAGATGCACGCCGAAGTGGTCGCAGGCCTGCCTGAGCAGCGTCAGATACACCGGGTGATACATGCGCATGCCGCCGGCGCACTGCACCAGCGGCTCGACGATGACGGCGCTGATCTCGTGGGCCTGGCGTTCCAGCGCCACCTGCAGGTGGCTGAAGGCGCGGCGGCTGTGATCCTCCCAGCTCTCGCCCGGGCCGCGCAGGTAGCAGTCGGGGCTGGGCACGAAGATCGGCTCGAGCAGCAGCGGCGCATAGGTGTCCCGGTACATCGAGGGCCCACCCACCGCCAGCGCGCCCAGGGTTTCGCCGTGGTAGCTGTTGGCGAGCGCGACAAACTTGCGCTTGCCGGGCTGGCCCAGGTTCTGCCAGTAGTGAAAGCTCATCTTCAGGGCCGCTTCCACCGCGCTCGAACCGTTGTCGGTGAAGAAACAGCGGTCGAGCCCGCTCCGCGTGCACAGCTGTTCGGCAAGTTGCACCGCCGGCCCGTGGGTGAAGCCGGCGAAGATCACATGGTCGAGCGTGTCGAGCTGGTCTTTCAGCGCCGCGACGATATCTGGATGGCGATGGCCCCAGAGATTGGTCCACCAGGACGACACCGCATCGAGATAGCGCCTGCCGTCGGCGTCTTCCAGCCAGGCCCCGTCGGCGCGCACGATCGGGATCAGCGGCAGCGCACCGCTGGCGTGGTCGTGCATCTGGGTGCAGGGATGCCAGACGCGCGCCAGCGAGCGCGCGCGCAGATCGGTGTCGGTCACAGTGCCTTGACCAGCACCAGCGAGTTACGGCGGTAGTTGTAGATGCGCTGCTTCTGCACCGGCAACTCCTCGATCCTGCCCTCTACAAACCCGTGCTCGATGAACCAGTGCTCGGTGGTGGTGGTGAGTGCGAACAGCTTGTTCAGGCCGAGCTTGCGGGCAGTGTCTTCGGCGCGCTTCAGCAGGGCTTCGGCACGGCCTTCGCCGCGGTAGTCGGGATGCACGGCGACGCAGGAAAACTCGCCCGTGCGGTATTGCGGGTAGGGGAACAGGGCACAGCAGGCGATCACCAGACCATCGCGCACCATCACGTCGAACTGGCTGATTTCCAGCTCCAGCTGCTCGCGCGAGCGTGGCACCAACACGCCGGCATCCTCCAGCGGCTTGATCAGTGCCAGCACGCCACCGACGTCCTCGATGCTGGCCGCCCGCACTGCCTCGTAGTTGGCATCGGTATAGAGCATCAGGCCGACGCCGTCGCGGGTGTAGAGCTCGCGCAGCAGCGCACCTTCTTCAGCGGCGCCGATCAGGTGCACCCGGCGCACGCCGCCGTGCCCGGCCGCCAGCGCCGCCGTGAGATGGGCGCGGTCGCGGTCGGAGAGATGGGTGGCGTCCTCGGCCAGCCGCGCACCCTCTGCGAGCGAGAGCTGGCCGGCATCGCCGGTATCCTCGGCGAGCGTCCAGCTGTCGGGATTGGAGTCCACCAGAAACACCAGCTTGTCAGCCTCGAGCGCAGTGGCAACGGCAGTCGCCACGTCCTCGTAGCGCAGGTTGAAGGTTTCGCCGGTGGGCGAGTAGCCGATGTTGCTCACCAGCGCGATGCGACCCTGGTCGAGCACCTGGCGGATGGTGTCGGCATCGACACGGCGCACCTCGCCGGTGGATTGCAGGTCGATGCCGCTGCGCACCCCGGCCGGCTTGGCGATGATCCAGTTGCCGCCCGCCACCTTCACCCGCGCGCCGCCCATCGGCGTCGAGGCGAGGCTGGTGCTGAGCTTGGCCTCGATGCTCATCCGCAGGCTGCCGGCGGCGTCCTTGACGCACTCCAGCGCCGCGGCATCGGTGACCCGCTGGTTGCCCTGGTGGCGGCTTTCCAGGCCGCGCGCCGCCAGCCGGGTCTCGATCTGCGGCCGCGCACCGTGCACCACCACTGGCTTCACGCCGAGCGACTGCAGCAGGGCAATGTCGTAGAGCAGCCGCTCGAAGTCTGCGCGTTCGCAGATCTCGCCGCCGAAGGCGAGCACGAACACGCTGCCGACATGGGCATGCACATAAGGTGCGGCAGCCCGCAGGGCGCGGACGAAATCGGAGGGATTCATGTGGCAATTATAGGCAGTGCGGGGCGCGCAAACCCTTGCGCCGTATAATGCCGCCATGACTGAAACGACTCCCTACGCTGCTCTCAACGCCGCTCTGCGCAGCGCCGGTTTTGACCAGGACGCCGCCGAGTACCACGGCGCGCTGTGCGGCGCGCTGTGCACCCGTGTGCCTGCCGAGGTGGACCCGATGACGGTGCTCGACGGCGCCGATCACGACATTGCCGGCGCCTCGCTGCTGAAGGCCGTGCGCGATGCCGCCGCCCGCTCGCTGGCCGATACCGATGGCGACATCCGCCTGGTGCTGCCAGACGACGAGCAGCCGCTCGGCGATCGTGCCCGTGCCCTGGGCGAATGGTGCGAGGGTTTCCTGTTCGGGCTGGCCAGCCACGGCAAGCTCGACCTCAACAATGTGGCACCCGAGGTGCGCGAGGTGATCGAAGACCTGGCGCAGTTCACCCGCGCCACCTTCAACGAGGCCGACGACGCGGAAATAGAGGAAGAGGCCTACGCCCAGCTGGTGGAATACGTGCGGGTCGGCCTGCAGCTGCTGTTCATGGAGCTGGCCCCAGGCTCGCAGGCCCGTGCGGCGAAACGTGCCCAAGATTCATCCCTGCACTAAACGTTTATAGAGGAGGCCCAGCATGCGCCCGAATGACCACCAACTCAGCGAATACGCAGCCCGCCGCCTGGCCCTGATGCAGCGCATCGGCGGAGATGGGATCGCCGTCGTACCCGGCGCGCACGAGATCGTCCGCGCCCGCGACACCCACTTCCGCTTCCGGCAGGACTCCGACTTTGCCTACCTCACCGGCTTCCATGAGCCGGACGCCATCGCGGTGCTCGCCCCGGGCCGCAAGGACGACCACGGCCAGCCGGCGGAGTTCGTGCTGTTCGTGCGGCCACGGGATGTGGAAAGCGAGATCTGGCACGGCCGCAGGTTTGGGCCGGAGGGCGTGGTGGCACTGTTCGGTGCCGCCCAGGCGTTTACGATCGAGGCGCTTGAAGCGGAGCTGCCGAAACTGCTGCAAGGCCGCGAGACGGTGCACTTCACGCTCGGCGAAGACCCGGTACTCGACACTCGGGTGATCACGGCAATTAAGAATATCCGCGCCGTTGCCCGCCGCGGTGCGGCGGCGCCCACCAGCATCACCGCACTCGAGCAGACCCTGCACGAGCAGCGCCTGTGCAAGCGGCCGAGCGAGATCGAGTTGCAGCGCACCGCCTGCGAGATCAGCGCCGCAGCGCATGTGCGCGCCATGCGCGCCACCAGGCCCGGCATGAACGAATGGCAGATCACCGCCGAGATCGCTGCCGAGTTCACGCTCAACGACTGTGAGCCCGGCTACGGCACCATCTGCGGCGGCGGCGAGAACGCCTGCATCCTGCATTACACCGAGAACAACCGGCAGCTCAAGGATGGCGAGCTGCTGCTGATCGATGCCGGCGCCGAGTACCGCGGCTACACCGGCGACATCACTCGCACCTTCCCCATCAATGGCCGGTATACCGCCGCGCAGAAGGCCGTCTATGAGGTGGTGCTGGCGGCCCAGAAAGCCGCTATCACCACGCTGGTGATCGGCGAGAGTGTCGGCAAGCCGCATGAGGTCAGTACCCGCGTGCTGACCGAGGGCATGGTCAAGCTCGGCCTGCTCACGGGCGACGTGGATGAACTCATCAAGGCCGAGAAGCAGAAACAGTTTTTCATGCACGGCACCGGCCACTGGCTGGGAATGGATGTGCATGACGTCGGCCGCTACAAGCTGAAGGGCGAGTACCGCCGCTTCGAGGCGGGCATGGTGATGACCGTGGAACCCGGCATCTACGTCGCTCCCGGCACCCCAGGCGTGCCCAGCGAGTTCTGGGGTATCGGCATCCGCATCGAGGACGATGTGCTGGTCACCCTCACCGGGCCTGAGGTGCTCACCAGCGGCGTGCCGAAGGAAATCCATGAGATTGAAGCCCTGATGGCCGCGGCTTAGCGGATGAACGAGCTTGCGGTGGATGTCGCCATCGTCGGCGGCGGGCTGGTCGGTGTGAGCCTGGCAGTGGCACTCGCCGATACCCAGCTCAAGTTCGCCCTGATCGAAGCCGCTGCAGCACCGGTCAGCGCACCGGCCTGGGACGAACGCTGCATCGCCCTCAACGACGGCAGCCGCCGCATCTTCACCGACATGGGCATCTGGGATGCGCTCGCGCCGCATGCCCAGGCCATCCTCTCGACCCACATCTCCGAGCGTGGCCGGTTCGGCGTCGCGCGCTTCACGGCGGCCGAGGCCGGACTCGATGCGCTGGGCTACAACACGCCGCTGCGCGTGCTCGGCAGCACCTTGATGGCACAGGCTCAAACCCGGTTGCAGGCGCATCTGCAATGGCTTTGCCCGACAAGGGTGACCGCGCTGACGCTGGAACCCCGCCGCGCCCGCCTGACGCTGGATGATGGCCGTGCGGTAGTCGCCAGGCTGGTGGTGGCCGCGGACGGCGCCAGCTCCACGCTGCGCAGCCTGCTGGGCTTCAAGGCCGAAGTGCGCGACTACCAGCAGTGTGCGCTGGTCACCGCCGTGCGCGTGCAGCGCGACCCGGCCGGAGTGGCCTACGAACGTTTCACGCCGGAGGGCCCTTTTGCCGTGCTGCCCAAGCCGGGCCTGGCAGACGATACCGCCGCGGGCCACCCCTGCTCGCTGATCTGGACGCTGCCCAGCACCCGCGCCGAGGCGCTGCAGGCAGCGTCGCCGGAGGAATTCACCGCCGCCGCGCAAGCCACTTTCGGCGAGCGGCTGGGGCGTTTTCTCGCTGTCGGCCAGCGCATCCGCTACCCGCTGACGCGCACGGTGGGCGAGACACTCACCGCACCGCGCGTGGTGTTCTGCGGCAATGCCGCGCAGAGCCTGCATCCGGTCGCCGCACAGGGCTTCAATCTGGGGCTGCGCGATGTCGCCGCACTGGCGGTACGGCTTGCGGAGGCGGCACGGCAGGACACCGATCCGGGCAGCGACAGCCTGCTCTCCGACTACGCGCAAGCACGCCAGCAGGATCGCCACCGCACGGCAGACTTCACCGATCAGCTGGTGCGGGTGTTCTCCAACCGCCTGCCGGTGCTCTCCAGCCTGCGGCACCTGGGGCTGCTGGCGCTGGATCTGCTGCCACCCGCCAAGGATGCGGTGCTGCGCCAGAATCTCGGTCATCGCGGACTGCCGGCATGAGCTTCGATGCGGAGGTGCTGGTAGCCGGCGGCGGCACCGTCGGCCTGGCAGCGGCAGCCGCACTCGCGCAGGCGGGCTTTGCGGTCACCCTCGTCGAGCGCGGCGAGGCGCCGCCCGCAGTTGCCGGCGGCGAGGTGGACCTGCGCGTCTATGCACTCTCGCCCGCCTCGATCCGCCTGCTGGAGACCCTCGGCGTCTGGCCCGCCATCACCGCCGCCCGCCACAGCCCCTACCGCAGCATGCAGGTCTGGCACGACGACCCGACGCGCGCGCTGCGCTTCGACGCCGCACCCGGCGACGCGCTGGGAGTGATTGTCGAACACCGTCTGCTCAATGCCGCGCTGTGGGCGCAGGCGGGCCGCTGGCAGCGCCTCTCCGGCGTCGCGATCAGCGCCGCCAGCGTCTCGGAAGAGGAGGGCGCGCAGCTGACCCTGAGCGATGGCCGCCGCCTGAAAGCGCGTCTGCTGGTGATTGCCGACGGCCCCGACTCGCCGCTGCGCGGAGAGCTCGGCATCGACAGCCTGGGCTGGGAATATCCGCAGCGTGCGCTGGTCGCGCATGTCGCCACTGAAGCAGCGCACGGCGGCATCGCCCGCCAACGGTTTTTGGCGACTGGACCGCTGGCCCTGCTGCCGCTGGCGGATGGCCGCTGCTCCATCGTCTGGTCCTGTGATGCAACGCTGGCCGCAGAACTTGCAGCCCTCGACGCCAGTGCGTTCCGCCTGCGGCTCGGCACTGCCAGCCAGCAGGTGCTGGGGGCAATAACCGACAGCACGCCACTGAGGAGTTTTCCGCTGCGCCTGAAGCATGTGCCAGAGCCGGTGGTGAGCGGCGCGGTGGTGATCGGCGATGCGGCGCATGTGGTGCATCCGATGGCCGGACAGGGCGTCAACCTGGGGCTCGCCGATGCCGCGATGCTGGCCGCCACCCTGGCTGCTGCGCGTGCCGCCGGGCGCGGCTGGTGGCGCGCCCGCACGCTCGCCGCCTACACCCGTACGCGGCGCGCCGAAACCCTGGAGATGCTGGCGATGACCGATGCGCTGCACCGCGGCTTCACCCAGAGCGGTGCGGTGGTCGCCCGCACCCTCGGGCTGGGGCTGGCGGCAATGGATCGCACCGGGCCGCTCAAGCAATGGCTTGCCCAGCGTGCGCGGGGCTGAACTGCGACGCCCTACCGATGGCTAGCTTTTCAAGGCGTCTCGGGCGACTGCAAGCTCCATCAGCACCGCAAAGTTTTCCAGCGAGATCAGGTGCGCATAGGTGGCCTTGAGCTCGCCCTTGCGCAGCATCACCCGCAGGTCCTTGCCGGGGATGGCGTTGAGCTTTTCCTCGTCCACCCGGAACAGGCCCTGCAGCCGCATGCGCTGGCCGATGCGGGGCAGGGCCAGCGCCTCGAAGGGCGTGAACAGGCCGAGTGACTCCAGCCGCTTGCAGAGCACGCGGGTCTGCTGGCGGGAGGCCTCGATGGCTTCCAGCAGCCGCTGGGTGTTGTCCCAGGCAGCGGTCGCCTCGCCGCTGGCGGTGAACAGCGGATCGCCGCCAGCGACCAGTTGTCCGTCCTCGAAACACACCAGCCGTTGCGGCTCGCGGCCCTCGCTGCCGGGGAGTTCGGCGATGCAGAACGGATAGCGCCGCACATAGGCCGGCAGATAGCAGCGCGGCAGCCATTGGCCGGCAGCATCGACAAACAGATTCTCCGCCGTCCGCAGGCCCAGCACCGCCATCGGCAGAAACTCGCCGCTGTCTTCTTCACGGGCGAAGGCAATCGGGTAACTGGCAGCGGCGCTGGCGAACTCCGCCGCGTTCAGATGCACCGCATTGAGCTCTGCACACCAGCGCTGCGACTGCGGCTTCAGGCCAAGCGTGGCGTGGTGCTCTCGGTTGAGCGGGACCAGCGTGCGGTAGCCGGACGGTGCCCGGACAGCGGTCAGCGGCATCAGGTGCAGGAGGCCGGGTCGAGATTGCGTTCGCTGTTCTCGATGCTGGGGCGGATCGGGGTGACCGTGGTGCTGCCGTCGGAGGAGGTGAATACCGCTCCACAGCTCTGGGTATCACTGCTGTTCTTGGCCTCGGTCGCACCCCCCTGGCAGGCGTTCTGGGCGGTGCTGCCCTGCGCGGTCTGCAAGGCGATGCTGCCGTCGTCGACCGTGGTCACCAGCAGGGTGTCTCCGGGCGCTACGGTCTTGCCTGCGTCGCGCAGCAGCGTGGTGATCTGGTCGCGATCCTCGCAGGGACCCTGGCACAGGCGCGCGGAGTAGCTGGTGCCGCGGATGCCGATGGTGGCGATCGGGGTGCTGACCCGGTAGTCCTCGCGATTGAGCTTGCCGATCAGGCCGCTCACCGAGCGGAAGCCGCCTTTGACCAGGCGGAAAAATGCCCGCGAGGTGGCGGAACTGCTCCCGCCCTGCGGAGCTGTCACCAAGGGGGCCGGCCTGGCGGCGGGCGGCGGTGCGGTGCCGGCGGGTGCGGGCGCAGCGGGGCTGGCTGCCGCGGCGTATTCATACTGTTCAATCTGGAAACGGGTCTCCGGACGCAGCAGGAAAAAAGCGCCGTCCGCGAACTTGAGGTTGACGTAGCTGCCGAGCCCGGAGCTGACCAGGTCGCCGGCGAACACCGGGTCGTTCTTGGCGAGCTTGCGGACTGCACCGTCCGGACTCAGGGCAGTGGCCTGCCCGGCGAGCATGATCACCGTGCCGGCAGACTCGGCTGCGATCGCGGCGGCAAAAGGGCTGGCCAGCAGCAGGGCGAGCAGGGTGGAGGACAGAGACTTGATCATGGGAAATGCTCCTGATGTCGGCTTGCTCAGATCGCGTTGCACTGTTGCGGTACCTGGGTGCTGGAGTCGCGGGTGACCAGCGCATCGCCGCTGTTGAACAGCCCCGATTCGGACTGGGTCTGGCTCGGCTGCGGATCACTTGCGAGTGTGTTGTCTTCCAGCACCAGCTGGTCAGCCAGCAGCACCGCGTTCTGATCGCTCAGCTGATCGGTCGGCGTCGGCGCGGGCGGCGGTGGCGGCTGCGGCCCGAGCACCACCACCCGGCCGGTGGTGGCATTGTCCAAAGCCGCAGCACCGGAGGTCAGCCCATCGGTGAGGAAGATGTAGTTGGTGTTGTTGGAGCTGGGCGTCAGCACCTTGACGACGGGTTGCTGGCTGGCCGGATCGGTGATGGTGATGCCACCCAGGTAGGCGCTGCTGCCAAATGCAAAAGTGGCCGCCTGGTTGGCAAAAGCCAGTGACGCCAGAGTGAAGGTGAACGACGCGCTGTTGTCGGCTGGCACGTAGTGCAGGAACAGATCGCTGGCGCCGCTGATGCCGCCGATGGCGGGGATCGATGCCACCGGCGCCCGCAGCACCACATAGCGCGCCGTGCCGCTGACCTGGCCCAGTGCCAGCGACTCGCTGGCATTGAAGCTGGCGTTGGGGGCGGTCGATCCCGGCAGCAGCGGCGGGCTCAGCGTCGCCAGCTCGGCCAGCAAGCCGAAATCGCTGGCCATCGGTGCTGCGCCGGTGCCGACGACGATGTTCGCGCCGGCCAAATCGACCACACGGCCGGTGGCGGATACCGCGTCGACATTGAGGCTCACTGCCTGCTGCGCGCGGATCACGTCGGCCGAGAAGAAGCTGAGATTGCCGGTGATGCTGCTGTTGTCGAGCAGCACCTGTGACCCGGCCAGCAGTTCGATATTGCCGCCGCGCAACTGGCTGCCGGTGGCCGTGATGCTGCCGCCACCCAGATGGATGGATTGCCCGGCGGCAGACTGCAGCTGGCTGTTGGCGAGGTTGATCGCGCCGGCATTGGCGAGGTTGCCGCTGGGGTTGCCGGCGGAGTCCACCGAGACCAGACCGCTGCCACTGCCGACGTTTGCACCGCTGAGGCTGATCGCACCGGCAAAGGTGCTGAACCCGATGTTGCCGCTGGCCGAGTAGCGCCCGGTGGCACTGATGGCGGTGTTGCCGGCGCCGCCGAACGCCGAGGGATCGAAGCCTGCGACGGTGATCGCGCCGCTGCTGCTGCTGATGCCGTTGACCGTGATCAGGCTGCCACCGGACTGCACCAGCACCTCACGCCCGGCATCGATGAGGCCGCTGACCAGCAGCGGGCCCTGGGCGGCGCTCTGCGCCAGATTCTGGCCGGTGCGAACGGTGACGGCTCCGCCGCTTACATTGCGCAGGGTCAGTGCACCTGACTGGCTGCTGACCTGCAGCGTATCGGCAGTGCCGCGCCCGCCGGTGACGTCGTTGGCGCTGATATTGCCTAGGCCGGCTGCATTCAGCGAGACATTGCGCGCGGCCAGGACATTGCCGAGGGTGATACCGGCGGCGCTGTTCACCCGCACCGATCCGGCGCTGCTGGTGAGTGACGGTGCCTGCACGCTGACGTCGCCGACGCTGGAGCTCAATGCCAGATCGCTGCCGCTGCCGAGGGAGCTGACGCCGAGAGCGGAAGTCAGCGACACGCTGCCGCCGGAGACCTGGTCGGTGGCGATGGCGCCGCCGGCACTGAGCACCGCAGCGCCGGCCGTGCTCACCCGCCCCACGCTCAAGCTGCCGCCGGCCACCAGGCTGGTATTGCTGCCGTTGACTGCGGCTGCCGAGACATCCACCGCCCCCAGGGCGATGTTGCCCGCCGCCATGATGTCCACCGACTGCACCGCATTGAGGGTCAGCAAGGGGTTGCCGGTGATGCCGCCTGCCGATCTCAGTCTCACCGCGGTGGCACCGATCTGGGTGGTGGTCGGGTCGAAGCTGATGCCGCCGCTGGTGCTGGTCAGATCCAGCGCGCCACTGATGTTGCCGCTGGCGCTGCTGACCACCGTCGGGGCGACCACCATCACATCGCCACTGGTGATGCCGCCGAAATCGACGTTGCCGACCCGCGCCAGCAGCGCGACGCTGCCATTGCCGCTGTTGTAGCTGATGCCGCCGACGGTCTTGATGGCGGCGG
>JBKJJE010000064.1:0-10567 GCA_046598075.1 Stagnimonas sp.
CTCCGAAACCGACAATGACGCCGATGGCCCGGTCAGACAGGTAGGAGTGCTGGCGGAAGGACTCTCGGGCATGGACGTTGGAAAGATGCACCTCCACGTACGGCAGGCCCACCGCCAGCAGCGCATCGCGGATGGCGATGCTGGTGTGAGTGTAGGCGCCGGCATTGATGACAATGCCCGCCACGCCTTCGGTGCGGGCCTGATGGATGCGATCCACCAAAGCCCCTTCGTGATTGGACTGGAAGCTGCTCAGCTGATGGCCGAGCTTGAGCGCCTCCGCCACCAGGGCTGCCTCGAGTTCTGCCAGCGTGGCGCTGCCGTACAGTCCCGGCTCGCGGCTGCCGAGCAGGTTCAGGTTGGGACCGTTGAGCAGCAGCAGGTGGCTCACGAGGCTGGGCGGGTAACGAGTGTGGCTTCAAGTCTGCACCAGCCACTTCCAGTTTTGCAAATGCGCGCAGATGCGCGCTAGATGGGCGCAGTTTGCTGCACGATCAGCTCAAAGTCAGATCAGAGTCGGATCTATAGCGGCAGGAATCTGTGCATCAGCATGTCGAGCTTCGGAGTATCCACACCGCCCAGCTCGATGTAGCGGATCACGCCATCCGGAGCGATCAGCACCGTGTACGGCAGGGCGCCCAGGGTGTTGCCGAACTGCTCCATGATGTTCTGTATCTGCTCGTCACCGACCAGTGAAGGATAGTTGAAGCCTTTTTCCTGCATCAGTGTGCGCACCGCATCGGGATCGTCCATAGCCACCCCGACGATCTGCAAGCCGGTGTTCCCATATTTGGCCTGCGCCGCAATCAGCGAGGGGATCTCGTGCATGCAGGGCGCGCACCAGGTCGCCCAGAAGTTGACCAGCAGCCACTTGCCCGGCCAGTCCTTGAGTGTGCGCGGCTTGCCGTCGAGGTCGGGCAGGCGCAAGGCCGGTGCGGCCTGGCCTTCGAGGCCGGCATTCGCGGAGGAGTTGACGGCCGTCGGGGCGTTCGCCAGCTGGGTTTGCGGCATCAACCGCGCCACCCAGAATCCCGCCGCGCCCGCAGTGAAGGCGATCGCGGCGACCAGCGCCGCCTGTCTGGAAAATCCGCTCATTGGATTTATTTGACGGCGACGATGCGCGTCTGCGGCGGATAGCAGACGCCGATATCGGCACAGCCTTGGTAGCGCACCCGCAGGGTACGCGGGCCTGTCGCATGGTCGGGCAGCGTCAGGCTGGCCTGCATGGCCTGACGATAGACTTCGACATCGCCGAACTCGGCGTCTTTCAGCGCCTCGCCCTTGGGCAATACCGGCCCGGAGAAAGGCGCATTGGCAGGAGCATCCACGGCGACCTTCAAGCTGTGCCCGTACAGGTAGTAACCGGGTGCGATGGCCCAGTCCAGGCTTATTTGCTGCCCCTTGCGGCTAGCACCCTGAAACTGGAACGCCTGATCCACCGGCAGCAGCGCATCTGCCTTGCCCCGCGGTTGCAGCAGGCTTTCGGCAGACGCGAGCAGCGGGAACAGCATCAGTCCGAGGGCGAGGATTCTTGTAGGAGCCATTGCAGGTAGGGGGCGTGAGCGTCGGTGACTGTGACCGCGATGACTTCGGGAAGTTCGTAGGGGTGGCGCCGCAGCACTTCCGCCTTCAGGGCCTCGAAGCGATCGGCGGCAGTCTTGATGATGAGCAGGCTTTCGTCCTCTTCACGCACCTCGCCCTGCCAGCGGTAGATCGAGCGCACCGCCGGCAGCAGGTTGACGCAGGCGGCCACCCGCGCCGCCACCAGCGCACGCGCCAGCGCGGGCGCGATGGCAGCGGGTGCCGTGACGTACACGATAAGGGCGGACATGATGCGCATCTTCGCATCAGCCGACACCGCCATGACCATTCTGATCCGCCCCGCCACGCCCGCCGACGCCACCCTGATCGCCGCCCTGATCCGCGAACTGGCCGAGTACGAGAAGCTGCTGCACGAGTGCCATGTCACCCCGGCGAATATCCGCCAGAGCCTGTTCGGTGGCGATCCGCACGCCGAATGCGTGATCGGGGAGCTGGACGGCGAGGCGGTCAGCTTTGCGCTGTTCTTCCACAACTATTCCACTTTTCTCGCCAAGCCCGGGCTGTATCTGGAGGACCTGTTCGTGCGGCCTGCCGCGCGTGGGCACGGCGTCGGCAAGGCGCTGCTCTGCAACCTCGCGCAGATCGCGGTGGAACGTGGCTGCGGCCGCTTCGAATGGAGCGTGCTGGACTGGAACGCGCCCGCCATCGCCTTCTATCAGGCGCTGGGTGCCAAGCCGCAGAATGAGTGGACCATCTACCGCGTCACCGGCGAGGCGCTCGATCAGCTCGCTGCGGGGGCGTGAGCGCGCGGGTCTGTTGCCACACACGCTCGGTGCGCCCGCGAAAAGATGTCGGCGGTAATCACTACGCCGTGCTGCAACGGGGGAGCTGATTGGTATTGGCGGCTTGGCCTGCACCTCGGCCGCAGCGCAAACTGTCGGCAATTCCAGACTGCCGCCCGCCATGACCCCCTTCGTCTTCGCCACGCCGCCACCCGCACGCGACTCCCTGCGCACCGCCATCTCCGCGGCCTACCTCGCGGACGAAACCGCGTTGGTCCACAAATGCCTGGCGCTTGCCGCCCTGCCTGTCGAGCACGCCAGGCTGGTGGTGCGCCAGGCGGCGGGCTGGGTCGAACGGGTGCGCAGCCTGAAAAACGAGCAGTCGCCGCTCGATGCCTTCATGCAGCAATACGATCTGTCGAGCGAAGAGGGCGTGCTGCTGATGTGTCTGGCAGAGGCGCTGCTGCGCATCCCGGACGACGCCACCGCCGACAAGCTGATCGCCGACAAGCTCGGCGATGCCGATTGGGAAAGCCACTTCGGCAAGAGCGATTCGCTGTTCGTCAACGCCGGCACCTGGGGCCTGATGCTGACCGGCAAGATCGTCAAGCTCGCTCCTGAAACCACCTCGAGCTTTCGCAGCGCAGTCAACAAGCTGGTGGCGAAGAGCACCGAGCCGGTGATCCAACTCGCGGTACGGCAGGCGATGAAGCTGATGGGTTCGCAATTCGTCATGGGCCGGACCATCAACGAGGCCTTGAAGAACGCCCGCGGCAAGGCGCACCGCGCCTATCTGCACAGCTACGACATGCTGGGTGAAGCGGCCTTGACGGCCGCCGATGCCGAGCGCTATTTCAAGGCTTATCAGGATGCGATTGCCGCCATTGGTGCCGCCGTGCGGGCCGATGCGGTGTTTGCCGCCGCAGCGATTTCTGGCCGCCCCAACATCTCGGTGAAGCTCTCCGCCCTGCATCCGCGCTACGAGCTGGCCAAGCGCACGCGCGTATTGGCCGAGCTGGTCCCGAAAGTGCTGGCGCTCGCACATCAGGCGAAGCAGGAAGGCATCGGCATCACCATCGACGCCGAAGAAGCGGATCGTCTCGAACTCTCGCTGGACGTGATCGAAGCGGTGTTCAGCGATGCCCGCCTCGATGGTTACGAAGGCTTCGGTCTCGCCGTGCAGGCGTTCCAGAAGCGTGGCCTCGCCGTCATCGAATGGCTTGAGGTGCTTGCGCAAAAAACCGGTCGCAAGCTCGCTGTGCGCCTGGTGAAAGGCGCGTACTGGGATACCGAGGTGAAGCGTTCGCAGGAGCAGGGCCTGAGCGGCTATCCAGTATTCACCCGCAAGGCGAATACCGATGTGGCCTTTCTCGCCTGCGCGCGCCGCCTGATCAGCCGCCGCGATCTGTTCTACCCCATGCTCGCCACCCACAATGCCCACACCGTGGCACAAGTGCGCGCCTATGCGGGTAACGACGAGGGCTATGAGTTCCAGCGCCTGCACGGCATGGGCGAGGCGCTCTACCAAGTCGTCAAGCAGGATTTGCCCCTGCCCTGCAGGGTCTACTCGCCGGTCGGCAGCCACGAAGATCTGCTGCCCTACCTGGTGCGCCGCCTGCTGGAGAACGGTGCCAACACCAGCTTCGTCAACCGCATCTTCGACGACAACACGCCGCCCGAGACACTGGTGGCGGACCCGGTTGCGGCCGTTGCGGCGATGCCCGTGAAGATCAATCCGCAGTTACCACTGCCCTCGGAATTGTTCGGTGCAGAGCGGCGCAATTCGGCCGGCCTGTTCCTCACCAGCGAGCCTGCGCTGCTGGCGCTGGATCAGCTGTTGCAGCAACAGGATCACCCTTCCCGCGCAGGCGGAAACACAGGCATCTATTCGATGCTCGCCAGCAGCAGCCTCGATGCCCGCCTGCGCGGCAACGACAGCGCGGCGAGCGGCGTGCAGCAGATCACCAATCCTGCCAACCGCCGCCAGGTTCTGGGTAGTTGGCAGGCACTACCCGTGGCCCTGGTGCCGGAAGTCATCAACGCCGCCACAGCGGCACAACCGCGCTGGAACGCCGCCCCCGCCGACAGCCGCGCTGCCGCACTCGAACGGGCGGCGGATCGCCTTGAAGCCGCTCCGGCCCGGTTTCTGCACCTGCTGGTGCGCGAGGCGGGCAAGACCTTGGGCGATGCCAACGCCGAAGTGCGCGAGGCAGTCGACTTCCTGCGCTATTACGCCGCGCAGGCCCGCCAGCTGATGAGCACACCCACCACCCTGCCCGGCCCCACCGGAGAACACAACGAGCTGCAACTGCACGGCAAGGGCGTGTTCGTCTGCATCAGCCCCTGGAACTTTCCGCTCGCCATCTTCGTCGGCCAGATTGCTGCTGCGCTGGTCGCCGGCAACAGCGTCGTCGCCAAGCCTGCCGAGCAGACCAATCTCGTCGCCCATGCGATGACCACGCTGCTACACGACAGCGGCGTGCCGCGCGAGGTGCTGCAGCTGGTGCTGGGCGATGGCCTGCTGGGTGGCGCGCTGGTGGCGACAGATCAGATCGCAGGCGTGGCCTTCACCGGCTCGGTGGAAGTCGCCCGCAGGATCAACCGTGCCCTCGCCGCCAAGGACGGGCCGATCGCGACACTGATTGCAGAAACCGGCGGCCAGAATGCGATGATCGTCGACAGCTCCGCGCTGCCGGAGCAAGTCGTGAAAGACGCCATCCACAGCGCCTTCTATTCGGCTGGCCAGCGTTGCAGCGCCCTGCGCGTGCTCTGCGTGCAGCGCGAGATCGCGGAAAAGGTGAAGCAGCTGCTGGCCGGCGCGATGCAGGAACTGCTGGTCGGCGATCCCGCACTGCTGACCACCGACATCGGCCCGGTGATCGACGACGAGGCCCGCAGCAAGCTTGCCGCGCATGCCGAGGCGATGCGCGCCACCGGCAAGGTGATCGGCGAAGTGAAGCTGCCAGCCGATACCGCAGCGGGCATTTTCATTGCCCCGATGGCGGTGGAGATTGCCTCTCTGGCGGCGCTGCGCGAAGAGCAGTTCGGGCCGATCCTGCATTTCTTGAGCTTCGAGGCAGACCAGCTGGAGACACTCGTCGACGACATCAATGCAATGGGCTATGGCCTGACTCTCGGCGTTCACAGCCGCATCGAGCGCAGCTGGCGCATCGTGCAGGCCAAAGCAAGGGTTGGCAATGTCTACATCAACCGCGGCATGACCGGCGCGGTGGTCGGCGTGCAGCCATTCGGGGGCGAGGGACTTTCCGGCACCGGGCCCAAGGCCGGCGGGCCGCATTACCTGCTCCGCTTCGTTTCCGAGCGCACGCTCACCGTCAACACTTCCGCGGTCGGAGGCAACGCCCGTCTGCTGGCAGCAAGCGGCTAGCCGGGTTCGGTGCAGCCGCGTCGGGCAGGTTGGGCAGTGGTCACATTCGAGCCAGCCAGCTTCGGTTCAGTCAGGCAGGAAAAACTGAAGGCCCGCTCAAGCCGGCATGGCGCGGCGGCGAATCCCTATCAAAAAGGAAAACATCATGTCATTCGCTCTCTACCTGGTCGGCGCACTCATCCTCATTGGTGGTCTTGCCTACGGCGCGGTGCTGCTGCATGTGGCCCCGCAATGGATCGCCGTCGGCGCCATCGTGTTTGTCGGCTTGGGCCTGCTCAGCGCCGTCAAGGCCACCCGCCAGAAAGACCCGCCGCAGTAAGGCGATTAGCCGCAGTTCCACAACCCCCGGCAGCCGCTTGAATACGCCTGCAAGGCAGGGCAGCATGAATCTCCGCAACGACATTAAAGGGATTCCGTGCAAATCAACCACATCATCGCCGCAGCGGCACTCTGTGCCGCCATTACCCTGCCGCAGCTGGCGCTCGCCGGCGCGCAGGACTTCACGCTGGTCAACAAGACTGGCTACGAGATCGGCGAGGTCTATGTCAGTCCTGCCAAGACCGATGACTGGGAAGAAGATGTGCTGGGTCAGGACGTGCTGCCCGACGGTGATCGCGTCGACATCTCCTTCAGCCGCGATACCGACGCCTGCCTCTGGGACATGAAAGTGGTCTACACCGTCGACAACACCACGGCGGAGTGGGAGCGCTTCAACCTTTGCGAGGTGTCGAAGATCAAGATTTTCTACAACGCCAAGACCGACACCACCTCGGCAAGCTACGAGTAGCGGTCAGGCAAAGGCCCGGTCGGCGACGCTGCCGATCGGGTGTTTCAGGAAACGCAGCCCTGCACTCACCCTGCCTTGCGCTTCTTCACCGCTGCTTCCAGCGCCTCCAGTTCCTCCGCCATGTAGGTGGCGAGACGCTGCATGTGCGGCAGCGTGTCGCGGCAGCCGGTGAAGCCGACATTGAACTGCCCGGCATAACTCACCACCGTGATGTTGAGCGCTTGGCCATGCGAGAGCAGCGAGATGGGATACATCTGCTCCAGCTTTGCCCTATTGAAATACAGGGTCTGTGCCGGGCCAGGCACGTTGCTGATGGTGATATTGAACATTGGCTTGGTGCGCCCGCCCAGGCCCAGCAACATGCTGAGAATGTATGGCGCCATGAACAGCATCGTGTAGTTGGCAAGTCCAGCCTTGGGCATGGCCTGCAACTTGTCCTTGGCAATGGTGATCGATTCCTTGATGCCCTTCAGCCGCTTCAGCGGGTCACTCAGCTGGGTGTTGAGATTGGCGATGATGAAGCTGATGGCGTTACCGGAATCGACATCCTCGGCAGGCCGGATGCTAACCGGAACACCGGCCGTCAGCGGCTCGCTGGGTAGCGCCTGGATGTCCTCCAGATACCGCCGCAGCGCACCGGAACAAAGCTCCAGAAAAATATCGTTGACCGTGACATTGGCGGCCTTGGCCACCGCCTTGATCCGCGCCAGATCATAGAACTGCGTGGCAAAACGCCGCTGCCCGCCGATCTTGCGATTGAGGATGGACTTGGGCGCGACAAAGGGCGCGGCATTTGCCGGGTCTTGCTGGTTGAGGGTACTGCGCACCACTTCTGACAGCGCCTTGATGACCCCCGGCAAGGTACTGGCCTGCGCCTTCAACTGCTCCTGCAGCGTAGGCTTGGGACTCTTTCGTCTGCTGGCCTCGCCGCTACCACGGCCAATTGACCAGGGCGGCAGCATCTCTGCGGCCTTGGCATCGGGCGAGAGCATTTTCTCCAGCATCTTCATGCCACCGACGCCATCCACCTGCGAGTGGTGCATCTTCATGTAGAGGGCGAAGCGGTTGTTCTCCAGCCCTTCGATGATATGCACCTCCCACAGCGGGCGGTTGAAATCGAGCGGGTGGCTGTGCAGGCGAGAGATCAGCACTCCCAGCTCGCGCTCGCCGCCAGGCAGCGGTAGCGCGGAGTGGCGCAGGTGATAGTCGAGGTCGATCTTGTGGTCTTCAACCCAGGCCGGCAGCACGCCTTTGAGCTTGGCACTGGCAAGCTTGAGGTTGAATGGCGGCGCAAAGCTGCGGTGTTCTCGCATCTGCGCGACCAGATCTTTCAGAAAAGTATCGGGGGCTTTGGCAGGCAGCGAAAATATCGTGAGGCTGCCAACGTGCATCGGCGTTTCAGTGGACTCCACCATCAGCCAGGCGGCGTCGAGCGGATTGAGTTTGATCTTGCTGACCATGCGGTCTCCTCTTGCTTTATTTGCCTGTTGCGGCAGTTTGTGAACGCAGTGTAGCGAAGCTGCGCGGGTGTTCAATCCAGCCAGCGCGTCGACTGCAGCTGGCCGCGCTGCCGTTGCGGCAGCTGCACGGGACAAGGTATTGGTGGTCGGCCCAGTCGAAGGCCGTAATCACCACTTCATATATCGGAAGAGTCCATTCAAGTGATGGGCCCCAAACGAAAAACGCCGAGTCTCTCGACCCGGCGTTTTTCTTCAAGCCAACAACTAAAGCGTTCTACTCTTCCGAACCTGCCTCGTCGCCGTCATCACCGCCGCCGACCGTCTCACCGCGATCGCTGGTGAAGATGTCGGTGATGGGGTTGGAGGCGCGCGGGGTCTGCAGATCCTCCAGCAGCGAACCACCGCGCATGCGGCGACGCTGTTCGTGATGCGCGAGACCGGTGCCGGCCGGGATGAGACGACCGACGATCACGTTCTCCTTCAGGCCGCGCAGCTCGTCGCGTGAACCCCGCACCGACGCTTCCGTCAGCACGCGCGTGGTTTCCTGGAACGAAGCGGCGGAGATGAACGACTCCGTCGACAGCGAGGCCTTGGTGATGCCGAGCAGCTGGCGGTTGTACTTGGCCGGCTGTTCGCCCTTGCCGCGGGCTTTGCGGTTCTCGGCCAGCACGTGGAAGATTTCCGCCTGTTCGCCTTGCAGGAAGCGGGTATCGCCCTTTTCGGCGATCTCCACCTTGCGCAGCATCTGGCGGATGATCGTCTCGATGTGCTTGTCGTTGATCTTCACGCCCTGCAGGCGATAGACGTCCTGGATTTCCTTGACCAGATAGTTCGCCAGCGCCGTCACACCCTGCAGACGCAGGATGTCGTGCGGGGACGGCTCGCCGTCGGAGATCTGTTCGCCCATCGACACCTGCTCACCTTCGAACACGGTGATCTGCGTCCATTTCGGCACCAGCATCTCGACTTCCTCGCCATCGGGCAGGACGATCTTGATGCGCTGCTTGCCCTTGGTGGGGGTGCCGAACTTGATGGTGCCGCTGGCCTCGGCCAAGTACGCCGGGTCCTTCGGCTTGCGCGCCTCGAACAAGTCGGCAACACGCGGCAGACCGCCGGTGATGTCGCGGCTCTTCGCGGATTCCTGCGGGATACGGGCGATGACGTCGCCCACCTGCACCTCGCCCTCGTCTTCCAGCGACACGATCGCCTTCGGCGGCAGTGCGTAGGCGGCAGGGATTTCAGTGCCGGCAAAGTTCACCGGCTTGCCCTTGGCGTCGAACAGCGCGATGACCGGCTTCAGGTCCTTGCCCGCGCTGCCGCGGGTTTTGGGATCGGTGATCACCATCATCTGCACGCCTGTGACATCGTCGGTCTCGCGCGAGATGGTCACGCCGTCCTCGAAGTCCTGGAAGCGGATCTGGCCAGCAATTTCGGTGATGATCGGATGCGTGTGCGCGTCCCACTTGGCCAGACGCTGGCCAGCCTTGACGGCATCGCCTTCCTTCACCAGCACAATCGCGCCGTAGGGGATCTTGTAGCGCTCGCGCTCGCGACCCTGGGCGTCGATCACACCGATTTCACCGGTGCGGATCACCGCCACGCGCAGCTTCTCGCGATTGACCACCGTTTTCACGTTGTGCTCGCGGATGGTGCCGGCATTGCGGCTGTCGACCCCATCAGCGGCGGCGGCACGGGAGGCCGCACCACCGACGTGGAAGGTACGCATGGTGAGCTGGGTGCCAGGCTCGCCGATGGACTGCGCGGCGATGACGCCGACCGCCTCGCCGATGTTGACGCGATGGCCACGCGCCAGATCGCGGCCATAGCACTTGGCACAGACGCCGAAGGGCATCTCGCAGGTGATGGAGCTGCGCACCCAGAGTTCGTCGACGCCGTTCTTGTCGAGCAGATCGGCCGTCTTCTCGTCGATCAGCACGCCGGAATCGGCCAGCACCTCTTCGGTGCCCGGCTTCACCACGTCGCGCAGGATCGTGCGACCCAGCACGCGGTCGCGCAGCGGCTCGAGCACGTCACCGCCCTCGACCACCGGCGTCATGAGCAGGCCCTGCTCGGTGCCGCAATCCTGGCTGGTAATGACCACGTCCTGCGCGACGTCGACCAGACGACGCGTGAGGTAACCCGAGTTCGCCGTCTTCAAGGCCGTATCCGACAGGCCCTTGCGGGCACCGTGGGTGGAGATGAAGTACTGCAACACGTTCAGGCCTTCGCGGAAGTTGGCGGTGATCGGCGTCTCGATGATCGAGCCATCGGGCTTGGCCATCAGGCCGCGCATGCCGGCGAGCTGACGAATCTGTGCTGCCGAACCACGCGCACCGGAGTCGGCCATCATGAACACGGAGTTGAACGAGGGCTGTTCGCCCTGCGTGCCGTCCTTCAGGGTGACTTTCTCCTTGCCGATGCGGACCATCATCGCGCGGGCAATGTCGTCGTTGGCCTTCGACCAGATGTCGATGACCTGATTCTTGCGCTCGGTCTGGGTGGTGAGACCCTGCTGGTACTGGCTGTCGATGTCCTTGACCTTGTCTTCGGCGACCGCCAGCAGCTTGACCTTCTCGTCGGGAATGATGATGTCGTCGATGCAGAACGAGAT
>JBKJJE010000079.1:0-19843 GCA_046598075.1 Stagnimonas sp.
ACCGCCGAGCTGGTGGGCGAGCGCTACGGCGTGTCGCGCGACGCGCAGGACGAATACAGCTACCAGAGCCAGATGCGCACCGCCGCCGCGCAGCAGGCCGGCTACTTCAACCAGGAAATCGTCAGCGTCACTGCGACCAAGCAGAACGTCGACAAGGCCACCGGTGCCAAGAGCAACGAGACGGTGACGCTGACCCAGGACGAGGGCAACCGACCCAGCACCACGCTCGACGGCTTGAAGGCGCTCGCCCCGGTCAAGGGCCGGCACATCACCGCCGGCAATGCCTCGCAGCTCTCGGACGGCGCCTCTGCCTGCGTGCTGATGGAGGGCAAGCTCGCCGAGCAGCGCGGTTTGAAGCCGCTGGGCCGCTACTGCGGCATGGCGGTGGCCGGCTGCGAGCCGGACGAGATGGGCATCGGCCCGGTGTTCGCGGTGCCCAAGCTGCTGAAGGCGCATGGCCTGAGCGTCAAGGACATCGGCCTCTGGGAATTGAACGAGGCCTTCGCCGTGCAGGTGATCTATTGCCGCGACCGGCTTGGCATCGACAACGACCGGCTCAACGTCAACGGCGGCGCGATTTCGATTGGCCACCCCTACGGCATGTCGGGCTCGCGCATGGTCGGCCACGCGCTGATCGAGGGCAAACGCCGCGGCGTGCGCTACGTGGTGGTGACCATGTGCGTCGGCGGCGGCATGGGCGCGGCCGGCCTGTTCGAAGTGCTCTGAGCCGATCACCGGAGCAGACACGCATGGCCAAGGGCAACGAGGAGATCCGCTTCAGCAGTGTCGCGTCGCGGCTGCTGCACAAGCTGGCCGAGCCCGGTGCTTTGGCCGCCACGCGTGCCGCGCTGAGCGTGAAGCGCGAGATGGTGATGTCGCTCGGCCTGCTGCTCGAACAGCAGGCGGCCATCCGCCCGGAGGCCACCGCCATCAAGTTTCGCAACCAGCAGTGGAGCTGGCAGGCCTTCAACCGCTGGTGCAATCGCACGGCGGATTTTCTCGCGCGCGAAGGCCTGGTGCAGGGTGATGTGATCGCGCTCGACGTTGGCAACCGGCCGGAGACCCTGGTCATCGCCTGCGCTGCCGCCAAGCTCGGCCTGATCACCGCGATGATCAACACCAGCCAGACCGGTGCGGTGCTGGCGCACAGTCTGGGTCTGGTCAAGCCCAGGCTGCTGCTGGTCGGCGAGGAGCAGCTGCCCTGTTTCGACAGCCTGCCGTCTGCCATCCAGAACGAGCATGCCGGACGGCTGCTGTTGGTGCGCGATGCCAGCGGCATGCCACTGCCGGCCGGCTTCCGTGATTTCGCGGAGCAGACGGCGAGGGGCAGCGAGACCAATCGTGCGGAAACCCAGGGCGTCCAGCTCAAGGACGCCTGCTTCTACATCTTCACCTCGGGTACCACCGGCCTGCCCAAGGCCTCGGTGATGTCGCACTACCGCTGGTATCGCTCGGCGCTGTCGATGGGCCAGCTGACCATGAGCATGCGCCCTGATGACGTCTTCTACTGCTGCCTGCCGTTCTATCACAACAACGCGCTGACTTTGGGCCTCGGCTCGGTGATCGTCTCCGGTGCGGCGATGGCGATTGGCGTGAAGTTCAGCGCCAGCCGCTTCTGGGACGAGATCCGCCACTACCAGGCGACGACGTTCTGCTACATCGGCGAGATCCTGCGCTATCTGCACAACCAGCCAGCGGGTGCCGACGACCGCGCGCACCGGGTGCGCGCCATTCTCGGCAATGGCCTCAGGCCCGATCTCTGGGATGCCTTCAAGCAGCGCTTCGGCATCGACCGCATCCACGAGTTCTATGCCTCCTCGGAAGGCACCAACGGCTTTCTCAACTTCTTCAACTTCGACAAGACCTGCGGCTTCTCGCCCAGCGGCTGGGCGCTGGTGGCCTACGACATCGAGGCCGACGCGCCAAGGCGCGATGCGGGGGGCTTCATGCAGAAACTCGGGCGTGGCGAGACCGGTCTGCTGCTCACCGAGGTGAGCGAGAAAATGCCCTTCGATGGCTACACACAAAAAGACGCCAGCGAGAAGAAGCTGTTGCGCGATGTGTTCAAGAAAGGCGACTGCTGGTTCAACACGGGGGATCTGATGCGCGCCCAGGGCTTCGGGCATGTGCAGTTCGTTGATCGGGTCGGGGATACCTTCCGCTGGCAGGGCGAGAACGTGGCGACTACCCAGGTCGAGGCAGTTGCCGGCGCCTGGCCGCAGCTGGAGGATGCCGTGGTCTACGGCGTGCAGGTGCCGGGCCGCGAGGGTCGCTGCGGCATGCTGTCGGCCACGCTGCGCGAGGGCGAGCAGCTGGATACCCGCGCCTTCGCCGAGCATCTATGCAAGGGCCTGCCGCGCTACGCGGTGCCGCGCTTCCTGCGTCTGCGCACGACGCAGGAAATCACCGCCACTTTCAAGCACCAGAAAGCGCAGCTGAAGGCGCAAGGCTACGACCTGAGCCAGGTCAGCGAGCCGCTGTGGTTTCTCGCCGGTGACGTGAAGGAATGGCGGCCTCTCAGCCCGATGCTGTGCGCCCGCATCGACAGCGGCGACGAGCGCCTCTGAACTCTCCATTCGGATACCAGCAATGACGCACCCTCTCACCCTCATCGGCCACCTGGGCTCTCCGTATTCGCGCAAGATGCGCGCGGTGCTGCGCTACCGGCACATCCCCTACGTCTGGGTCATCAACAGCGGGCCGGAATATCTCACCCCTCCGAAGGTGCCTGTGGAGGTGATTCCGGTGCTGGTCTGGCACGACGACGGCGGCGCGATGCGCGAGTCGATGGTCGATTCCACCCCGCAGATCGCGCGGCTGGAGCAGGAAGTCAGCGGCCGTTCGCTGCGCCATCCCGATCCGGCGCTGGCATTCCTGGACGCGCTGATCGAGGACTACGCCGACGAGTGGTGCACCAAGGCCATGTTCCATTACCGCTGGGCCGATGCGGCCAGCATCGCCTGGGCGCGCGACCACCTGATCCGGCAGATCAACCCGAGTACGGAGGCGTCCGCCATCGCACAGTTTTCCAGCTGGTTTGCCCAGCGGCAGATCGACCGCTGCAGCGTGGTCGGTTCCAGCGAGCTGACGCGGCCGCTGATCGAAGCCGATTTTTCCCGCCTGCTGGCGGTAATGAGCACGCTGATCGAAGCACGCCAGTTCCTGTTCGGGGCAAGGCCGTCGGCAGCCGACTTTGCCCTCTACGGCCAGTTCACCCAGCTCTGCCTGTTCGACCCGACTTCCGCCCGCCTCGCTCGCGAAACCGCCCCGCGCGTGGTGGCCTGGACCGAGCGCCTCGAAGACCTGAGCGGCTGGCGTCCGGCCGATGCGCAGTGGCTTTCGCGCGAGGCAGCACTGCCAGGCTTGCAGCCGCTGCTGGCCCGGATCGGCGCTACCTACGTGCCGTTCCTGCCCGCCAATGCCGCCGCCAGGGCGGCGGGGCAGGCGACCATGGACTGCGTGATCGAGGGCGTGCGCTGGCAGCAGCAGGTATTTCCCTATCAGGTGAAGTGTCTGAAATGGCTGCGCGAGCAGTTTGCGGGCCTGTCCGCCGATGACCGGCACTGGCTGCATGAGGTGCTGATGCCGAGTGGCTGCATTGCATTGCTGGCGGCTTGATCGCGCCCTCATGCAAGGCCTGACCTGCTCCCTCCTGCTGTCTGTGCTGCTGGCGAGCAGCACGGCGCTGGCAGCTTCTGCGATGCGGCGCATCCCGGCTGGCGAGGCGCTGATCGGCAGCGATCGTGGTCGTGCCGACGAGCGGCCGGCGTTCCGCGTGGCGATGCCCGCCTTCGAACTCGATCGCACGCCGGTCACCGTCGCCGCTTTCGCCGCCTTCGTGAAACGCACCCGCTTCGTCACCGACGCCGAGCGTCTGGGCAGTGGCTCGGTGATGCGCTTCGGCACCGGCCAATGGTCACTGGTCGCTGGTGCCAGCTGGCAGCAGCCGTTGGGCCCCGAGGGCGAGCAGGCCGTCGCCGATCATCCGGTCACGCAGATATCCTGGAATGACGCGAACGCCTACTGCGCGGCGCAGGGCAGGCGCCTGCCCAGCGAGTTCGAATACGAATACGCCGCACGCGGGGCAGGCGCCAAGGACCAGACCCATGCCTTTGGTGAACGGCTGGAGCAGAACGGCCGCTACCGCGCCAATGTCTGGACCGGAGTGTTCCCGATGCTCAACACTGGCAGTGATGGCTACAAGACCACCTCGCCGGTCGGCGCCTTCGGCGAGGACGCGCTCGGACTCAGCGACATGGCCGGCAACGTCTGGGAATGGACCGCCGACTGGTATCGCCCCTATGCCGAGCGTGGAAAGCACTGGCCTGCGGGGCAGGGCGGCGAGAAGGTGCAGCGCGGCGGCTCCTTCCTCTGCGACCCAAAGCTTTGCTACGGCTTTCGCGCCACTGCGCGCGCGCACGCCACGCCGGAGTCCTCGCACATGCACGTCGGTTTTCGCTGCGCCCGCAGTGCGGCGTCCAGGGCCGAGTCTTCCAAGCTGTTTTCTCCGGAGTAAACCATGACTTTCTTCAAGGGTCCGCGTCTGCTGGCCACCATCCTGGTGCTGCTCTACCTCGGCTTCATCGCCTGGTATGACTGCCGTGGCGCGGCACTCACGCCGCAGGAGGCTGACGGCTACATCAGCCGCATCCGCGACATCGCCAAGGGCGCCAGCATCACCCCCGACGAGAACCTGCTGCGCGAGCTGCGCCAGCTCGCCGCCTCGGATGACGGCAAAGAGTTCTTCATGCTCAACCTCATCAACTACCGCGCGCAGGCGGTGTATCCGGCAGGCTCGGAGTTCAGCGGTACGGGGCTGGAAGCCGATGCGCGCTACAACCAGGCCATCGCCCCGCTGCTGTTCAAGCACGGCAACCATCCGGTGTTTCTTGGCACGCCGATGGGCCGCTTCATCGACCAGCCCGGCGATGCCGAATGGCAGCGCATCGCCATCGTCCGCTACCGCAGCCGCCGCGATCTGCTGGAGATGGTGCTCGACCTCGCCGCCAAGCCCATCGGTATCCACAAGTGGGCGTCCATCGAGAAGACCCAGGTGTTCCCAATGCGCTCATTCTTCGACCTGATCCAGACCCGCGGCACAGTGGCCGCGCTGCTGGCGCTGATCGGTGTCGTCCTGCATCTGCTGCTGCGTCGCTGCCGCCGCTACCGCGGCACTCCTGCCTGAGACCTGCACCATGAAACTTCGCCGCCCCCTGATCGTCCTTGCCGTCGTCGCCATGCTCGGCGCTGCGGTCTACTCGGCGCGCCTGCCGATCCTGCTCAACCTCACCGGCCTGATCTCCGACATCAAGAACCCGCGCGAGCCCAACCACGCCGTGCCCTGGCAGCAGGGGCCGACCGCCGCCGCCGTGCCTGCGAGCGAGCGGCCGCCGAACGTGATCGTCATTCTCATGGATGATCTCGGCATCAACGACGTCAGCAGCTATGGCGGCGGCATGGCCGGCGTGCCGACGCCGAACATCGATCGTCTCGCCGCGGAGGGCGTGCGCTTCGACCGCGGCTACGCGGCCAACGCGGTGTGCTCGCCTTCGCGCGCCTCGCTGATGACCGGCCGCTACGCCTCGCGCTTCGGCTTCGAGTACACCCCCACGCCCGGCAACATGGCAAAGGTGGCACCGTTGCTGGCACCTCCGGGCCGCCGCAATCCCACCATCGTCCACCAGGACCGCGCCAAGGCGATTGCGCCCTTCAATGAACTCGGCGTGCCGCCGTCCGAAGTGACCATTGCCGAGCTGCTCAAGGCGCGCGGCTATCACACCGCGCACATCGGCAAGTGGCACCTGGGCGGTATACCGACCTTGCGCCCCAACAACCAGGGCTTCGACGAGACGCTGTTCATGGAGAGCGGCCTGCACATGAGAGAGGACGACCCCATGGTCGAAAACTCCAAGCAGGATTTCGATCCCATTGATCGCTTCCTGTGGGCCAACATGCGCTACGCCGCCAGCTACAACGGCAGCAAATGGTTCGAACCGAAAGGCTATCTGTCGGACTACTACACCGACGAGGCGATCAAGGTCATCGAGGCCAATCGCAACCAGCCGTTCTTCCTCTATCTCGCACACTGGGGTGTGCACACGCCGCTGCAGGCCCTGAAGAGCGACTACCAGGCGCTGGCCAGCCTGCCGACACACCGCGAGCGCGTCTACGGCGCCATGCTGCTGGCGATGGATCGCAGCGTCGGCCGGGTGATGGCGGCCCTCAAGGCGCAGGGTCTGCAAGACAACACCCTGGTGATCTTCACCAGCGACAACGGTGCGCCCAACTACATCGCGATGCCCCATGTCAACAAGCCGTATCGGGGCTGGAAGCTCACCCTGTTCGAGGGGGGTGTGCGGGTGCCCTACATCCTCCGCTGGCCGGCCCGGCTTGCAGCAGGCGGACGGTTTCCGCATCCGGTGTCCAGCATCGACCTGCTGCCGACCATCGCGGCGGCGGCCGGCGCCGAACTGCCGGCAGACCGGGTGATCGACGGTAGCAACCTGCTGCCGTACCTGGCTGCCGGCCAGACGGCAGCACCACACGAGGTGCTGTTCTGGCGCGACGGCAGCTACCAGATGGTGATCGCCAGGGGGTGGAAACTGCAGCAATCCGAGCGGCCTGCCAGGACCTGGCTGTTCCATCTCGATGCCGATCCCACCGAGCAGCGCGATCTGGCGTCGACACAAACCGAAAAGGTGGCGGAGTTGAAGGCCCTGCTGGCCGCTCACAACGCCGAGATGCAAGCGCCGGCGTGGCCCTCCTTCGTCGAGTTTCCGGTTCTGGTCGACAAGACCCTGGACCAGCCGGAGGCTGCGGACGACGAGTATGTCTACTGGCAGAACTGAGCTTTCCGCTGGGCTGCAGCGATGCGCCGTTGCGGTTCAGCCAGACGGCATTTGCGCCACTCGGAGGTGAGCGGTTCATAAACTTGACATCATGTAAAAAATCGGCAGACTGCCAACTATCACACAGGCATGCTGTTTCCCGCAGGTCCTGCGCGGTGCGCGTTCTGGAGTCGGTCCCCGATGGACCACTCCGCATCCAATACTGAAAGAGGAGTGCAACAGGTCGCCAGCTACAAAGAGCGGCCGCAAGCACATCCCGCTGTGCGTAGTGAGGAGAAAGATGACTATGGATTCGGGCTTGGCAGCAGTGCGGTGCCGTGCGGCGCGTCGTCCAGGCGACGGCATGCTGGTCGTGCTTGGCTGGTTGGCGCTGTTGCAGTGTGCACTGGCAGCTGATTTCTCTATCAAGAGTCTCGATCTCACCGGCAAGGCGCAGGCGCAGATCTCCACCGGTTTTGCGATCCGTACCGAGGAGCGCAACAGCAAGTTCATCGGCAAGCTCAACCTGCCCGGGCAGGAGCAGTTCTGCGAGGACAAGCCGGTATTCCCGCCCCGCTCTGCACCCGGTAGAAGCTGCATCACGGTAGCCGGCAACGCGGACTATCTGGCATTGCCCGGCTTTGCCGGCCTCAACAATGACAATGGCAATCTCAACTACGACAAGGGCGATCTGGTCAGCTCCTCGTTCCGGTTCGCGCCGCGTCTTCAGCTGACCCACCCGCTGTTCGGCGTCGATCTCAGCGCGATCGCTTTCTACGACCCGGTCAATTACGACTTCACCGAATACCACCCGAACAATTTCGAGGACAACAACGGCTTTCAGCCGCGCCACACCAAACGCTCGCAAGAGGGTCGTCGCGAAATCGGCCTGGGGCTGCGCTTGCTGGATGCCTTTGTCTCTACGGATGTCCCGCTGCCGGGAGATCGCGAGCTGTCGATCAAGCTGGGCAATCAGCTGCTCAGCCTCGGCACCAGTTCCACGCTCGTGCTCAATGGCTTGAATACCGTCAATCCACCCGATGCCAACCTGCGCTTCGTGCCGGGCTCGGACATCCGCGACGTGTTCCAGCGGGTACCTCTGGGGGTGGTGAGCACCAGCCTCACCGAGGCAGCCTCGGTGCTGGCTTTCTATCAATTTCAGTGGAAGCCGGTGCGGGTGCCGCCTATCGGTTCGTTCTTTTCGGTCAGCGACATCATCGGCGCCGGCGACCCGTACATCATGCTGTTGAACGGCAAGAACCGGGAAGACCCGGACAATCTGGTGGGCGAGCAGGAGCGTACCCAGGGCAATGCCAACCTGCTGTCGGATGCCGGCCGCACGGTGTTTCTGGGCAAGCCCAACAAGCCCAGGGACGGCGGTGAGTACGGGTTCAATTTCAATTACCTGGCGGGTTGGCTCAACAACACCGGCTTCGATTTCACCTATCTCAACCTGCATTCGCGATTGCCGACGATCAGCTTTCTGGCCTCGGCAGAGGGCTGCACCAATCGCTCGACCAACCAGGCAGAGGCGCTGGCGTCCTGTCAGGGTTTCAGGCTGGTGCCGACCGGCATCGAGCCCCTGCCGATCGATACCGTACGGCCGTTCCTGGACTACGCCAGGAATATCCACAGTCTGGGCTTCAGCTTCAGCACCAATCTCGGCACGGTGTCGTGGACGGGCGAAGTGGTCTACCGCCCCAACCAGCCGCTGCAGGTGGATGCCGTCGATGTCGGCTTTGCCGCCCTGCAGCCCACTTTCCCCAGCAACTCACTGGATTTCGGCGTAGTCACCATCCCCGGCGACCGGGTGGCGATTCCGGATTACCTGGAGACGGTATACCGCGGCAATTCCAACGTGCTGCCGGGGGCCTATGTGCGCGGCTACGAGCGGTTTCAGACCCTCACCTACAACACCTCGTTCCTGTTTCTGCTGGGGGCCAGCGACCAGCCGTTTGGCGCCGACCAGATGATCTTCTTCGTCGAGCTGGGCGCTTATCAGATCATCGGCCTGCCCAGCCTGGACCGCCTGCAGATTGCCTCGCCAGGCACCCAGTTTCACCACAGCGCGGGGGTCGATGGCACCGGTACGCCGACGCCGCAGCAAACCGAGGATGCGCCAGATATCCGGCTCAATCCGCGCTTTCAGGAAGGCGGCTTCGCGACCTCCCTGTCGTATGGCTACCGCGTGCTCAGCCAGCTCACCTACGAAAACGTGCTGCCGAACCTGCGGATGGCCCCGCAGTTCAGCTTTTTCCACGACGTCGGCGGTCGCGGGCCGCAGCCCACGGCCGAGTTCGTCGAGGGCCGCATACAGGCTACAGCCGGTATCAATGCGGTATTCGACAATGCGCTGTCGACGACGCTGCGCTACTCCTGGTTTTTTGGCGGCGGCCTGCGCAATCCGCTCGCGGACCGTGACAGCGTGCAGTTGAGCCTGAGCTACGACTTTTGACAGCAAGACCCTGGGGCCTGCCGTGCCGACGCCCC
This sequence comes from Stagnimonas sp., assembly GCA_046598075.1. Lineage (GTDB taxonomy): Bacteria > Pseudomonadota > Gammaproteobacteria > Nevskiales > Nevskiaceae > Stagnimonas. The sequence continues at coordinate 9,318 of JBKJJE010000079.1, forward strand.
TGAAGCACCCGAATGCAAGGAGACACTCGATGAAAAACCTGATTCCCGTTCTCGCCGCCAGCGCACTGATGGCCACGACTGCTGCGCTGGCCAAGGTGCCGGCCGACAAGGCCGCCCAACTCGGCACCACGCTGACGCCGGTCGGCGCCGTGGAGGCCGGCAACAAGGAGGGCACCATCCCGCCCTGGAAAGGCGGCATGACCACGCTCGGACCGATGTTCGCCAACTACAAGCGCGGCGAGGGCGAGTACTACCCGGACCCCTTCCCGGCAGACAAGCCCAGGTTCAAGATCGACGCCAGCAATCTCAAGCAGTACTCGGCGATGCTGCCGGCCGGTGCGATCCGACGCCTGGAGCTGAACCCGAAGCTGTACTACAACGTCTATCCCACCCGTCGTACCGCGACCTATCCCGACGCGCTCTATGCGGCGACCAAGGCCAACGCCGTCAGTGCCGAACTGATCGGCGACGATGGCATCAAGGGCGCCACACTCGGGTTTCCGTTTCCCATCCCTACCAATGGCGCGGAAGCGATGGTCAACCACCGGCTGCGCTACCGCACCGACTCGGCGGAACTGACCGGCAACACCATCGTCGTCGCCCGCGACGGCCGCTATCAGGTCAACGGCTTCGAGCTGTCGGCGCAATTTCTCTACGCCAACGTCGGCAAGCCGCCGGCGGCCGACAACAAGCTGATCTTCCAGATCATCCGCAAGGACACCTCACCGCCGCGGCTTGCCGGCAACGTCACCCTGGTATGGGACAAGCTCGATGGCAGCCGCGAGGCCTGGCAGTACTCGCCCGGCACCGGGCGGGTACGGCAGGCGCCGAGTGTGGCCTATGACAACCCGGCGGCCGGCACCGACGCCCTGCAGAACATCGACCAGGCCGACATGTTCAACGGTTCGCAGCAGAAGTACAGCTGGAAGCTGATCGGCAAGAAAGAGATGTATGTGCCATACAACAATTACCGGCTGGTGCGGCCCGAGCTGAAGCTGAAGGCGCTGGTGCTGCCGGCCATGCTCAACCCCGAGCACCTGCGCTACGAACTGCACCGCGTGTGGGTGGTGGAGGCCACGCTCAAACCCGGCGCCGGCAATGTCTACAAGAAGCGCCGCTTCTACCTGGACGAGGACAGCTGGAGCGTGGTCGGCGTCGATTGCTACGACGCCCGCGACACGCTGTGGCGCTATCAGGAGGGCTTCGTGCTCCCGCTGGTGGTCGACAAGGCGGTGGTGTCGGCCCCGCAGGTCAGCTATGACCTGTTCTCAGGCCGCTACGTGATCAACAGCCTGCCCAACGAGCAGGGCTACATTGCCAAGTTGGGGGTGAGCTTTCCGCAGGGCTTCTTCACGCCGCAGAACCTGAAGAAGCTCGGCCGCACCTGAGTTCGTGCCCGGGCGCGCTTACCTGGTGAGCGCCCCCCATACCTCGAGGTGCTGCGCGCGCTCGACGCGACGGCTGGCGCGCAGCGTCAGCAGCGATTGCAGGCCAACCTGGCCCATCAGCGCCGCGACGTCCTGCCGAGTCTCTGCGTCGAGGGCGGCATGGGCATCGGTCACTCGCTGCAGCTTGTAGAGCGTGTAGGGCTGCACGATGGTCTCCAGCGTCTGGCCGCGCAGCACGAAGTGCGCACTGCACAGGGTGCGCTCGATGGGCTTGCCCTCGACGGCGCGGCTGCCTTGCTGCGCCAGCCAGGCGTCCACAGCCGTCACCGTCATCTGCAGCTCGGGCAGATAGTCGCTGGCGATGAATTCCAGGACCGGCAGCAAGGTCTCGGGCAGGCTGTCGTCGTCGGCCAGTGCGGGGGCGTAGCGCGGAAACTCCGGCATGTCGGCGTCGGTGGCGTTCATCCGCTCGGTCCAGCGGAACACGCTGGGGGCCAGCCGCTTCATCAAGGTCGACGGCACCGGATCGCGGGCGAGGTGCGCGTAGAGCGGCGCCATCAGGCCATAGTCGGCAATCGTCGGTACTCCACCCAGCGCATACGGATGCAGGCGAAAATGGCCCTCGAGGCGCTGCAGGATGTCCTCGTAAGAGGCCTCGATCACCGCTCTTGATGCCTGGGTGATGCCGAACCTGGGAATGTAGGCATTGAGGTAGTTCATGAACTGATCGAGCTGCCGCCCGATTTCCGCCTCGGTCGCCCGCCCGGTGCGATAGCTCAGGCCGAACTCGCTGCGCAGGAAAGCTTCGTTCTCCAAGCGATACGACCAGCGGTAGTGCATCGCCGGCCGCAGCAGGCCCTCGCCACCAAACAGATCGAGAATCAGCGCGACCAGTTTCTGCTTTGGTGTCGCGGGTGTGGAAGCGAATGCCGCATAACCCTCTGCCTCGAGAAAATCGATGATGTCAGCGGTGTCCTGCACCAGCAGGCCGTCGGGCATGCGGATCACCGGATTGATGAAGCGGCCGATGGCGGGAAGGATCTGCTTGCGGAACACCGGGTCGGACGGCAGGCGTTCGACATAGGGAATGCCCTGCTTGCGCAGATAGCTGCGGATCTTGCCGGTATAGAGCCCGACGGGCGCACCGTAGAGCATGAGCGGCTGTTCAAGTGATCTGCTGCGGGTCATGGCTTGTCTTCCGTCGTCGAGGCTGCCAACATTGCGGACGAATTTTACAACATGTCAAGTTATCTGCAGTCACCGCCTTCGGTTGCGGTGAACAGGCCGCAACCCCAGACCGGATCGACACGCCATGACCGCTTCAATCGCCGCCCTGTCAACCCGCGTACGGCTCGCCCGGGTCCCTGAGGGGCTGCCCGACGCCGCCACCTGGCAATGGACGCACGAGGCCGCGCGGGCACCGGAGCAGGGCGAGGTGCAGCTCGCCGTACGCTATCTCTCGGTGGACCCGGCGATGGCCGGCTGGATCCAGCCGCTGCGCAGCTATGCCGAGCCGGTGCAGGTGGGGCAGGTGATGAAGGCCTTCGGCATCGGCGAGGTGATGGTCAGCCGTAACGAGCGAAACCAGGTCGGTGATTTCCTGTTCGGCTTCATGGGCGTGCAGACCGACGTCACGCTACCCGGCAAGGGCCTGCGCAAGCTCGACCCAAAGATCGTGCCGCTGCCCAAATATCTGGGCGGCCTCGGCATGCCCGGCTTTACTGGCTACTTCGGCCTGACCGACATCGGCCAGCCGAAAGAAGGCGAGACGGTGGTGGTCTCCGCGGCCGCCGGCGCAGTCGGCTCGGTGGTCTGCCAGATCGCGAAAATCAAGGGGGCGCGGGTGATCGGCATTGCCGGCGGCGCCGAGAAGTGCCGCTATCTGCTTGAGGAACTCGGCTGCGACGCCGCCATCGACTACAAGGCCGAGGAGATCGGTGCGGCGCTGAGCCGCATCGCGCCGCAGGGCATCGATGTCTATTTCGACAACGTTGGCGGTGCGGCGCTCGACGCGGTGCTGGCGCGCATCAACCGCCGTGCGCGCATCGTGGTCTGCGGGGCGGTCTCCCAGTACAGCGACATGCACCGGATGCGTGGCCCTGCCAACTATCTTCAACTGGTGGCCCAGAGCGCGACCATGCGCGGCTTTACCATGCTCGACTACGTCGAGCGCATCCCCGAAGCCGGTATCGCGCTTGGCGGCTGGATGATGCAGGGCCGGCTCAACACCCGCGAGCACATCGTCAAGGGCATCGAGCAGTTTCCGGCGGCATTGGACATGCTGTTCGCCGGCAGGAACCTCGGCAAACTGTTGATCGAGATCTAAAGCCCCGGAGCAAGCCACGCCATGCAACAAAAAACCGTCCAGATTGTCGCCGTGCTCACCCTGTTTGCCGCATTCACGCTAGTGGAGCTGCTGCGTCGGCGTTTCTTCAGCCCGCATGCGGGCCGCGAGGACAACCGGCTGGATATCGCCGCCGCATTCCTGTTGCCCGGCGTCATCGTGCCGGCCATCCTGCTGGCCTGCGACACCCTGGGCCGCGTGCTTTATCCGGAGCAGCGCGGTGCGCTGGCACACTGGCCCTGGTGGGCGATGGTGCTGACGCTGCTGGTCACCGACGACTTCACTCAGTATCTCTGGCACCGGCTCTCGCATACCTCCTGGATGTGGCCGTTCCATCGCGCCCATCACGCCGCTGCCTACATGGGCGTGCGGGTGGTGTATCGCAACAACTTCTTCTACTACCTGGCGATGCCCGGGCTGTGGGCTTCGGGCGTGCTGGTGTATCTGGGCTTCGGCTGGGCCTATGTCGGCTACACCATCGTCAAGATGGCGGTGATCATCGGTGCACATTCGGAGGCGCGCTGGGACGAGAAGCTCTACGGCATTCCTGCCTTCAGGCCGCTGATGTGGGTGCTGGAGCGCACCATCTCCACACCCGCCACCCACTTTGCACACCACGCACTCAGCAATCGCGACGGCATCGGCCACTACACCGGCAATTACGGCAATCTGCTGTTTCTCTGGGACGTGATCTTCGGCACGGCCAAGATCACCCGCCAGTATCCGCCGGCCTTCGGCCTGCCGGATGACCGCCGTCATGGTGCCGAGCGCTGGTACATCCAGGTGTTCTATCCGCTGTTCCGTTCCAGGCGCGCGGAGTCCGTAATGAGCGGCACACCGGTGCCGCCGCCCGAGAACTAGCCCCCGTCCACACCCGCGAAACCCTCATTGGAGCGCGTCATGCAGATCACCGAGCTATGGGTCAACCGCACACAGCTGCGCGAGACGAAGATCGTCCGTCATGAGGCGGCACCCCTCAGAGACGGCGAAGTGCGCCTGGCCATCGACAAGTTCGCCCTCACCGCCAACAACATCAGCTATGCGGTCACGGGGGAGAGCATCGGCTACTGGGGCTATTTCCCGACCGAGGTCGCCGCGGCAGCGCCCGACCACAGCACCTGGGGCAAGGTGCCGGCCTGGGGTTTTGCCGATGTGGTGGAGTCGCGCTGCGCCGAGCTGCCGGTCGGTGAGCGGCTTTGGGGTTTTCTGCCGATGGCCTCGCACCTGACGGTGACGCCGGGCAAGGTCACCGCCGCCAATTTCTTCGACTTCGCAGCCCACCGCGAGAAGCTGCCGCGGCTCTACAACCAGTATCACCGCACCGCCAACGACCCCGCGATGATGCAGACGATGGAGGATGAGCGCTGCCTGCTGTTCCCGCTGTTCGCGACCTCCTACATCGTCTACGACTATCTGCTCGACAACGCCTTGTTCGGGGCCGAGCAGGTGGTGATCGCCTCGGTCTCCTCGAAGACCGCGTTCGGTCTTGCGCATCTGATCCACCACGACAAGAAACTCTCGCAGCGCGTCGTCGGCCTGACCTCCCCGCAGAACGTCCCTTTTGTCGAGAAACTCGGCTGCTGCGATCAGGTGCTCAGCTACGACGCGATCCAATCGATCGATGCCGGCAAGCGCACCGCCTTTGTCGACATGTCCGGCAACAGTGCCGTGGTGCGCGCTGTGCACGAACACATCGGCGAAAACCTGATCGAGAGCTGCCTGGTCGGTGCCACGCACTGGGAGGTGGACCGCAACAATGGCCCGCTGCCTGGCGCCAGACCGACATTTTTCTTCGCCCCCAGCCGCTTCGCCAAGCGCGACCGGGACTGGGGCGTCGGCGTGGTACTGATGAAGGCTTTCGGTGCTTCGGCGCAGATCGCGATCAGCGTCAAGGGCCAGGTGGACATCGTGCATCTGGCCGGTGCCGAGGCGGTAAGGGAAAAGTATCTGGCGCTGCTCGACAACGCGGTGTCGCCCAGCACCGGCCTGATGCTGTCGATGAAGTAGACGAGACGATCATGGAAATCCTGCGCACCCCCGACGAATGCTTTGCCCATCTCGAGGGCTACGACTTCGCCCCGCACTACTACACGGTGATCGATGACGACGGCACGCCGGTGCGCATCCACTACATCGACGAGGGTCCGCGCGACGCCGCCCCGGTACTGCTGATGCATGGCAACCCGACCTGGAGCTATCTGCACCGGAACATGATCAGGCCGCTGGTGGCCGCGGGACATCGCGTGATTGCGGTGGACCTGGTTGGCAACGGCCGCTCGGACAAGCCTGCGGCGAAGAGCGACTACACGCTGGCGCGCCACTACGACTGGATGCGCAAGTGGCTGGTGGGCGTTGATCTAACGCACATCACGCTGTTCTGCCAGGACTGGGGCGGCACGATCGGCCTCTATCTGGTTTCGGTGGAAGGTACGCGCTTCGACCGCGTAGTGGCCTCGAATACCGGCGTGCCGGAGGGGCAGGGCGAGGATGCGTTCATGAAGATGTGGACCACCATGATGCGCGCTGCCACCGTGTTCCCCTTCGACCAGATGCTGCCGCCAGGCTGCACGCGAAAGCTCACGGCAGGCGAGCTTGCAGCCTACAAGGCGCCGTTCCCTGAAGCCAGGTATCACGCCGGGGTGACCTCTTTCCCGCTGCTGATTGCCGTGCAGCCGGACAATCCCGGCGTGCCGCTCAACAAGACGGTGTGGGAAGCCCTGGAAAAATTCGACAAGCCTTTCCTGACGCTGTTCGGCGCCAAGGACCCGGTGACGCGCGGCATGCACAAGGTCATGCACCGGCGCATTCCAGGCTGCCAGGGGCAGCCGCACCACGTCTTCCCGGACGCCAATCACTTCATCCAGGAAGACGTGCCGCGGGAGCTGGTCGAGCGCACCCTGGCGTTCATCGCCGCGACACGGGCGGCCTGATGACGGCCGTACACCGCACCGGTGCAGCATTTGGCCGGGGCTGGCGGTGCGCTCGTTGCGCCGCATGGGCTTGAGCCTTGTTGATCAATTCATCTCTGGAGCACCGCATGTCGAAGTCCCCCGTCATCCCCAGCCACATCCCGCCCGAGAACATCACGCTGGAGCCGACCAGGCCCCACATGGAGGTGATCGACACCCGGACTGGCGATGTCTGGCTGCACCAGTCACCCACCACGCTGGCGGCCTTCAAAGCCCTGCAACCGGAGCCTCCGTTCATCAAATCCGGCCTCGGCACCGCTGCCATGGACCTGGCGTACTTTCTGCGCTCGCCGGGGGCGACCGCGGATGGGCCGCTGGAGACGCGGATGATCGCTGGCCTGCAATGGTCGCGGGTGGCGCGCCCGGTCGAGTTCCGTGGTCTTGCGGCGGGCGATGCCGCCACCAGGGTGGTGGTCGACAAGCACCACGTGATCGGCTGGAACACCGACTCGGTCTTGCACATCGCCCGGCTGCCGGACGGCCATTTCTATCTGCAGCAGACTGCCGCCATCGAGGGCCGCGCCACCGTCATCCCCAGCGACTGGGAGATGTTCGCCCTCACCCTCGACCGGCCCTGGAGCGTCGCCATCGGCAATCCCCCGGCAGCAGCCTACTTTTTCCGCTCGGCATGCAGTTTTATCGGGCCGCTCGGTGCGGCGCAGTTGCCGGGCGTGTTACAGCCGGTCGCAAGGGCAGTTGCTGCCTGAACCCGGGCGTTTCCCGGCCGTTGATCCGGCTCAGCCGGTGCGGCTCACGCGGGCCGCTGTGCGGTGCCGACTTCGAGTGCCGCAGCGGCAGGCAGGGTGAACAGGGCTTTCAGCTGCTGGATCAGGTCGGTGCAGCCGGCGCGGTCGTGTTCGGTGCGCAGCCACTGCTGATCATCGATCTCGCTCAGCACGGCCTGGTCCATGCCGAACAGCAGCTCGATATGCGGGCTGTCGTCTGCTACGGCACCACGGCGCACGCGCACCGGCTGCCTGGCCAGGCGATTGAGCAGGTCGCTGCAATGCGCAGCCAGCTGAGGCAGATCGAACGCGGCGGGATACGACAGCAGGTCGTGCGCACTGCGGGCATGGGTCATGGGCTGGTCTCCTCGGGCTGATGCCGTTCTCCTGCTGCCAACGCGATCGACCGCATCGCGTTGACAGCGCAGCCGGCTGGCCGACCAACGGAGCAGGCCATGACGATGCAGGCGCGCCATGCCCGATGGGCGTCGGCCTTAGCTGGCGGCAAGCTGACGCAACACAGCCGGCAACAGCTCCGGCAGGTCGTCGGCAATCAGCCCCGGTCCGAAGGCGCTGGCGGCTGCACCATGCATCCAGACCGCTGCCGCCGCCGCGCGGAAGGGCTCCATGCCCTGCGCCAGCAGGCCCAGCACGATGCCGCCCAAGACGTCGCCGGAGCCGGCGGTGGCGAGCGTCGCCGGGGCATTGCTGTTGATGATGGCGCGGCCATCGGGGGCGGCGATGACGGTATCGCTGCCCTTGAGCACAATCACTGCGCCGCAGCGCCGCGCGGCATGGCGGGCGCGGCTGAGCTTGTCGCCGCCGAAGCCGAACAGCCGCCTGAACTCACCCTCGTGCGGAGTCAGCACGCAGGGGCCGATGATCGCCCGGTCTAGCGCCAGCGGATCGTCCTGGAACACCGTCAGCGCGTCGGCATCGAGCAGGGTGGGGCGGCCGGTGGCGAGCATCGCCAGCGCGCAGTCGCGGGTACTGGCGCCGAGGCCGGCACCGGGGCCGATCAGCAGGCTGCTGAAACGCGCATCCGCCAACAGACGGTCGAGGTCGGCCGGGCTGTTGAACGGCTGCACCATGATGCAGGTGAGGGCCGCCGCGTAGACCGGCAGGGCCTGCTCGGGTACCGCAATGGTGGTGAGGCCGGCGCCGGCGCGGGCTGCCGCAAGGGCCGCCAGCCTTGCCGCACCGGTCTGCGGATAGCCGCCCACCAGCAGCGCATGACCGCGCTGGTATTTGTGGCCGCGACCATCCGGCCGCGGCAGTGCCGACAGCCAGAGCGCCGAGCCGTTCTCGAAAGTGCGCGGCGCGATCTCGGCCAGCACGCTGCTATCGATGCCGATCTCGGCGACTACCACCTCGCCGCAGAGTCCGCGTCCCGGCCACAGCAGATGCGCGGGTTTCTTGCGGAAAAAAGTCACCGTCAGGGTCGCCGCTACCGCGCCCAGCGATTCGCCGGTGTCGCCGCGCAGGCCGCTCGGCACATCGACAGCAATGATGGGAATCTGGCTCGCGGCAGCAGTGCTGAGCAGCGCGGCTGCAGGGCCTTGCAGCGCGCGGCTCAAGCCGGCGCCGAACAGCGCATCGACCAGCAGTTCGGCTCCGTCGAGCACGGCCGGTGCCAGCGGCTCGATCTGCCCCTGCCATTGTCCGGCGTGATGGCGCGCCGCCGTGCTCATCTGCTCGATGGAACCGAGTAGCGCCAGCCGCACGGTCCAGCCCGCCTCAGCCAGCCGCTGCGCCACCACGAAGCCATCGCCGCCGTTGTTGCCGGGGCCGCACAGCACGGCGATCGGCCGCGCCGACCAGCGCTGCCTGATGGCCTGACAGACCGCCTCGCCGGCATTTGCCATCAGCTCGATGACCGGCGTGCCGGCCACCACGGCCAGCCGGTCTGCCTCGGCCATCTGCTGCACGTCGAGCACTTCCTGGAGTTCGGTGGCAGGGTTCATGGCAATCCAACGACGAGGGCGCGACATGCGCTGTTCAGCCTAACCTGATCGCAGAGGGCAATGGCAGTAGTCTTGGCGCATGGCCAAACCCTTTCGTCCTGTCTGCTGGATCACCCATCCCGCCTGCGCCCTGCATGAGATGGGCGCGCTGCATCCGGAGAGTCCGCGTCGCCTCGACGCCATCGAGGATCGGCTGCGGGCCGACGGCAGCGGTGACTTTCTGCATCGGCTGCAAGCGCCGCTGGCGTCGCTGCAGGCGCTGGAGCGGGTGCACGATGCCGCCCATGTGCAAAGAATCCTCACGGCGGACACCACCGAGGGCGAGATCCAGATCGACCCCGACACGCTGATGAACCCGCACAGCCTCGAAGCTGCCTTGCGCGCAGCAGGGGCGGGCGTGCTGGCGGTGGATCAGGTGCTGGCAGGCGAGGCCGGGCTGGCGTTCTGCGCGGTGCGGCCGCCGGGGCACCACGCCGAGCACCGCCGCGCGATGGGATTCTGCTTCTTCAACAACATCGCGGTGGCCGCCGCGCATGCGCTGGCGCAGGGCTTGCAGCGGGTCGCCATCGTCGATTTCGATGTCCACTACGGCAATGGCACGGCTGATATCTTCAAGGGTGATGAACGGGTGCTGGTGTGCCAGGTCTACCAGCACCCGCTGTATCCGTATTGGGCGGGCGCGCCAGACGCTCCGAATCTGGTCGATGTGCCGCTCAAGGCCTATTCCGGCAGTGCTGCGTTCCGCACTGCCGTCAGCGAGCACTGGCTGCCGAGGCTGGAGCGGTTCCAGCCGGAACTGCTGCTGGTCTCTGCCGGTTTCGATGCCCACGAGCTGGACCCGCTCGCCGAGCTGCGCCTGACCACCGACGACTACCGCTGGATCGCTGCAGTGATCCAGGGCGTGGCGGATGCCTGCTGCCAGGGACGGGTGGTAGCCATGCTCGAAGGCGGCTATCACCTGGATGCGCTGGCAAAAAGTGTCTCTGCATTCCTGCAGCCGTTTCTCGGCCAGGATCTGCCCGGATGACCGTACGCCACCTGGATGCGCTGTTCCGCGCTTCACCGGTGGTGATACTCGGTGCGGCGACGACGCCGGCGCAGCAGCAGTTGCTGAGCAATCTGGAGGCCAGCCTGCC
>JBKJJE010000127.1:0-5246 GCA_046598075.1 Stagnimonas sp.
TGATGAGGCGCTGCGTTGTTATGCGGTGATTCGCCCTGCGCTGGATCGGGTGCGCAACGGCGTGAGCATCCGCGCGGCAGCCGAGTGGCTGCACCAGACCGGCGCCGGCACCATGCCCAGCCGCCAGACCATCGAGCGTTGGGTGAGCGACTACAAGCGCGGTGGCATGGTGGCACTCGCCCCCGCCTACAAGGGTCGGCAGCGCCAGCAGGGCGGGTGGGAGCTGATCGCCCGCAACTATTTCATTCTGCCCAGCCATCTCGGCATGGCCACCATCGCCGAGAAGCTGCGCGATGAGCACGGCTTTGCCGACGCCACGGTCAGCCGGGTGACCACCTTCCTGCAGGCACTGCCCGCGCATGAAGGCGAGTTTCATCCGCAGCGTGTCGGCCCGCACTACCGCCGCCAGAACCTCACGCCGCACAAGATTCGCGACCGCGGCACCGTGCCGGTGGGCCTCATCTACCAGGGCGACGGTCACTCGCTGCACTACTACGTGCAGCACTACAACTCAGGTCATCACTTCACGGCCGAGCTCACGCCCTGGATGGACATTGGCAGCCGCTACATCACGGGCTGGTGGCTGGGCGAGAGCGAGAGCGCGGTGCAGTCGCTCTACTCACTGAGCGATGCCCTGGTGCGCCACGACCATGTGATGGCGATGCTGCACGTCGATCCGGGCAGTGGCTTCAAGAACAAGCTGATGTGCGATGAGGTGTCGGGCTTTGCCCCGCGCATCGGTGCCCAGTTCATGACGGCGCTGCCGGGCAACGCGCGCGGGAAGGGCGACATCGAAGGCTGGTTTCGCTGGTTTGAGGAGAAGCACGGCAAGTTCCAGCCCAGCTACAAGGGCAAGGAAGTGGCCCAGGAATATCTGCGCCGCCTCGAGCAGCGCATCGCCAAGCGCGAGATGTATATCCCGACCTGGGACGAAGCCCTTGAAGGAATCGCGAAGTACATCAAGGCCTACAACGAGCGCAATCAAGACAACCTGGGCTGCAAGAGTCCGGCTGCGTTGTGGGAGAAGCTCGAACGCTACCCGGTGAATATCCCCCGCGAGGTGCTGGCGCACCCGCGTGAGCGCCGCACGGCGCGCAGCTACGACGTGCGCATCTTCAACCGCACCTATCGCGCGCCAGCACTCAAGGCCTATGAAGGACAAGAGGTGCAGGTTGAATACAACCTGCACAACGACAAGCGGGTGTGGATCTACGACCTGGCAGGCCGTTACGTCACTGAGGCACTGCTGCAATCTGCCCAGGGCTGGATGCCCGAGAGCCGCATTGCCGACCTGCGCAACAAGCAGCAGGCCTCGGCGCTGGCCCGGCTCGAACGCCGAGCCGAGCTGCTGCGTGATCGCGGCCACGCCGCCATCGAGACCAGCCGCATCGGTGAGGCACTGGATGCGCCGGTGCGCGAACTGCCGCGTGCGCCCACAAGCAGCGCCGTAGGCCATGCCGAATCGCAGCGGGTGCTCGATGCCATTGCCGAAGACCAGCTGGTGAGCGAGACGCCCGAGCAGCGCTTTGCGCGCTGGCTGGCGCTCACCAACCACACCGAGGCGATCAGCGATGCCGATGTGCGCTGGCTCGCCAATTACGAAAGCACCAGCGAGTTCCGGGGGCAGTACGCCGTCTGGGAAGAGTTTCAACAGGAATGAAAAAGCCCCGCGTCAACGGGGCCTTTTCACAGCAGCACTACAGCGTCGCTACATCCACCACAGGAGTTTATCAATGAAGTCGAAGATCGTCCCGGTCAAGAACATCGCCCGGCTCATGACTGCCGCCGATGCGCTCATCCATCGCGCACCCGGCATGCCCGGCATGGGTCTGGTGCATGGCGAAACTGGCTATGGCAAGTCCACAGCCATCACCTGGCTCATCAACCGCGTCAACGGCGTCTACGTGCGCGCCCTCGCCACCTGGACGCCCGCCGCGATGCTCAGCGCGCTGTCGCGCGACCTTGCCATTGAGCCGCGCGGCAGCTGCTCGCAAATGCTGCTCGCCATCCTCGACTCGCTGGGCGACAGCGGCCGGCCGCTGTTCTTCGACGAGGCGGACTACATCATCAAGAGCGAGAAGATGACGGAGACGCTGCGCGACATCCACGACATGACGCTGGCGCCGGTGGTGCTTATTGGCATGGGTGGCATCGACCGCAAGGTGAGCCACCGCAAGCAGCTCACCGGCCGCGTGCTGCAAGACGTTCGCTTCGAGCCTGCCGATGCCGAAGACGCCCGCAAGCTGGCGGATGGCCTGTGCGAAGTGCATGTGCGGGATGACCTGCTCGACCGCGTGCTGCGCTCCACCCACGGCGGCGTGCGCCACATCGTGATCGCCCTGGCGCGCATCGAGCAGCAGGCCAAGGTGCGCAACCTCAGCGAGATTGGCGCCGCCGAGTGGGGCAAGAAGGATGAGTTCTTCACCGGCGATGCACCGGTGCAGTCACCCATTCCCAGCGGCAAGGTCATCTCGATGGGGGGCACCCGCTGATGCCCATCAACTGCCCCCATTGCAAGGCCCGCATCCTGCCCAACACCATGATCAGGACAGGCCTCGCGGGTCAGCGTAAAGCCCGCGAGCCCATTACCAAACCGCCCGTCCGCGCAAACATCCGTCAGCGTATCTGGCGCTCAATGCAGATCGAGCAGCAGTTCTCGGTGATGGGCATCGTCGCCACGGCGGAGTGCAGACACTCCAGCGTGCGTGCGCTCATTGCCGCCCTGCTCAGGGTGGGCTACGTCCGCGAGCTGCAGCGCAGCAACCATCGCAGCGGCGAGGGCTCGATCTATCGCCTCGTCAAGAACACCGGCCCCTTCGCGCCGCGACTGAGAAAAGACGGAACCGTCTACGACCTCAACCTCAAGCAAACACTGCCGGGGGCCCGCCATGTCTGACTGGCTCGAAGTGCTACGCGGTGCCTGCGAAACCCGCACACAGGCAGAAGTCGCAGCCGACATCGGCTACAGCCCCGCCGTCGTCAATCAGGTGCTCCAGGGCAAATACAACGGCGATTTAAAGCGCGTTCAAAAAGCCGTTGAAGGTGGCCTGCAGGGCGCGATGGTCGAGTGCCCGGTGATCGGCGAGCTGCCCCGTCAGCGCTGCGTTGAATACCAGCGCAGCGGCAAATCCAACACCAACCCCATGCGCGTGGCTCTGGGCCGCGCCTGCCCCAAGTGCAAACACAAAAGGAATCTCCCATGAGCTTTCAGGACTACAGCACGCAGCCCGATACCAGCAGCCAAGAATCGATCATCACCGGCCTGCCGACTGCCGATGCCACACCGGCTCGCTTCCCCTCCAACATCCTCGGCAGCGAGGTGCTGGAGATGCGCGATCTGCGCACTCTGCTCGCGGCCAGCCCCAAGGGTGAGCCAGCAGCACGCTTCACTGCCAAGCTGGACTGGCTGCCGATGAACGAGCAGATGGCCGTGCAGCTGGGCCACGCGCAGGCCGCATTGCGTCTGCTTGATGACCAGCGCGCCATCTGCACCAGCGTCGAGATCTACAGCGACCTCATCGTGATTGATCTCGCCCGTGCCCCCGATCAGCGCAAGGCGATGTGGCAGCACATCGACGCCGAAGGTGGCCGATTGGTTGTCACGGCCGACCTCAAGGGTGCCAACGAGAGCGTGCTGCTGCGCTGGCCGCTGGAGCAGGCAGCATGAGCGCCCAGCAGCAGGTGCCTGGGCTGGACCCCACTGCCGGGCGCGCTGCGGATCTCGCCGTGCTCGTCATCAATCTGTTTGACGGCCACACCGCCGCCGAGACGCTAGCCGCGCTCTCGGTCGCCACCGCAGTGGCGATTGCCACCTCCACGCAAGAGCCGGAAATGGCAAGCCAGATGCTGCTCAAGCAGTATCGCGGGATGCAGGCCGTGTGGATTGATCTGCACCAGGCCAGCAGCAGGCCGGTGCATTAGCCATGCAACTCTGCTGCCCCGCCTGCGGCTTCAAGTCGCCCATCGAGACCTTTGCGGCGGACAAGGACGCCCGCCACTTTGCCGCGCTCATGGGCCGCGTGCCGCCGCCGCTGTCTGATCTGGTGCTGCGCTATCTGGGTCTGTTCGCGCCGGCCAAGCACGCCATGACTTTCAGCAAGGGCCGTGCGGTACTTGAGCCGCTGGTGGTGTTGATCGAGCAGGGTCGCATCACCCGCGCCAAGCGCGAGTGGCCAGTGAGCCTCAGCGGGTTCGAGCATGGTCTGCAGCACATGGTGGACAGACGCGCCAGCCTCACCCTGCCGCTCAAGAGCCACGGCTATCTACTGGAAGTACTGGCGGGCGCCGCCGACAAGGTCGAGGCGCAGAGCGAAGCCCAGGAGATTGCCCGTCAGCGCACTGGCGAGACCCGCAAGGCCGCCGAAGAAGCGAATCACAGCGAAGCCGCGCAGTGGGATGACAGCCGCCGCCTGCAGGCGGCACGCGTTGCGGCTGTGAGCGCACTGCATGCGGAGATCGCTGGCCTCAAGCGTCTGGGGCTGACACCCACACGTGAGCTGCTGATCGACACGCTGATCAAGTCGGGCCATGCGCGGCCGGCCGTCGACTTTGCCTTCACCAAAGTGTCTCTGGAGTAGCGCCCATGTCCGCAGAGCTGTTCACCGAAGACGCCGTGCTGGCCGCCCTGGTGCATCACACCGGCGAGGCCAATGGCATCACCGCCCGCGACCTCACGCTGGAAGTGGCCGGCATCTTCGCCACCACTGCCGATGAGCGTCGCCTGCGCACGGTGATCGAGCAGCTGCGGCGCGATGGCCATCCGATCTGCGGGCACCCGGCGACGGGCTACTTCCACGCCTCGAGCGAGGCCGAGCTGCTGCGCACCTGCGAGTTCCTCTACAGCCGCGCGATGACATCGATGGCGCAGATCGCCGCCATGCGTCGCGTCTCCATCCCTGATTTTCGCGGGCAGCTACGGCTGCCTGCCATGCCGCACCCCCTGAACGCATCACAACCCGAGGCCGTTACCCCATGAGCAAACCCAATACCCGTGTCAAAGCCACCGCCCAGACCTTTGCCTGCCAGACGCAGGATCAGGCCGTGCAAGCCATCGCCGACATCGGGCGCCTGCAGCGCGACCGTGATCGCATCCAGGCGTCGATGAACGACGAGATCGCCGTCATCAAGCAGCGTTACGAGATGCAGGCCAAGCCAGCGGCAGAGCGCATCACCGAGCTGGCCACTGGCGTGCAGACCTGGTGCGAGGCCAACCGCGACAGCCTGACCAACAGCGGCAAGGTGAAGAC
>JBKJJE010000193.1:0-5927 GCA_046598075.1 Stagnimonas sp.
AGCCCCGTCGGTCACCCCAAAGTTTTGTTTTCGGTGCGGGCTGCTAGCTCAATTGGTAGAGCAGCTGACTCTTAATCAGTAGGTTCCCGGTTCGAGTCCGGGGCAGCCCACCATGCAGGTTGTGGAAGTGAAAAGCCCAGATCGAAAGTCTGGGTTTTTTGTTGGCGACGGCCCGATCAACGCCATCGGCCGGTCTTTCGCGACGCTGGTCGGAGTGATGGGGCAACTCCGCCGCCAGCAAAGAAACCGCGCAAGTGCTTGTTTGCAGTGAGGCTGTCGCATATGATCGCGAGCCTTTTATCAGGGTCGCCCGTTTTGGGCAGACGGAGGATCTAAGTATTTCGACGGAAAAGCAGGATCGACGCAACGATGAGATCACCGCCCCCAGGGTGCGGGTGATCGCTGCGGACGGCGAGCAGGTTGGCATCATGATCACCCGCGACGCGATCGCGAAGGCAGCTGCAGACGGCCTCGAACTGGTGGAGATTTCCCCCAATGCCGAGCCGCCAGTCTGCAAGATCATGGATTACGGCAAGTTCCTTTATCAGAAGGACAAGCAGCAGCAAGCCGCCCGCAAAAAGCAGAAGCAGATTCAGATCAAGGAAATGAAGTTCCGTCCCGGCACCGAGGATGGCGACTACAACACCAAGATGCGTCAGATCAAGGAATTTCTTGAAGAAGGCGACAAGGTCAAGATCAACCTGCGCTACAAGGGCCGTGAAATGGCCCATCAGGAAATTGGCATGCAGATGATCGACAAGATCAAGACCGATCTGGTGGAGATTGCAGTCGTCGAGCAGCACGCAAGGATGGAAGGTCGCCAGGCAGTGATGGTGCTGGCACCAAAGAAGACCAAGTAGCGGTTCAACTGATTTTCGCAGCACCCAAAGTCTTGCTGTTGCAGTACCTCAGCAAGCCCGGTTAGCGGCCCTTTTACGATGTCAGGGCTTGTGAAGCCGGCTAAATACGTCGACATCTGTTGTTCGGAGCATTCAAAGATGCCAAAGCTGAAAACCAACAAGAGCGCCGCCAAGCGCTTTTCTGCCACCGGGAAAGGCGGCTTCAAGCGCGGTCACGCTTACAAGCGCCATATCCTGACCAAGAAGTCGGGCAAGACGATTCGCCAACTGCGCGGTGAGACCCAGATTCACGGGTCTGACCTCAAAGAAGTGCGTCAGCTGCTGCCCTACGCTTAAAGATCAGGAGAACCAACCATGGCACGTGTAAAACGCGGCACCACCGCAAAAGCGAAGCACAAGAAAATCCTCAACGCCGCCAAGGGCTACTACGGCGCCCGCTCGCGCGTGTTCCGCGTGGCGAAGCAGGCGGTCATCAAGGCCGGCCAGTACGCCTTCCGCGATCGTCGCGTCAAGAAGCGCGAGTTCCGCGCCATCTGGACACAGCGCATCAACGCCGCCGTGCGCGAGTACGGCATCAGCTACTCCAAGTTTATCCACGGGCTGACGCTGGCCGAGATCGCCATCGACCGCAAGGTGCTGTCCGAGCTGGCAGTGAGCGACAAGCCCGCGTTTGCAAAGATCGTCGAGCAGGCCAAGTCCAAGCTGCCCACCACCGGCGCGCTGGCTCCCAAAGCGGCATAAGAGATTGGATCGCGCCTGCTGGCGCGAGACTGGATCAAGGGGTGGCGCAAGCTGCCCCTTTTTTGTTGGTGCCATTGATAAGGATGAGAACGGATGAGTCCGAATCTCGATGAGTTGTTGAAAGCGGCCGAGGCCGATATCGCCGCTGCTGCCGATGCCCGTGCACTCGATGCGCTGCGGGTGGATTTGCTCGGCAAGAAAGGCCGCGTCACCGAACTTTTGAAAAGCTTGGGCGCGATGGCGCCCGACGAACGCAAGGTGTTCGGCGAGCAGGTCAATCGCGTGCGTGATGCACTCAATCAGGTGCTCGACGCCAAGGCCGAGGCAATGGCTGATCTCGCTCTTAGCGCCAAGCTTGCCAGTGAAACCATCGACGTGACCTTGCCCGGTCGTGGCTTGGGCGTGGGTGGTCTGCACCCGATCACCCGCACCATTCAGCGCATCAGCGGGCTGTTCAATGAACTGGGTTTCGAGACTGTCGAAGGCCCCGAAATCGAGGACGATTTCCACAATTTTCAGGCACTCAACATCCCTGAAAGCCATCCGGCAAGGGCGATGCAGGACACCTTCTATCTCGGGGACGGCGCGCATCTGCTGCGCACCCATACCAGCCCGGTGCAGATCCGCACCATGCTGGCGCGCAAGGCGCCGATCCGCATCATCTGCCCGGGCCGCGTCTATCGCGTCGACTACGACCGCACACACAGTCCCATGTTTCACCAGATCGAGGGCCTGTATATCGCCGAAAAGGTGAGCCTTGCCGATCTCAAATACGACATCACCACCTTTCTCTCGCGCTTCTTCGAGCGCGAGGTGGAGGCCCTGTTCCGCCCCTCGTATTTCCCTTTCGTGGAGCCGGGTGCTGACGTACACATCAAGTGGGACGACCCCGAGAAGGGCACGCGCTGGCTGGAGGTGATGGGCTGCGGCATGGTGCATCCCAACGTGCTGAAAGCCGTCGGGATCGATCCCGAACAATTCAGTGGCTACGCCTTTGGCATGGGAGTGGAGCGCATGGCCATGCTGCGCTATGGCGTCAGCGACCTGCGCGATTTCTTCACCAACGATCTGCGCTTTCTCGCGCAGTTCCAATAAGGCTAACCCGCCATGCAACTTTCTCTGAACTGGCTGCGCGAGTGGGTAAACCCGCCGGCAACCGCGAATGAACTGGCCCACAAACTCAATATGGCGGGGCTGGAGGCCGAGGCGGCGCCACTCATGACGGATTCGCTGCAAGGCGTCGTCGTCGGCCGCATCCTCACCGCCGAGAAACACCCGCAGGCTGATCGCCTGCGTGTCTGCACGGTCGACATCGGCACCGGCACCTTGCAGCAGATCGTCTGCGGCGCACCCAATGCGCGTGTTGGCTTGTGCGCGCCGGTGGCGACGGTGGGCTGCACGCTGCCGGGAGGTGTCTCGATCAAGGCAGCACAGCTGCGCGGTGTCGATTCGGCCGGCATGTTGTGTTCGGCCAGGGAGCTGGCGCTGTCGGACAAATCCGAAGGCCTGCTGGAACTCGATGACGCTGCCAGCCCTGGCACCTCGATCAGTAGCTATCTGAAACTCGACGATACGCTGCTGACTTTGGAGCTCACGCCCAATCGCGGCGATGCCTTGAGCATCAACGGCCTCGCCCGCGAAGTTGGCGCTCTCTACGGTTTGCAGCCGTGCAAGCCCGCCATAGAAAAAGCACCCATCACCAGCAGCAAGACGCTCGCAGTCAGCATCGAGAACGCGGCGGATTGCACGCGCTATTTCGGCCGCGTCATCGAAGGCATCAACCCCGAGGCGCGCACGCCGGACTGGCTGCGCGAGCGCCTGCGCCGCTCCGGCCTCCGCAGCATTCACCCGGTGGTCGACATCACCAACCTGGTGATGCTCGAACTCGGCCAGCCGATGCACGCCTTCGATCTGGCCAAGCTGGCAGGGCCGATCCATGTGCGCCGTGCGCAGCTGGGCGAAACCCTGACACTGCTGACCGGGGAAACTGCCGTGCTATCTACGGAATTGCTGATCACCGCCGGTGGCGAGCCGGTGGCGATGGCGGGCGTCATGGGCGGTGCCGATACCGGTGTGACGCCAGCCACCACCAGCATTTTCTTCGAATCGGCCGCATTTGCACCGGCTGCCGTTGCGGGCACCGCGCGCCGTCACAAACTCTCGTCGGATGCCGCCTACCGTTACGAGCGCGGCGTTGATCCGGCGCTGCAGGCCGAAGCGATGGAACGCGCCACCACGCTGGCGCTGACCATCTGCGGGGGCCGGGCAGGCCCGATGACCAGTGCGGGCGGTGATCTGGCGGGCACCAGCATCCGCCTGCGCCACCAGAAGCTGGTCGATCTGCTGGGCGTGGCCATTTCTGCCGATGCAGTCGTAGCGCATCTGCAATCCCTGGGCATCACGCTCACCGCGGCGGGCGAGGGCGTCTGGGACTGCACACCACCGGCCTGGCGTTTCGACCTCGCGATCGAGCAGGATCTGAGCGAGGAGGTGGCCCGGTTGTTTGGTTACGAAAACATCGTTGCCATGCCGTACGCCGCAGCACTCGTGCCGCCAGCGCAGAGCGAAGCACGCCGCCCGGCCGCGCGCATCCGGGATGCCCTGGCTGCACGCGGCTGGCAGGAGGCGGTCACCTACAGTTTCGTGGATCCCAAAGTCCAAAGCCGTTTGATGCCGGATGTTGCCGGCCTGCCGCTAGACAACCCCATCGCCGAAACCATGTCGGTGATGCGCACGACTCTCTGGACGGGTCTGATCGGTGCCTGGCTGCACAACCACCAGCGGCAGATGCGGCGGGTGCGCTTCTTCGAACTGGCCGGCACCTTTGCCGAAGTCGACGGCAAGATCGTGGAGACACCACGCTTGGCCGGCCTGGCTTTCGGAACGGCATTGGCCGAGCAGTGGGATGAAAAAGTCCGCGTCGTAGATTTCTATGATCTCAAGGCGGATGTCGAAGCCCTCTGCGCGGCATTTGGTGGCGGTGCTGCCGCCTATCGCTTCGAGCGTGGCAGCCATCCGGCGCTGCACCCCGGTCGTACCGCAAGCCTGATGCACAACGGCAGCTGCCTCGGCGTGCTGGGCGAGCTGCACCCCGAGCTGGTGCGCAGCCTCGATCTGCCCGGCGCACCCCTGCTGTTCGAACTCGACTGGTCGCTGCTGTCGGCATCAACCGTACCGGTCGCCCGGCCGGTATCGGAGTTCCCCGCCTCCCGCCGCGACCTTGCGCTGGTGGTGGATGAAGTCATCTCGGCTCAGGCGCTCATCGATGTCGCCCGCGGTGCTGCAGGCCCCAATCTCGAGCGCGCCTTCGTGTTCGATGTCTATCGCGGCCAAGGTTTACGTGATGGATCAAAGAGTGTCGCTTTGGGATTGATTTTTCAGGACTATTCCCGCACCCTTACCATTGATGAAATCGAAACGCAGGTGGCGGGAATCGTCGCCGCACTCGCAGAAAAATCAGGCGCGAGCTTGCGGGTATAAAGAATCTGGGAGACTGCACGCTTGACCTTGACCAAGGCAGAACTGGCCGATGCGCTCTTTGAGGAACTCGGGCTGAACAAGCGCGAGGCGAAAGAGTTCGTGGACTTGTTCTTCGAAGAAATGCGCACGCGGCTGGAAGCGGGCGAAGAGGTCAAGCTGTCAGGATTTGGTAACTTCGAGTTGCGAAGCAAGAATCAGCGTCCGGGCCGCAACCCCAAAACCGGACAGGAAATTCCGATCTCGGCGCGTCGCGTGGTGACGTTCCGGCCTGGGCAGAAACTGCGGTTGAGGGTAAGCGTGGATGAAAGCTAACGCCGAAGACATTGCCCTGCCGTTGTTGCCGGCGGAGGTTCCGCGCAAGCGTTACTACGCCATTGGCGAGGTCAGCGAGCTGTGCGGTATCAAGCCGCATGTGCTGCGCTACTGGGAGCAGGAATTTCCACAACTCAAGCCCAGCAAGCGCCGTGGCAATCGCCGCTACTATCAGTTCGACGATGTCGAGATGGTGCGCCGCATCCGCAGTCTGCTCTACGATCAGGGTTTTACCATCGGCGGCGCCCGTCAGCGGCTGCGTGAGGCGCGCCAGGAACGTATCGACAGCCTTGCAATGCCAGTAGTCAGTGCACCACCGGTGCAGGCGTCTCGCAAAGATCAGATCAAGGATCTTCGCCGCGAACTGGAAGACCTGCTCAAGCGCCTGCCCGGCTGAAGTTTCTTGCCGGTTCAGCTACAGAAACCGGGCGGAATCGCTTAGACTACCGGTCTTGTCGGCGCGTAGCGCAGCCTGGTAGCGCACTTCCTTGGGGTGGAAGTGGTCGGAGGTTCAAATCCTCTCGCGCCGACCAA
>JBKJJE010000005.1:0-19859 GCA_046598075.1 Stagnimonas sp.
TCCTTGAAGTCGATCAGCAGCAGGCCGAAATCGTCGCAGTACTTGAACACCAGCTGCAGCACCGCCTCCTGCACCTCGCTCAAATCCAGCAGGCGGCCCAGCAGCGTCGGCCCCATCTCGCTGACGGTAGCCCGCACCGGATGGCCGGACTTGCCGAACACATCCCAGAACACCACCGGGTTGGCGCAAGGGCTCCAGCCGGGCAGGCCGCTGCCGGCGGCGCGTTCGATGAGCTTGGCGCTGGCGATACCGGGCTGCGAGATGCCGCTCAAATCGCCTTTCACGTCCGCGGCAAACACCGGCACGCCGATCTCGCTGAAGGCTTCGGCCAGCACTTGCAGGGTGATGGTCTTGCCGGTGCCGGTGGCACCCGCGATGAGGCCGTGGCGGTTGGCGTACTGGGCGAGCAGGTATTGCAGCGTGTCGCTCTTGCCGAGCAGAAGGTCGCTAGTCATCGGGGCATGGAAACCGCATCGTGGGGTGGCGCTATCTTTGTCCTTGCCTCGCGGATCGGCAATGGGCGGCGGGCAAAGAAAAAGGCCGGCACTTTCGCGCGCGGCCTTTTGGCTGCCGACCCTGGAGCTTCAGCGATACAGCAAGGTGCCTCCCACCTGCCGCGCGATGCTGGCACGAGCGGCAAAGCTGTTGCTGCCGCCGGTCACGCAGGCGCCGATGCAGCCATCAGCATAGCCGACGTGCAGGCGACCACTGTGGTCGACCACCAGGTCCATGAAGTCCAGCAGGTTGCGGTTGTTGCCGCAGGTGGTGCCGCCGGTGCAGATGCCACCGGGGCCCTGGGTGGGATCGCCCGGAGTGACGTTGGCGACGGTCCAGCTGGCGCCGCCGTCGTAGGTGGTGGCGACGTAGAGATACCACTGGCCCGGAAAGTTGAGTCCCTGGAAATTGCCGGCGGTGCTGGTGCCGTGGAAAGCCACTGCCGCACGGTCGCCATCACCCGCGACGGCAGCCGGGAACACGGCGTTCTGCACGCCCACCAGCGCGCCGAGGTCAAAGGCCGCAGTCCAGGTCGCACCCTTGTCGCGGCTGCTGGCGACTTTCGGACGGCCATTGCCATCGACCCAGCTCAGATACGCGGTGCCGTCCTTGCCGATGCCGACCGAGGGGTCGGCATCGCTGCCCGCCACCCCGGTCGGAACGCTGCGCACGGTCCAGGTCAGGCCGGCATCGGAGGACACCGCCATGCCGGGCTTGCCGCCGCAGTTCTTGTGCGGCAGGTAGACCGTGCCATCCGGGGCCACCTTCACATGGCCGTGCAAGCCGCCCGAGCAGCCGAGCTTGAAGGTGGGAATGCTGGCACCGAAAGTAAGCCCGCCATCGTCGCTGCGCGAGCAGAAGCCATCGACCAGGGTCTGCGAGCAGTAATAGACCGCATTGGGATAGTTGAGGATGGGGCGCGCCAGCGTCGCTCCCAGGCCGGTGCTGGGATACGGGCCGCTGGCCAGGGTCTGGTGGTCGATGCCGCTGGCAATGCCGGCGCCCTGGGTCGGGGTCCAGCTCTGACCCTCGTCGTCGGAGTAGGCCATCAGGCTGGTGGCGGTGAGCAGCTGGGAGACGAAGATGCGGCCGGTCTGCAGGTCGCCGGTCAGGATCGGGTCCAGCGTCAGCAGCGAGGTGTAGAGGCTGGAGACATCGGTCCAGGTCGAGGTGGCCGCCGCGTCGTTAAAGCTCACCTTGTAGGTGTTGAGGCTGGCCTGATAGAGGATGTTGTCGGACCTACTGACGTCCAGCGTCGGCTCGCCGGCACTCTGCGCGGCGTTGGCGGGCGGCAGGTAGTTGCGAAAGCTCGGCGCAGTCTGCGCGGTGGCACACAGCGGAGCAGCGAGCAGCAGCGGAGCGAGAAGGCGCGCAGAGCGACGGAGCATGGGGTTCTTCCTTCGAAGGTGGGGCGAACAGCGGCGTCAGGCGGCAGATGAACGGCATGCCGGGTGCCAGAAGTTAACCCCTCGTTGACAATTTTTCGACATGAACAATTTGTCAGCCGGCATGCGGACACCAAATAGCCGGAGCGGGCCGCACTCCGGCTGTCGCTGGCGACGCCGCCGCTGCGCGGCCTACTCAGTGAGCAGGGTACGGCGCAGAAACAACACCGTTGCGGTGGCCTGGAAATCGCGGTTGGCCTTCTTGCGGAAGCCATGGCCCTCGTCCTTCGCCGCCAGATACCAGACCTCACCGCCGTTGGCGCGGATCTTCGCCACCATCTGCTCGGCCTCGCTGGCCGGCACGCGCGGATCATTGAGGCCCTGGATGATGAACATCGGCTTGGTGATCTTGGCCGCATTATTGAGCGGTGCGGTGGTTTCCATGAAGGCACGCATCTCGGGGATGCGTTCGTCGCCGTATTCGACCCGGCGCAGGTCGCGGCGGTAGTCCTGGGTGTTGGTCAGGAAGGTCACGAAGTTGCTGATGCCGACGATGTCGATACCGGCCTTGAAGCGGGCGTTGTAGTGGGTCATCGCGGCCAGCGTCATGTAGCCGCCGTAGCTGCCGCCGGTGACCAGCACGCGGCTGGCATCGAGATCGGGCTGGGTCGCGATCCAGTCCAGCAGGCTGCCGATGTCCTTCACCGAATCCTCGCGCAGCATGCCGTTGTCGAGCTTGAGGTAGCTCTTGCCGTAGCCATCGCTGCCGCGCACGTTGGGGGTGATCACGGCGATGCCGAGTTCCCTGAGATAGAACTGGGTGATCGGCGCGAAGACGGGCAGCGCCTGGGCCTCCGGGCCGCCGTGGATGCTGATGATCACCGGCAGTTTTCCACGGCCCGCTGTCGGCTTGTAGACGAAGGCCGGGATGCTCCTGCCATCGAAGCTCGGATAGCGGACCAGCTGAGGCTCGACGAAGCTCGCGGTGTTGAGGCCGCCGACCTCGCTCGCCGTCCAGCGCGTGAGGGTTTTCTCGCCCAGCTTGAAGGCGTAGACATCGGCCGGATTGGTGGCGCGGTCCATCGAAAAGCCGAGGCGCTGGCTGTTGGCATCGAAGGCGATGCGGTCGATCTGGCCGACCGGAAGCTTGGGCGCCGCCATCGGCCTGCCGGTCTTGAGATCGAGCAGATACAACGCTGCCAGCCCATCCTCGTTGCTCACATAGGCGAGCTTGCTGCCGTCGCCTGAAATCTCGAACTCTTCGATGTTCCAGGGCACCGCGGCACTGATTTTTTTCTCCTCGCCGCCGGCGAGCGACTGCACCCGCAACGTGCGGAACTCGCTGGCCTCGTCGGAGGTGAAATACACCGACTTGCCGTCATGCGAGAACCGGGCGCCGCCGAAATACACCGGCTCTTTGGTGGCGTGAAAACGCGTCAGCACCTTGCTGCCGATATTAAGGGTGTAGAGCTCCGATTCGGTGATCGACACCGCGCGTTCGACCAGCAGGGTCTTGCCGTCGGGCGAAAAATCCAGCGCCGTCCAGGTACCCTCCCGTTCCAGCAGCGCTGTGCTGGGCTTGCCGTCGAGGCCGGCCAGATGGATATCCACATCCCGGCCGTTGCGCATCGTGGTCGAGTACGCCAGCCGCCTGCCGTCACGCGAGAACACGGCGCCGGTGTTGCGCGACTTGCCGTCGGTGAGCAGCGTCGCCTCGCCGGTGGCGATGTCGAAGTAATAGAACTGGAAGAACTCGTTGCCGCCGGCGTCCTTGCTGAACACGAAGCCGTTGCGGTTGGGGTGCGGCAGCGCGCTGCCGATCGGCTCCGGGTAGAACGTCAGCTGGGTGCGCGCGCCCATCGGCTGGGCCAGGCGGTGGATCTGTGCGGTCTCGCCGAAGCGGGTGCTGATCAGCGCACTGCCGTCCGGCAGCCAGCCGCTGAATGCGGCGGCACGCACCTGTTGATAGCGGTTCAGGCGCTCGGTCAATTCGGCCGGTATTTCCGGCACCCCCTCCAGCACCAGATTGCCGCGCTCGACGCGGGTCGGCGCCTCGGCAGCAAGCGCTGCGCCCATCACCACCGCACTGCACAGCGTCGCCAGCAACAACCGTATCGCCGTCCGCATGATCCGCTCCTAGTTCTTGACTTTCATCACCACGCCGCTGAAACCCTGCGCCTTCAGCCGCTGCTGCGCGGCCGCGGCGGCAGCGGCATTGCCGTATGGCCCCAGCCGCACCCGATACCAGGTGTCCCTGTTGTCGATGGTGACCTGCTCGACCCGCGCCGACAGACCGGCCAGGGTGAGCGCGGCAACCCGCTGCTCGGCATCGGCCCTGGCGCGGAACGCGGCGACCTGGATCAGGAATTTCTCGCCCTGCGCCAGCTGCGCTGTCGGCTGCGGCGGCGTGTCGCGGGCGGCGATGGCGGCAGCACTGGGTTTGGGCGCGACAACGACAGCGTCGGCAGCTGGGGGCCTGCTTGCGGGCTTCACATCCTCGGCGGTGGTGGGCTTTTCCGCTGGCGGCTCGGGAAGCGCCGCTGGCGGGCTGGTGCCAGCTGCAAGCGCAGCGGCCGGCGGCGCCTCGGCAGCCTGCGCCGGCAGGTTGTTGCGGGTGCTGCCCGGTTTGGGCTTGGGCGGATTGATAACCTCATCGGGCACCACCACCTCGTAGCTCGGCAGCATCTCGTAGAAGGCGAAACGTGACGGCTGCTTGGGCGGAATCTCGATCGTCTTGACGCCTCTGTCCGCCTGGTCCGCGCTGCTCGGCACCAGGTCCATCGGTGTCACCGGCCGCGAGACGTAATAGAGCGCAGCGGCGAAAATCAGCAGACTCAGACTCACCACCATCCACGCCCACAGCGGCAGGCCGAGGGCAGCATTGCTGCGCGCCACTCCCTTGCCGGGGGCTTTCCGCCGGGCGGGCTTGCCGCGCTGAGGCAGGTTTCTGGGGCGCTGGGGACGGGCGTAGTCGCGGCTTGCCATTACATGGAGTCCTTCGGCCTTACCCCCAGCAGTCCCAGCGCCCCGCGCAGCACCGACTGGGTGGCGCGAATCAGGGTCAGGCGCGCGGCCTGCAGGGCCGCGTCATCGACCAGAAACTTGTGCTGGTTGTAATAGCCATGCAGGGCAGCGGCCAGTTCCTGCAGATAGAACGCCAGCGTGTGCGGCGTGCGATGCGCCGCCGCGACGCGCAGCAGCTCTGGGTAACGCGCCAATGCGGTCAGCAAGGTCTTTTCTTCTTCGGTGTCGAGGCGTGCCAGCGAGGCCAGGCCCAGCGCCTCGTCGTGGGTGCCACCCTTGTCTGCCAGCTGCCTGAACACCGAGCAGATGCGCGCATGCGCGTACTGCACGTAGAACACCGGGTTGTCGTTGCTCTGGCTGCGGGCCAGATCGATGTCGAACTCCAGGTGCTGGTCGTGCGAACGCGACAGATAGAAGAAGCGCGTCGAATCCGCGCCCACTTCGTCGATCAAGTCCTGCAAGGTGACGAAGTTGCCGCTGCGCTTGCCCATCTTGCCGCTCGAGAGGGTGACGAACTGCATCAGCGCCACTTCAAGCGCGTCCTTGCGGCCGGTGAGCATCTCGATGGCGGCGCGCACCCGAGAGATATAGCCGTGATGGTCGGCACCCCAGACATCGACCAGCAAGGGATAGCCGCGATCCAGCTTGTCGACGTGATAGGCCAGGTCGTTGGCGAAGTAGGTGGCGGCACCATCGGCCTTGAACAGCACGCGATCTTTCTCGTCGCCGCAGTCGGTGGTTTTCAGCCACTGTGCGCCGTCTTTTTCATAGACGAAGCCCTTGGCGGTGAGGCGCTCGATGGCCGTCTTGGCAAAACCCGAATCCACCAGCGCTTGTTCCGAGTACCACTGGTCATAGCGGACGTTGAATGATTCCAGCGTAGCGCGGATGGTGGCGAGCTGGTCAGCCAGGGCGGCGGCGGTGATGGTGCCGTAGTGAGCGCCGAGCAGGGTGCGCGCGCGTTCGATCAGGCCATCGGCGTACTTCTCCTGCGCGAGCTTGATGAGGTCCTTGGTCTTGTCGTCGGCACCTTCGGGCACTTGCGGCTCGACGCCCAGGCCGTCGAAAACCGCTTCCTGCGAATGCTGGAACGCCGAGCCGTGAACGGCACGCAGCTTCGCCGCGGTGAACTTGATGTAGTCGGCGGGGTAACCCCGTTTTGGAAACCCCACCTCGACTCCGCCGGCTTCGAGGTAGCGCAACCACACCGACATGGTCAGCACATCCACCTGCCGCCCGGCGTCGTTGATGTAGTACTCGCGATGCACGGCATAGCCGGTGGCCGCGAACAGATTGGCCAGGGTGTCGCCATAGGCAGCACCGCGGCCATGACCGACATGCATCGGGCCGGTGGGATTGGCGCTGACGAACTCCACCATCACCCGGCCCTTGCTGCCGCTCAGATCCTGGCCCCAGCATTCGCCGGCCGTCAGGATGTCGGGGATCACGGCGGTGACCGCGTCGCCGGTCAGAAAGAAATTGATGAAGCCGGGGCCGGCAATCTCGACTTTCGCGACGCGAGGACTCGGGGGCAGATGAGCCAGCAGCGCCTCGGCGAGCTTGCGCGGCGCGAGGCCCAGCGGCTTGGCGCAGACCATCGCCAGGTTGCTGGCGAAGTCGCCGTGGCTTCTGTCCTTGGTGGCGTCGATCAAGGGCGTCACGGCAGGGGCGTCCTTGCCCAGGCCGGCGCAGGCGGCGGTGAGGGCCTGCGTCAGCAGGTCTTGCAGGTGCGGTTTCATCTTCAGTCTCTGTTGCGGACGCGCATTCTACGGAACCATGTTCAGAACAAATCCACCGGATCGACATCAATCGACCAGCGGACTTGGCGTGCTCCAGGCAGGGCAGCGACCACCGGCAACCAGGCGGCGAGCAGCCGCTGCATGGCCGGGCGCGCGCTGCTGGTGAGCAGCAGCTGCGCGCGGGCGCGGCCGTCGCGGCGCTGCATCGGCGCCGGCGCGGGGCCCAGCAGCTGCACCTGGCGGGTGTCGGGGAAGACCGCCTTGGCGGCAGCGAGAAAATCATCCACCTTGCCGCGCTCGGGAGCTTCCGCCCGCAGCAGCGCCAGATGCGCCGACGGCGGCAGGCCGGCGTCGGCACGCTCGCGCAGCAGGGCATCGGCCAGTGCGCCATAGCCGTCGCGCAGCAGTGCGACCAAGCTGGGATGCTTCGGCTCGCGGGTCTGGATCAGCACTTCGGGGGCGATCGGCGCATCGCTGCTGCGACCGGCGCGGCCGGCGACCTGGGTGAGCAGCTGGCCCAGCCGCTCCAGCGCGCGGAAATCCGAGGAAAACAGGGCCTGGTCGGCATTGATCACGCCGACCAGGCTGAGGTGGGGAAAATCATGGCCCTTGGCGAGCATCTGGGTGCCGACCAACACCTCGACCCGGCGCTCGTGCACGTCCGCCAGCAGGGCTTCCAGCTGGCCGGCGGCACGCAGCCGGTCGGTATCGAAACGCTCGATGCGCCGGCCCGGAAAGCGGTTCTTCAGCGCCTCCTCCACCCGCTCCGCGCCTTCGCCGACGGGCACCAGCCGGCTGCCGCCACAGCTCGGACAGGTGCGCGGCGGGCGGCTAGCGTGGCCGCAGTGGTGGCAGCGCAGCGCGCCTTCGCCGCGATGCAGGTTCAGCCGCGCATCGCAATGTGGGCAGGGGGCGATCCAGTGGCAGCTGTCGCACAGCAGCGT
Source organism: Stagnimonas sp. (assembly GCA_046598075.1). Taxonomy (GTDB): domain Bacteria; phylum Pseudomonadota; class Gammaproteobacteria; order Nevskiales; family Nevskiaceae; genus Stagnimonas. Next base: position 7,588 of record JBKJJE010000005.1, read on the forward strand.
CGGCGCATAACCACGGCGGTTGATGAACAGCAGGGCCTGGCCGCCGGCCAGCAGGTGCCGCTCGATGGCGGCCGCCAGCGGCTCGGAAATGCCGTGCTGCAGCGGGTATTGATGGACATCGATCACCTGCGGCACCGGGGCCGCGGCCTGGGTGATGCGCTCCCCGAGCCGTACCAGCCGATAGCGGCCCGCCCTGGCGTTGGCGATGGTTTCCAGCGCCGGTGTGGCACTGCCCAGCACCACCCGCGCGCCGGCGGACCTGGCCCGCACCAGTGCGAGGTCGCGGGCGTGGTAGCGGAAACCATCCTGCTGCTTGTAGCTGGCGTCATGCTCCTCGTCGACGATCACCAGGCCGAGCGCACAGAACGGGGCAAACACGGCGGAGCGGGTGCCCACCAGGATCCTGGCCTGGCCTTCGCGGATGGCGAGCCAGGCGCGGTTACGGTCAGCATCACCCATGCGCGAGTGAAAGCCCGCCACCACCGGCCCGAAGCGCGCCAGGAAACGCTGGGTCAGCTGTGGGGTAAGGCCGATTTCGGGGCAGAGCACCAGCACTTGCCGGCCTGCGGCGAGCGCATCCTCGGTCAGCCGCAGGTAGAGCTCGGTCTTGCCGGAGCCGGTGACGCCCTCCAGCAGGCTGACCGCGAATCCCTGACCCTGGCGCATTGCGGCGAGCGCCTCGGCCTGTGCGGCAGTGAGTCGCGGGCCTTCGGCCAGCAGGGTTTCAGGCGGGAGGCGGGGGGTTGCGATGACCCAGCCGGCAGCCAGCGCCCGGCGGCGGCTGCCGGCATCCAGCTGCTGCGCTGCAGGGGCCGCCAGCGCCTGCAGCGCCGACTTGAGCCGCTGGCTGCGCGCCGGCAGGGTGTCGATCGCAGCCAGCCCCGCGGCCGTCAGCGCCAGCGTCATCGTCTGCGGCAACGCCGCCACCCGGCCTTCACGCAGGGCTGCGGGCAATGCGGCGGCGATCACCTCGCCGAGCGGATGCTGGTAATAATCCGCGGCCCAGCGCAGGGCTTGCAGCCAGTCCTCGCTTGCGATCGGGCGGGTATCGAGGACGCGCTCGATCCGTCTGTATTGCCGCCCATCTTCCGGGATCTGTCCGGCTGGCTGCCGTCGCAGTTCGACAACCAGACCCACCAGGCTGCGCCTGCCAAACGGCACCTTCACGCGGACGCCAGGCCGCAATGGAGTTCCATCCTCGGGCGGCAGATAATCGAACAACTGCGGCAGGGGCACCGGCAGTGCCACAGCGACCATGTCAAGCGGAATCAAGTCACACATCTTGTGGATAACTTTGGGGACAACACAGGCGCAGCCGGCCGGGAATCGGCTCCGGAGGCCCTCAACAGCGTGGCGTTGGCGTCAAGTTCAATAATTAACATCAGTAAAATCAATTTATTATCGGGCTTATTAAAAGCGACTTGAGAAATTGCACTTGACCGTCACCGCGCGTCATGGAGTAGACACACGGTGGATAACCGTTCGTCGCCGCATCCAATGCTTGCTCGGGGGTTCGCGGCTTCATCAAACGTTCAGAAGTCGACTTTAGGTTCGCCGGGTCAACGCCGGGGCTGAACCCGCGTTGAACCGATGTTCCATTTTGCGCTTCATCCACACCTGAGGAATCACCATGATCCGCTACTCCCGCACCCTGTTGGTCACCACGCTGCTCGCCGCCTCGCTGCCCGCTCTCGCGGCAGGTGCTGCTGCCGGCGCATCGGCCAGTGCGCAAGTCAACACCAACGCAGCGACACAGGCCACCGGCGCGGTGGACGCTGCCGGTGTCGCCGGCAAGAATGCACTCGGCGCCGGCGTCGAGGCAGGCAGCAATGCGGCCGGCGCTGCGGGGACCAAGCTGCAGGCTGGCAAGAATGCCGCCGCCAGCACCAGCGTCGAGGCAGGCACTTCGGCCAGCACTGCCGTCGTCGGCGCCGCCAGCCAGACCGCCGGAGCAGTGAAAAGGACCGGCAAGAAGGCCAAGTCCAAGCTCAAGGCTGGCGCAGGCACCGCAGTCAACGCCACCACCGGCGTGGTTGGCGGCGCCACCGGCCTGCTGGGCGGGGCGCTGGGCGCGGCAGCGGACACCTCGGTCGATGCCAGCGTCAGTGCCGATGTCAACGCCAGCGGTTCTGCCGCAAAGCAGTGAGCCCTCGCGCGCCATGAGCGAGGAGGCGTCCAGCGCCGCACGGCTGGACGCCTTTCTCGCCGGGGCGCAGTCGAGAGCGGTGCGGGTGGCGGAGATCGCCACCCGCTCTCGGGACGACGCCATGGATATCGTGCAGGACGCCATGCTGCATCTGGCGCGCTCCTATGGTCGCCGGCCCGCGACGGAATGGCCGCCGCTGTTCCACCGCATCGTCGAAAACAAGATCCGTGATTTCCAGCGCCGGCAGAGCGTCCGCAACCGGGTGTTCTTCTGGCGCAGCAAGCAGGTTGGAGAGCTGGACGAGACTGAAGTCGAGTCACTCGCGCCCGACCTGAGCCTGCCGGACGCCACCGAGCGGCTGATGCAGCAGGAAGCTCTCAGACGGCTCGAACTGGCGGTCGCCGATCTCCCCGCCCGGCAGCGGCAGGCCTTCGTGCTGCGGGTCTGGGATGGCCTGTCGACCGAGGAAGCCGCCACCGTCATGGGCTGTTCGGACGGCAGCGTCAAAACCCATCTCTCGCGGGCCTTGCTGGTGCTGCGAGCGCGGCTGGATGCCGCCTGGTCGCTGCAAGCCTGACCGTCGGCAGTAGCCACGGGAACCAACCTTCGCCACAATCAATCCGAGTAGACACCATGAACGCCATCGACCTACAAGAACTGGACCCCGCAGATCGCGCTTTTGCCCTGGCCGCGAGCGCCCGCTTGCGCGCCAGCGAGTCGCTCAATTACGTCGAGGCAGCTCGGCTTGCGGCCACTCGCGCGCAGGCGCGGGAGCTGCTCAGCCAGCCGCGTGGCGCCATACCTGCCTGGGGCTGGCTGGCGGCACCGGCGGCAGTTGCTGCCATTGCCGTTTCACTGGTGCGTTTCGAGCCGGCCGCCCCTCTGCCCGAGGCACTGCCCACGGCCGAGGCGCTGATCGAACTCTCTGCCGCTGTCAACGCTCCGGCAGCCGATGCGTTGGTATGGGTGTCCGATGAAGCGGGGCCGGACTTCTACCGCGATCTTGAGTTCTATCAGTGGCTGCAAAGCCGATCGCCGTCGGAGCCCAATGCCTAAGCTGCGGATCTGGCTCGGTCTGGTTGTCCTGTCTGTCAGCCCCTTCGGGGTGTCGGCACAGCAACAGCCCGCCGCGCCGGATGCGCAGATCAAGGCCCCCGAGCAACCCAGTGCGGCACTGCTGGAGTTCATTGGCGACTGGCACGAAGACGAGCGACAACTGATCGGCATGGAAACCCAAGCAAAAAACATCACCCGCAAGCAGAACCCGAAGGAGGTGCGCCGTGCGCCCTGATTCGCTTTTGCCGCACCGCGCAGCGAGCCTGATGCGCCGTTGTGCACTGATTTTGATCGGCAGCCTGCTCGGTGCAGGTTCGGCGCTGGCCGCACCGGCCTGGAAAGACCTCAACAGCAGCCAGCAGGCACTGATCAGGCCGGCCCTGCTGTCCCAGGGTGGCGACTTCGACAAGCTGGCAGAGCCGCGCCGTGCCGCGCTGGTGAAAGGTGCAGATCGCTGGCTGGCGATGACGCCGGCGCAACGCACCGTCGCGACCGCTCAGTTCCAGCAATGGCAGCAGCTGACGGTCGCCGAGAAACTCGCCGTGCTCGACCGCCGCGACCGCTTCCGCAAGCTGTCGCCCGATGAGCGCAAGGCGCTGCTGAAAACCCATAAGCAGTTTCTCGAGACGTCCCTGGAAAGGCAGCAGGAGTTGCGCGAGCAATACAACCAGCTGGCGCCAGCACTCGACAGCCTGCCGGCGCAGCCGTTCGGCACTCCCGCCACGCCTTCGCCGGGCACTACTGCGCCGGTCGGACTGCCGACCACCACGCTGCCCAGCAGCTCGGTGGTGGTACCAGGGGCGATGCCTCGCTGAGCGGTTTGCGGTAAGCCGCTGCCGCTAGAATAAAACTCCGTAGCCGCGTCGCGGCTTTTTCCGCTGTCGGCGCCCGCCCGTGTTTCCGTTGCTGCTCTCCGCCACCTCGGTATTTATGGCAGCCATGCTGTTCGTGGCAGGCGCGATGATGCTCACCACCACGGTAGGTCTGCGGCTTACGCTCGAAGGCTTCAGTGCCAGCAGCATCGGCCTGATCCTCAGCTGCCAGGCCATCGGTTTCGTGATGGGAACCCAGGTCGGCCCGCCGCTGATCCGCCGGGTCGGCCACATCCGGGTATTTGCCGCTTTCGCGGCGCTGATCTGCGTTGCCACCCTGCTGCACGGCGCCGTGGTCAACGGGCCGTTCTGGGGCGTGCTGCGGTTCGTCACCGGCATGTGCGGCTCGGTGATGCTGGTGGTGCTGGAAAGCTGGATCAGCGCCCACGCCACGCCCGCCACCCGCGGCCGGATGATGGGCATCTACATGATCGTCTACTACGCCTCGGGTGCTGCCGGCCAGTTCCTGGTGGGCGTATCACCGCCGGAGGACTACCGCAGCTTCAGCCTCGCCGCCGGCCTGCTGGTGCTCTCGCTGGTGCCGCTGGCGATGACCGGCCTTGCCGCACCGGTGGTCACCCAGGCCGGGCGCCTGGGCCTTGGCGCGCTCTACCGGATTTCACCGATGGCCACCGCAGGTGCGTTCTCGGCGGGATTCTGCCTGTCGAGCTTCTACCAGCTGGCACCGGTGTCGATGGCGCGGCTGGGCGTGGCCACACCGACCATCGCGCATTACATGGCGGCCGCCGTGTTCGCCTCGATGCTGTTGCAGTTTTCGATCGGGCGGCTGGCCGACCGCTGGGATCGCCGCCAGCTGATCGCCTGCATCGCCATCGCCGCCAGCCTGTCGGCGTCGATCGTGGCAACCGCCGGGCGCGGCTCGCTGGGCGCGCTGTTCGCCGCCACCATCCTGTTCATGGCGCTGATGGCGAGCCTGTATCCCATCTGTCTGGGTCAGATGCACAACCGCCTGCACGGCGAGAACCCAGTGGCTGCGAATGCCGGTCAGCTGCTGTGCTACGGGCTGGGCACCTGTGTCGGGCCGCTGCTGTGCGGCCTGGTGATGGGCCGGGTCGGCCCCTCCGGCTTGTTCCTGACCGTGGCCATGGTGCTCGCAGCCTATGCCGCCTTCGTCGCCTGGCGTCTGCGGGTGATCGCGGAAACCCGCGAACCGGCTGCTGGCGTCGCTCCGAGCGTGATGGTGATGGGCGAATCCACACCGATGATGGCGCAGATGGATCCACGCACCCGCAGCGAGGTGCTGCCCTGAAACCCCGCGCGCTCAGGTCTTCAGCGAGAACGGCGTGAACGCGGTGTCGCGGTCGAAGGTATCGATGCCTTCAGCTGTCTTGAGCCTGTGCACCACCCAGTAGGTGAGTGGCGTGAACAGCACTTCGACGCCGATCTTGAACAGCACGTTGAACAGCATCAGCGCCAGCAGGGTCCTGTTGTCCATGAGGCCGTAGAACGCCACCGGGTAGAACAGCAGCGAGTCGATCGACTGCCCGCAGAGGGTGGAACCGATGGTGCGGGTCCACAGCATCCGCCCTTCCGTCCACAGCTTCATCTTCGCCAGCACGTAGGAGTTGACGAAGTCGCCTACCCAGAACGCCATCATGCTCGCCACCACGATGCGCCAGGTGTTGCCGAACACCACCTCCAGCGCCGGCTGCAGCAGCTTGTTGTAGTCGGAATCCGGGCTGGCCGGCATGGCGAGGATGATCGTGCTCATCGCGGTGGCGAACAGCATGGCCGCAAAGCCGGCCCAGATCGCCCGCCGCGCGCGCGCGAAGCCGTAGACCTCGGTCATCACATCGCCAAAGATGTAGCTGATGGGGAAGAACAGGTTGCCGGCGCCGAACGTCACCACGCCGATCCAGGGCAGCGTCAGCACGCAGGCCTTGGCCGGGCCGATGAGATTGGAGCAGAGCAGCACGGCCACCGTGCCGGCCATCAGGAAGTCGTAATAGCGCGGGTTGTTCATGTCGCCACTTTAGCGAAGGCAGCCAGCAAAACGGCCACTCGAGGTGGCCGTCTTGAGCACTCGGGTCAAAGGATCAGTGGCCGCCTTCCAGCGACTTCACGGCCTGGATCATCTGCACCATCACTTTCTGTGCGTCGCCGTAGACGAGGTTGGTGTTGTCGGCAAAGAACAGTTCGTTCTCGACGCCGGAGTAACCCTTGCCTTGGCCACGCTTGACCACGTAGACCTGCTTGGCCAGGTCGACGTTGAGAATCGGCATGCCGTAGATCGGCGAGGACTTGTTGCTGCGCGCGGCAGGGTTCACGGTGTCGTTGGCGCCGATGACGATGGCGACGTCGGCCTCCTTGAACTCGCCGTTGATGTCTTCCATGTCGTAGATCAGGTCGTACGGCACGCCGGCTTCGGCGAGCAGCACGTTCATGTGGCCGGGCATGCGGCCTGCCACCGGATGGATGGCGAACTTCACGTCCACGCCCGCATCGATCAGGAGCTTCACGAACTCATAGAGCTTGTGCTGCGCCTGCGCCACGGCCAGGCCATAGCCGGGGGCGATGATGACCTTGCTGGCGTAGCGCATGTTGACGGCAGCATCGCCGGCTTCCGCCGGTTTCTGGCTGCCTTTCATCTCGCCCTGCACTTCGTTGCCGGCAGTGCCGAAATTGCTGAAGATGACGTTGGCGACACTGCGGTTCATCGCCTTCGCCATCAGCAGCGTCAGCAGGGTGCCGGCGCTGCCGACCACCATGCCCGCGATCATCAGCGCCGGGTTCTGCAGCACATAACCCTCGAAGCCGACCGCGAGGCCGGTGAAGGCGTTGTAGAGCGAGATCACCACCGGCATGTCGGCGCCGCCGATGGGCATGGTCATCAGCACGCCGAAGATCAGTGCCAGCACGAAGAACGCGGCAGTGAGTGCCATCGGCGCATGGCCGTGGTAGACGAAAACGATGCACAGGCCCAACGCCAGCGTCGCCAGGAATGCGGCGCCATTGAGCAGCTGCTGGCCCTTGATGCGCCAGGTGCCGTTGATGCGACCGTCGAGCTTGGCCCAGGCGATCAGCGAACCGGACAGCGAGATCGCGCCGATCAGCGAGCCGATGATAGTGACCACCAGCGCCACTTCCTTGTGGGTGCCGGAGGTCTTCAGCAACTCCACCGCACCGATGGCGGCAGCGGCACCGCCACCCATGCCGTTGTAGAGCGCGACCATCTGCGGCATGGCAGTCATCGCCACCCGCTTGCCGCTCCACCAGGCCCAGCCGACGCCGATGCCGAGGGCCGTCGCGGTCAGCACCAGATTGGTCGAGAGATGCGGCTTGGCTTCCTCGGCGACGCCAAAGTAATAGAGGAAGGCCGCCAGCACTGCAACCAGCATGCCGACACCAGCGACGACGATGCCGGAGCGCGCCGTCACCGGCGAGGACATGCGCTTCAGGCCATAGATGAACAGGAACGAGGCGGCGAGTGCCGAGAGATCAATGAGCAGTTGTGCGTTCATGGCGCTTAGCCCTTCTTTTTGTCGGACGACTTGAACATGTCGAGCATGCGTTCGGTCACCACGTAGCCACCGGCGGCATTGCCGGCACCGAGCAGCACGCCGAAGAAGCCTATGGCCTGCTCGACGACGGTGGTGGCGTTGAGCAGCGCAAACATGGCGCCAACAACAACAATTCCGTGCACGAAGTTGCTGCCGGACATCAGCGGCGTATGCAAGATCGCCGGCACCCGGCCGATGATCTCGTAGCCGGTGAAGGCCGCGAGCATGAAGATGTAGAGGGCGACAAAGCCCGTGATGACGGTGGTCGGTTCCATGAATGAGGCTCCCTTAAAGTTAAGCCGCTTCAACCGCTTTCTTGGCGGCTTCGTTCTTGATCTCGCCCGCGTGGGTCAGGCAGGACTTGGCCAGCACCTCGTCTTCCCAGTCGATGCGGATCGCCTGTTCTTTGACGAACAGCTCGATGAGGTTGAACTGGTTCTTGGCATACAGCTCGCTGGCGTGCTCGCCCAGCAGCGAGGGCACATTCAGCGGGCCCACCACCGTCACTTGGCCGATCTGCACGGTTTCGCCCGGCACCGTGTACTCGCAGTTGCCGCCGCCTTCGGCCGCCAGATCGATGATGACGCTGCCGGCCTTCATGCCGTCGACCTGTGCCTTGCTGATCAGCTTGGGACTGGGGCGGCCGGGGATGGCGGCGGTGGTGATGATGATGTCGGCGGCCTGGATGTGCTTGGTGACCACCGAGGCGATCTTGTCCTTTTCTTCCTGGGTCAGCTCGCGGGCGTAGCCGCCGGTGCCGCGGGCGTCGACACCGGTGTCGACGAACTTGGCACCCAGCGACTCGGCCTGTTCCTTGGTTTCGGGCCGCACGTCATAGCCTTCGGTCATCGCGCCCAGTCGGCGCGCGGTCGCCAATGCTTGCAGGCCCGCCACTCCCAAGCCCATCACCAGCGCCTTGGCCGGGCGGATCGAGCCCACCGCCGTGGTCATCATCGGCAGGATGCGGGCGATCTGGGTGGCGCCCATGAGCGCGGCGTAATAGCCCGCCAGAGCCGCCTGGGAGGAGAGCGCGTCCATCGCCTGCGCACGGGTGATGCGCGGCACCAGTTCCATCGCGAAGCAGGTGATCTTCTTGTCGCGCAGCTTCTTCACCAGCTCGATTTCCTTGTGGGCGTAGACGAAGGAAATCAGGATGCTGCCTTCCTTCATCGCCGCGACCACTTCCAGCGATGGGGCCTGCACGGCACAGACGATGTCGGCGTCGCCGACCATGCCCTGCGGATTGGCAATGGCGTGGACGTTCTTGAAGGCGGTATCCGGCAGCTTGACCGCATCGCCGGCACCGGCTTGCATCGACACTTCGCAGCCCAGCTTGGCGAGCTTGTCGGCGACGGCCGGGACCAAGGCCACGCGCTTTTCGTGCGTGCGTGTTTCTTTGAGCACCGCGAGTTTGACCGACATGGACGCTCCTGATCGGATGTGGTTGGATGCTGTCGGCGCCAGCTTCCCCTGGCGCGGACCTCAACTCGGCAGGAGTCTAGCCCATGCCTTCAATACCAGTGCCGAAAACTTTGCTATCGGTTCTATTACTTTCAGTCATTTCCAGCACCGCGCTGTGGGCCGCTGACAGTGCTCAGGTTTACCGCTTCGGCGGCTGGACCCTGATTGCGCCACCGACGGTGACCGCCGAGGCACTGGCGAGCGGTTCCTATGCCCTGCCGGTGACCGAGGACGGCATCGAGTTTCTGGCCTATTGGCAGGATGGCCGCGAGCGGGCGCTGGCCCTGCGCTTCAGCGGCCAGGACCTCAAGAAAGACGTGGCGGTACTGAAATCCGCCGGCAGCATCCGGCGGCTCTCCGGCTGCGAGCTGGGCCCCAGCTCGCGCCTGAAGGCGCTGAAAAGCGCCTTGTCCAAGACCTCGGAACCGACGGTTTTTCCCGACGACGGCAGCGTGACGCTGGCCGGCAGCGATCGCGGCCTGCGTCGGGTTGGCGACATGCTGGTGGCCGATCTGGGCAGCGCCCGCGTACAGATTTCGGAAGACTCGCCGGTGGTGCGGCTCGGCGAGTGGGGGTCGGCGGACTTCTGCCGCTTCGAACTGAAAACCTGGTCGCTCGGCGACGAGGAATAGATTCCGCAGCCGCAGGCGCGCTCAGTCGAAATGGCAGACGTAATGCAGCGCGTCCAGGGTTTCGATCTCGAAACTGGAATTGGCGGCCACGGAGAATGACTGGCCGCCGGCGTAGTCCTTCCAGCCCGGCTCGCCTCTCAGGCGCACCCGGCAGCGGCCGTCGATCAGCTCCATCACCTCGGGTGCCGCGGTACTGAAAGTGAGCTGGCTGGGCAGGATCACGCCGACACTCTTGCGGGCGCCATCGGCGAGCAACACGGTGTGGCTGATGCACTGGCCGCCGAAATAGACATTGGCTTTCTTGACGACCTTTACGTTTTCGAACTCGGGCATGGCTTGTGCGGCGTTCAGGGAATGGCCGGTTGAGTTTAGTAGCAGTAGCTGTCGGTGCACGCTTTTCTTTGTACGCAATCGCACTGAATGCATCACCCGGCACCGCTACAAAGTTCTTACTACCCAACTTGCATGCAGTAAGACGTTTAAATACTTTTTCATATGTTTCCCTTATAGGCATCTGCTGCCATTGCCGCTGAGTAGATGTTCAAGCAGCGACATTCAGCGTTGTGTATCGACTTGCCGATGGCTGCCTGGCCAGAAGCTCACTCATTCAAAGCCACATCAAGTTTTTCGGAGATAAAACCATGTCCCTCAAGCGCACCCTCATCGCTGTTGCCGCCGCCTCGTTGGCGACCAGCGCCCTGGCCTCCAGCCACCGCGAGGCTCCCTCCATCGCCCAGAATCCGAGCGTGGACGGCACCGACTTCTACATGTTCCGCAGCTACGGCGATGCCCGCCCGCTGAGTGGCGCCGGCGGTTTCGTCACCCTGCTCGCCAACTACAACCCGCTGCAGGATGCCTACGGCGGTCCGAACTACTTCGCCCTCAACCCCACTGCGCTCTACGAGATCCATGTCGACAACAGCGCCGACGCGGTGGAGGACATCACCTTCCAGTTCCGCTTCACCAACACCCTGCTCGGCCTTGCTGCTACCGGCAGCGCTGCAGCAACCACCGGAACCCCGAGCGGTGCCAACCAGCCGATCCCGCTCATCAACCTGCCGCCCACCGGCAACAATCCGGCCCTGAACCGCACCGAAACCTTCACCGTCGGCGTGGTGCGTGGAGCCCGTCGCAGCGGCTCGCCGCAGCCGGTCACCAATGTCGCGGGCGGTGGCACCGTATTCACCAAGCCGGTGGACAACATCGGTACCAAGTCGATCCCGAACTATCCGGCCTACGCCAACCAGTTCATCTACAACGTCACCATCCCCGGCTGCAGTGTCCCGGCACGACTGTTCGTCGGCCAGCGCAAGGAAGGTTTTGCGGTGAACCTCGGTGAGGTTTTCGACCTGGTCAACCTCAACCCGCTCAACAGCAACCGCAATGCCAAGGGCAGCGCCACCGCCGACAAGAACATCACCACGCTGGCGATGGAAGTGGCGAGCAGCTGTCTGACCAGGGATGCCAATTCCCCCGTCATCGGCGCCTGGACCAGCGCCAGCCAGCGCCAGTCGCGCGTGCTCAACTCCCAGCCCTCCGGCGCTGCCGGCACCGCCCGTGCGCGTGCGCGTGGCGCCTCGGTGGAAGGCGGCGCATGGACGCAGGTTTCACGTCTCGGCTCGCCGCTGGTCAACGAAGTGGTGATCGGCATCACCGACAAGGACCGCTTCAACGCCAGCGAGCCGAAGGACGATCCGCAGTTCATCAACTACGTCACCCAGCCGACGCTGCCGGTGCTGCTCAATGCGCTGTTCGGCGATGCCGCCAAAGTGCCGCCGACGCCGCGTAATGACCTCGTACAGGCCTTCCTCACCGGCGTGCCGGGCGTCAACGCCGGCACCAACGGCATGGCCTCGACGACGGTGGCCCCGGGCGAGATGCTGCGCCTGAACACCGCGCTGCCCGCCACCGCTGCCGCCAATCAGGCCAATGTCGGTGCGGCGCTGTGCTTCCGCAACGATGGCACCTTGGACACCGGCAACCCCGGTTGCGATCCGGCCGGCTTCCCCAACGGCCGCCGCCCCGGCGACGACGTGGTGGACATCGAGCTGTCGGTGGTGGCCGGCTTCCTGCTCGGGGCCAACAACCCCAACCGCGATGCCAACGGCAACTATCAGGTCTACCACGACGAAGCCATCAATGACGTCTCGCAGTTCGACACCAGCTTCCCGTATCTGAAGGCTCCGCGTCCGGGCTCGCCGAACGGTGCGGCGTCGAACGGCATCGTCAACCCGACTGCACCGTAAGGGAGGCGCGTCATGAAATCACGCCATGTTTTTGCTGCGTCATTGCTGGGTGCAGCCGCTCTTTTGAGCGGCTGCAACGACGCCAACTCGCCGCAGGCCACCGACAGCCCCATCACCCAGCCCACCAACCCGCCGCAGAGCTTCAGCTCTTTCGTGGCCTCGCTGATCGCGATGATCACCGGCAACTCGTGCGACACCGCCTTGCCGGTCGAGGTGAACAGCCTCAACGTCAGCGAGAGCAACGCGGCGCTGGATGCCAACGCCATCACGCCCGGCTGCCCCAGCTGATCCCCGGCGTCGTTAAGGCCGTATTGAACCCCGCTTCGGCGGGGTTTTTT
>JBKJJE010000036.1:0-4292 GCA_046598075.1 Stagnimonas sp.
GGTAATCACTGGCGCGTTGGCGGTTTCTGCCACGAACACTTCGCCGGTGTAGACCCAGACTTTGACGCCGATGATGCCGTAGGTGGTCTTGGCTTCAGCGGTGTTGTAGTCCACATGGGCGCGCAGGGTATGCAAGGGCACGCGGCCTTCGCGGTACCACTCGACGCGAGCGATTTCAGCACCGTTCAAACGGCCACCCAACTGAATCTTGATGCCGCCGGCACCGATACGCATGGCGTTCTGCACCGAGCGCTTCATGGCGCGACGGAACATGATGCGACGCTCGAGCTGCTGCGCAATCGAATCAGCCACCAGCTTGGCATCGAGTTCCGGGCGCTTGATCTCTTCAACCGAGATATGCACGGAGTCGGTCTTCAAGCCCATCTTGGCAGCGACTTCAGCCTTCAGCTTCTCGATGTCCTCACCCTTCTTGCCGATGACGATGCCAGGGCGAGCGGTGTGGATGGTGACGCGCGCGGACTTGGCCGGACGGTCGATGCGGATCTTGCTGACGGATGCGGCAGCGAGCTTCTTGAACAAGAAGGCGCGGACGATCATGTCCTTGGCGAGCGTCTCAGCGTAAGCACCCTTCTCAGCGTACCAAGTCGAGGTATGGCTGGTGGTGATGCCGAGGCGGAAGCCGTTTGGATTTACTTTATGGCCCATGGGATTCCTTAAGCAGCCTTGCCGTCAGACACTTTGATGGTGATGTGCGAAGTCGGCTTCAAGATGCGATCAGCACGGCCTTTTGCACGCGGCATGATGCGCTTCAGCACCGGCCCTTTATCGACGAAGATTTCTTGCACTTTCAGCTCGTCCACATCAGCACCGAAATTGTTTTCGGCGTTGGCGATGGCGGACTCCAGCACCTTCAAGATGATCCGCGCAGACTTCTGCTTGGAGAACTTGAGGATGTTGACAGCCTCGCCAACCGGCTTGGTGCGGACCAGGTCAGCAACCAGACGGGCCTTCTGCGAAGACAGGCGGGTGAACTTCAAAACGGCTTGCGTTTGCATGGTCGTTCCTTAGCCTTTCTTGTCGCCGCCGTGACCTTTGAAGGTCCGGGTGGGCGAGAACTCGCCGAGCTTGTGGCCGATCATGTTGTCGGTGACATAAACGGGAAGATGAACCTTGCCGTTGTGCACCTGCAGCGTGAGGCCGACGAAATCGGGGGTGATCATGGAACGGCGCGACCAGGTCTTGATCGGCTTCTTGACACGGGCACCGGCAGCGTCGCTCACCTTCTTCGCAAGGTGATGGTCGACGAACGGGCCCTTCTTGACGGAACGCGGCATGGTCGTGCTCTCTTACTTCTTGTGGCGGCTGCGCACGATGAACTGCTGCGTGCGCTTGTTGTTGCGAGTCTTGAAACCCTTGGCCTTCTGGCCCCAGGGAGAAACCGGATGCGGATTGCCCTGGCCGGACTTGCCCTCACCACCACCGTGCGGATGGTCGACCGGGTTCATCACGACGCCACGGACGGTAGGGCGGATGCCCTTCCAGCGCTTGGCCCCGGCCTTGCCGTACTGGCGAAGGTTGTGCTCGTTGTTGCTGACTTCGCCGATGACCGCGCGGCATTCGCTGTGGATCTTGCGCATTTCGCCGGAGCGCAGACGCAGGGTCACATACTCGCCCTCGCGGGCGACGAACTGGATGGCAGCACCAGCCGAGCGGCCAATCTGCGCACCCTTGCCAGGGCGCATCTCGACGCAGTGGATCGTCGAGCCAACCGGAATGTTACGCAGCGGCAGCGCGTTGCCATTCTTGATCGGCGCATCGCTGCCGTTCTGGATCGCATCACCCACCACCAGGCCCTTGGGCGCGATGATGTAGCGACGCTCACCGTCTGCGAACAGGATCAGCGCGATGTGGGCGGTACGGTTCGGATCGTATTCGATCGTCTCCACCTTGCCCGGCACGCCATCCTTGTTGCGCTTGAAGTCGATCAGACGATAGGCCTGCTTGTGACCACCGCCCTGATGCCGGGTGGTGATGTGACCATTATTGTTGCGGCCGCCGTGCTTGTGCTGCGACTCCAGCAGGGGGCCGTGGGCGGCGCCCTTGTGCAGGTGCTTGTGCACCACACGAACCTGGTGACGGGTGCCCGGCGAACGGGGATTGAGTTGGACGAGTGCCATGTCTAGTTCTTCCCTTTAGGCCGTCGGCGCTGCGCCGTTCAGGAAGTCGATTTCCTGACCGTCGGCGAGCGACACGTAAGCCTTCTTCACATCCGAACGCTTGCCTTCGGTCTTGCCGAAGCGCTTCTTCTTGCCCTTGACGATCAGCGTCTGCACGCCGGTCACCTTGACATTGAAGAGCTTCTCGACGGCAGACTTGATTTCCGGCTTCTTGGCGTCGAGCAGGACCTTGAATACCGCCTGGTTGCGCTTTTCGGCAACGCGGGTGGATTTTTCCGAGACGACCGGCGCCAGAATAATCTGGTGCAGGCGCTCGCCAGCGACAGTGATGTTGCTCATGACAACCAGGCCTCCAGCTTCTTGACCGCTTCGCGGGTCATCAGCACTTTCTCGTGGCGCAAGAGCGCTACAGGGTTCAGCGCCTCGACGTCGCAGACGCCAACCTTGTGCAGGTTGCGGGCGGAGAGGAACAAATTCTTATCGACCGCATCCAGCACCAGGAGAATGTCCGTGCCGCAGGCATCCTGCTGGAGCTTGGCGATGAGGGACTGCGTCTTGGCTTCGGCCACAGTGAAGGTATCAGCGACAACGAGATGGCCCTTGCGAGTCAGCTCGGCGACGATCGAACGGATCGCGCCGCGATACATCTTCTTGTTGACCTTCTGCGAGAAGTCACGCGGCACGGCGGCAAACGTCTTGCCGCCACCACGCCACAGCGGGCTACGGATGGAGCCGGCGCGCGCACGCCCGGTGCCCTTCTGCTTCCAGGGCTTCTTGCCGCCGCCGGAAACCATGGCTTTTGACTTCTGCGCCTTCGTGCCCGAACGGCCAGCAGCCATGTAGGCCGTGACGATCTGGTGAATGAGCGGCTCGTTGTATTCGGCGCCGAAGACGGTGTCAGACACCGTGATCGCTTCGCCAGTTTGAGTTTTGAGTTCCATGAGTGGTAAGCCTTACTTGACCGTCGGACGCACGATGATCGTGCCGTCTGCGTGGCCGGGCACTGCGCCCTTCACGAGGATGAGATTGCGTTCGTGGTCGATGCGGACAACCGTGAGATTGAGCGCGGTGATCTGGGTCGAACCCATGTGTCCGGCCATCTCCTTGCCTTTCCACACCTTGCCAGGCGACTGACGCTGACCGATCGAACCAGGCATGCGGTGCGAGAGCGAGTTACCGTGTGACGCGCGACCACCACCGAAGTTGTGGCGCTTCTGCCAGCCGGCAAAACCCTTGCCCATGCTGGTGCCCATGACATCGACCGCTTTGATGTCGCTGAACATGTCAACCTTGAGCTCGGCACCGGGAGCGAAATCAGCGCCCTCGCCTTCGCCCAGACGAAACTCGACGAGCTCCCTGCCAGCGGCAACGCCCGCCTTCTTGAAGTGACCCGCCAGCGCCTTGGTGACGCGGCTGGGCTTGACTTCACCGAAGGTGACCTGGACGGCGCGGTAGCCATCGGTTTCGACGGTCTTGATCTGGGTGATGCGGTTGGGCAGGCACTGCAGCACGGTGACCGGAATCGATTCACCGGCTTCGGTGAAGACGCGGGTCATGCCAGCCTTCTTGCCGACCAGACCCAAACGAGAGACTTGATTAGTCATGATGAAGTCTCCTTAGTTGAGGCTGATCTGGACTTCCACACCCGCCGGCAGATCGAGCTTCGAGAGCGCGTCGACGGTTTTTTCCGTCGGCTCTACGATCTGCATCAAACGCTTGTGGGTACGGATTTCGAACTGATCGCGCGCATCCTTGTCACCGTTGGGCGACGCCAGAACGGTGAAACGTTCTTTGCGGGTAGGGAGCGGGATCGGGCCACGGACGACAGCGCCGGTGCGCTTCGCGGTCTCAACAATCTCTTTGGCGCTCTTGTCGATCAAGCGATGATCGAAGGCCTTGAGACGGATACGAATGGATTGGCTGGTTGCCATGCACACACTCAATAAGGAAAAGAACTGGGGGCGGGAGAAGCGAAAGGGCGCGGATTATATCCACGCCCTTTGACTGGCGCAACAGCGATTTAACAATCAGGCAAGAATCTTTGTCACCACGCCTGCGCCGACGGTACGCCCACCCTCACGGATGGCGAAGCGGACCTGCTCCTCCATCGCGATGGGAGCGATCAGTTCGACCGTCATGGCCACGTTGTCGCCC
>JBKJJE010000089.1:0-4094 GCA_046598075.1 Stagnimonas sp.
GGTCATCTCCAACCTGAGGCTCGAAGTGCACAACCCGGAACACTTCGCCGCCATCGCCGACGACCCCGGTGCGCAATTCATCGGCCAGGGCTACGCCGGCCACTACTGCAACATCCCGACGCGCGTGGACCCTGACATCGTCGCCTGCAGCATGATCGTCTCCGGCCTGCGCGTGTTCGATATCCGCGACCCCGCCAAGCCGCGCGAGATCGCCTACTTCAACCCTCCCTTGCTGCCGCGCATCACGCCGTATCTCGAAGCCAGCGGCTACGCCATGTCCAGCCCCAGCTTCGTGCCCGAGCGCAAGGAGATTTGGTACAACGATGTCTACAGCGGGTTTTACGTGGTGCGGGTGACGAATGGGGCTTGGGCGGATTGAGCGCCTGAGCTCTTGCGGGTTTGTGCCACAAGCGTCCGGTCGAATGTAGACAGGCCAGCAGGTGCAGCCTGCCCGTTGGGGTCGGTCGCTATCGGCCGCTGTCTTGATTCAGAACTTCGGTTCTGGTGTGAGCCAGCGGATATGGACAACTACCGCATCGTCAGAGTCGAGCATCGACGCGAGAGTTGCCGCGCTCGCGACAGCGCCGGAACCTCTGCAGTAGAGGCTCGTATGCTGGCTCCTCTACAGGGCCGACACCCACCCACTCCATCGCCATGGTGTCCAACGGTGTCGCATCAGCCTTGAGACGCTGGCCCATGCCCTGCACCAGGCGTTGTAGCTGAACTTCGCGACGCAAGGCTTGATCCTCCGGCGGCGTCGGCAGGTCAGTCAGTATTTCGGCTCGGATGCAGAGCATTTTCAGAGCCGCCTGATTCGCCATGAAATCTGCGGAGCACTCAGCAGCGAGGGCCTGCTTCAGGGCATCGCGCCCGCCCCTGGGCCATCGCTGCACGGAGGCCATGTAGGTTTCGACAGCCTCTTTCAAACGGTCGAGCTGCTCCGGGTCGAAACGGCGTGCCAGCGCGAGCCGGTAGGCGCGCACCAGGTTGGCGGCTTCGAACAGATCGGTCCAAGCACGCTCGGCGTCGCGTGCCTGTTGGCGCGCAACTGACTTTTCGCAGCGCTCCAGCCCCTGATCAAATCGATTGCCAAGCGCACGCGTCTCGGCACGCGGAAACTCGCCGAGCGCCTCGAAGGCCTTTCTCATTTCGGCCAGTGCTCCGGCACGTGCCAGCAACTCGACCCCTTCGAGGGCGGCGATGCTTTCGAGCTGCTCACACAAGGCGATGGCCTGCGTCTTGTTGTTCTCGAGCCCGACCGCAAAGGCGGCAGACTCCTGCTCACGCTTGTGGAACACCGCATCGCAATGCTGGCGGAATTGCCCCCAGAGGCGTTGATCCACCTCGCGCGGCACCAGGCCAACGGTGCGCCACTGCTGTTGCAGCGCTTTGATCGCGTCGATGGCCTTACGACCATCGTCGCTCGCAAGCAAAGCCTGAGCCCGCTCGATCAGCAACTCCTTCTGTTGCAGGTTGCGCGCGTACTCGGTGTCCAGTCGGCCCTGCAGACGGGCGCTGAGGGCCACGAACTTCTCCTGTTGCGGCTTGCCGGCGTCGCGGTCCACCGGCGAGCAGTCGCGCCACTCCAGTTTCGTCGCGCGCAGCACCTTGATGACGGCCTGCCAGTCAGGGTGCTCCCAGCTGGTTTCGGCCTCAAAGGCAGTCAAGCGGGCGAGCAGGGCATCGCGCCGCCGCAGATTCTCCGCGCGGACGAGGGCCTGGGCAGCAAAATACTCGCTACACGGCTGATACGCCTTCTGATTTGCTTGCTCAAAGCGTTGCTGATCCGCTTCGAGATTCTCGCCGGTGCCCTTGCTCAGGGTGCGCCACTCAGCCTGCAGACGCTTGATTCTCTCGGCGAGTGCCAGAGGACCCAAGGTTGCACCAACGAGCGATTCCATTTCGTCGATCAGCTCGGCGCGCTTCGGCGTCACCGAGAAACTCTTCCAGTCCTTCAACTCGTCCAGCTGTTTGTCGAGCTGTTGTAACTGGTTGGCCAGGTTGACTGGTAGAGGTGGAGCTCCTGCCAGCTTCTCCTCGATGGCCCGTCGAATCGCGGCTGCACGGGCAGTGCCGCCATCGCTCAAAGCAGCCCGTGCCCTTCGGATCAATTCGTCGATTTGGCGAATAGCCTGCTGCTCAGCCTGCTGTTCAGCCCGCTCTTTTTGGGCCAGCGCACGCTTCTGATCGTCAACAAGACGTGCCTGCTCCGCGGCAGCGGCGGCCGCTGCCTCAGCCTCGTTTTTGCGCAGAAGCCGTGCCTCGGTCGCTGCGTTGGCAGCGGCCTGGTCACGTGCGGCCTGGGCCGCCACCTGCCGCAGGTGTTCGGCAATGGTTTCCCGCGAGCGGTCGATCCATTGCTGGACTCTGCCGCGCAGCTCTGGATCAGCCTGCGCAGCCACCGTATTCCAGCGACGCTCGACCTGATCCAGTGTTGCTCCGTAGGAGGCGTCAAACGGGGATTGGCTGTGGCGCTCGAGGGCTTCGGAAGTGGCAGTGATTTCGGCCTCCAACTGCTCAAGCTTGCGGGACTGCTCGAGCAGCACATCGCGCTTGGACGTCAGGATCTTGTAGACACTCTTGTCATTGCCGCCGCGGACATCGCGGATGAGTTGCCGCAATACTTCCGGATCTTCGATGACATGCGCTGCCGCCTGGCGAACCCTGGTCGATGTCCCCGCAACGACCAGCCGAGCCACCGCCTGGAGGTCCTGGGCATTTATGGCCGACTGCAAAGCGTGCTCTTCCGCAGCAGCGGCCAGCGAGCGCTCAGCTGCGCTCGGCTTCGAAGCAGCCTTGTCGGCTTTTTCGGCGGACGACCCAGGGGACGCTGAGGACGGAACGGGCGAAAGCGATGACGTTTTGCCAAACAAGCGCGAGAACAACGACATTATTGACCTACACAATCCTTGGGGCGAGCAGCAGTCTACATGTGCTGGACTGTCAGCTTCATCTGCTTTTTCCTGAGCTCTCGCGCTTGCCCCTATTCCAGCTGCTACATGGACTTCGGCCTTTCTACCACCACGGTATGTGGCCGCTTCGCGGTTCTTCAGCGGCTTCGCGGTCGCAGGCAGTAACTGCTCGAAAGAAGCCGCCGGTGTGCAATGCAAAGAGACGCACTACATCGACAAGAGCGGCAAAACCGCCACCGAGTCCGACGCCGGGAAAGCTCGGCTCGCCAATCAATCGAAGGCGTTCTGCGTCGATCTGGACTAACGCGCTGGGCTCCGTCGTTCAGGGCTTCTTGAGGGCGTCCTTGCGCCGGAAATACAGCACCTTGTCGATCCTGGCGACCCGCTGTCCCGTCGCGTCCATGACCTCGACCACATAGGTCGGCGTGTAGCGCGCGCCGCCTTCGGTCTCTCGGCGGACTTTCGCGTCGTCCTCGGCGGTGAGGGTGAAGGTGGCGGTCACGGTGCCCTTGCCGGGCCGCTCGAAGTCGATGCTCGCCGCCTTGTCCCACACCACGTAGTCCTTGCCCAGCCGGGCAATGAACATGAGCATGTAGAAGGGGTCGCACATCGAATACAGGCTGCCGCCAAAGTGGGTGCCGACGGCGTTGCGGTTATTCCTCGTCTCGCGCAGCTTGACGACGATGCGGCCAAAGTCGGGTGCGATCTCGACCACCCGGATGCCGGCACCCCGATACGGCCCCCAGAAGTTGAGAAAGGTCTTGAACAGCCAAGGCTTCTTGAAAAACTGATCGCGCAGGTTCATGGCAAGGCTCGAGGATCAAAGGTATTGCGGTGATCTTCGCCGCACCATGCGGGTGCTGCAATGACCTCTGGCGTTATGAGAACACCACGGTCTTGTTGCCGTGCACGATCACCCGGTCTTCCACATGCCAGCGCACGGCGCGGGAGAGCACCTGCCGCTCCAGATCGCGGCCCAGGCGGCGCAGGTCCGGCACGCTGTGGCGGTGGCTGACACGGCCCACGTCCTGCTCGATGATCGGCCCCTGGTCGAGTTCGGCAGTCACGTAGTGGGCAGTGGCACCGATCAGTTTGACGCCGCGATCGTCGGCCTGCTGGTAGGGGTCGGCGCCTGCGAAAGCGGGCAGGAAGCTATGGTGGATATTGATGATGCGCTGCGGC